>CAZYPX010000035.1:0-15892 GCA_964649675.1 uncultured Rhodospirillaceae bacterium | reverse complement strand
CAGGTCAAGCGTCCCGCTGTACCCGCCCGTCACGTTCGCGTTCGTGCTGGTAACCGTCATCTCGTTGACGTTCCATTGCGCGCGCGCACCGGAGGCGAAGCTGTTTTGGGCCTGACCAAGGCCAAGACCGCCGGATTTCAGGTTTTGACCCTCAACCGTCAGGCTGGTCGTGTTGCTCGCGTTGAAGATAACCTTCAGTTCGGACACAACCGAGTTCACGAGGTTGGTACCGTTGAAGATCGCGTCGTTCGCGAGGCTGTCAAGCTGTGTCAACAGGCCGTTGTACTGCGAAGCCAGACCGGCGCGCACGGAGTCGTCGGTTGTCTGCAAAGCCGAGTTGGCAATACCTTGAAGCTGGGTAACAATGGTCTTGATCGACGAGATGGCATCGGAAGCCGCTTTGATTGTTTGCAGCGCCGTGGCCATGCTGTCTTTCAAGCCGGCAAGGTCGTTCGCGCTGTTCAAGAATCCTTGCGAAGCGAAGAACGCCGTCGCGTTGTCGAGAGCGCTTGAAACCTTCTTGCCCGAAGACAAGTGGGACTGCGTCGTGCCGAGCAGCTTGGCCGTGTTTTGCAACGACAGCAAGTTGGCGCGGGCGGACGCGGTTAAGGAAATATCACCTATAGCCATAGTTAGAACTCCTTTCGAGTTGCATGGCAGACTCCTTCCGCCGGGTTTTAGTGGCGTTAACCATAATTCCTAAATATGAACATCGCCTTAACAACGTGAAATCTCTCGCGAATCGGTTTTAAGAAGGGCGCGCTTGATGCTCATCAAGGCGGGCTTGGCAAAGGCCGCTTTGGGCGCCCAAACACGTCTTGATCCGGCAACTTTTGCCTACCAAAAAGCAGGGGGAACTTTTTCGGTCCGGCAAAAATTGCCCACCCTCCGCTTGGGGTAAAAAATATTTTCTCTGGCCTCTTTTACGCGTCCGCTTTACATGGAAAATGGTCCACATCGCCATCGGACAAAAGCGCGTCACACGGAATCTTTTTTATGAACAGGAAACAACGGCGGATCACGGCCAAACAAGCGACCGCCGGAACAACGCAAAAACCGATCCCTCTGGTTGCAAGGCTTTTCGAAGACGCGCTCGGCCATCACAGGGCGGGACGCCTGACTGAAGCCGAAGACGGCTATAAGCGTATCCTGAAGATCAACACGCGACACGCGGACAGCCTTCATTTGTTGGGCGTCCTTGCGGCGATGAAGGGGCAGACCGACGAAGGAGAGCGCCTAATCGGCAAAGCCATCGCCATTAACGAAAACGTCCCATACTACCACAACAACATCGGCAAAATTTACAAGGACAACAACAGGTTGCCTGAGGCGCTGGCGCATCTTGAAAAAGCCGTTCGCCTCCTGCCCGCCTATGTGGATGCGCACAACAATCTGGGCACGGTTTTTCTGGCGTCGCACCGTTATAAAGATGCCGAATCATGCTTCAGGCGCGCGCTTGATATTCAACCGGCCTACCCCGATGCGCACAACAATTTGGGCAGCCTTTATTACAAGCAAGGCCTTCTGGAAAGAGCCCAGGCATCGTATGAACAGGCGCTGGCCCTCAACCCGCATTCATCCGACACGCATTACAATCTGGCGCTCCTCCGTTATATGAAGATCCCTCTAGTCGCATGGGGCCCTTACAGCCTAGAGCTTTTGGCGCAGCCTTGGTTACAGCCCTTCCACAGATTCGATATTCTTGTGCGTCTGGCCTTGCACGGCTGGACCATCGGCAAGCCAGATCGCGCGGCGGCATATTTGAACGAATCCGAAAGCTTCCCTTTCGCGAAAACGCTATCACCCGACAAAAAAATCTTCAGCGCGCAGGCCTACCGTAATCTGCTCATAAGTCTTTTAAATCATTATTCTTCCAACCCATTTCTCCCTTCCGGAACAAGCTCGCGCGCTGCCGTGATCGGCGATAGCCACTGCGTCACATACGCGCATACGGAGCTTTGTGTCGCCGGTGGGGCCGCCGTGGCCGAGCCGCATCTCGTCATGGGCTGCAAGGCATGGCATCTGGCGCAAAAGGTCCCCAACCTTCATCGGCAGGTTTTTACCGACACGCTCGACCGCCTGACGACGGGAATGCGTTGCCTGATGTCCGTCGGCGAAATCGATTGCCGCCACACGGAAGGCATCATCGCGCACCACAAAAAAAGCGGCGCGCCGCTCGACGGAATTATCACGGCGACCGTCAAGAACTACGTTGCCAACGTCACGGAAGAGGCCAAAGCCAGGGGACTCGACATGACCTTTATCAACGTTCCCGCGCCGTATATCGACGCGCTTGCCCGCCACGATCCGACGTTGACGGACGAAACCACCAAAACCCTTGTTCACGTTATCCGCGCTTTCAACGAGCGTTTAAGCGTCGAAGCCTCCGTCCACGGCCTCCGCGTCGTTGACATATATAATGAGACGGCGAATGCCGACGGTGTGGCGGACGGACTTCATCATCTGGACGGCTATCATCCCAAGCCTTATGTTTTGGGCTTGGCCGCACGAAAGCTTTCATGAACTACCGCCACATCTATCATGCCGGAAACGTTTGCGACGTCGTCAAGCACGCCGTCCTGACGTGCGCGCTTGAGCGCCTGCGTGCCAAGGAAACGCCTTTCGCCGTTGTGGATACGCACGCGGGCTGCGGTCTCTACGACCTGAACGATCCGCGCGCGCAAAAAACCCGCGAACACGAAGAAGGCATAGGCCGTCTTTTGCGGCAAACGCCCGAGCCGGAGATCGAAGCTTACGCGAACATCGTCAAGTCCCTTGGCGCTGACGGGCTTTGCTATCCAGGATCGCCGATGCTGACCCGCGCCATGCTGCGCGGGCAAGACCGCCTGATCGCGTGCGAGCTGCATCCGGAAGACTCGCAGGAATTGAAGCGTCTTTTTCATAACGACAAACAGGTTCACGTGCATCGCCGCGACGGCTACGAAGCCCTCGGCGCGCTTCTGCCGCCCAAGGAAAAACGCGGCCTTGTGCTCATCGATCCGCCTTTTGAATCGACGGACGAATTTGAACGCCTTCAAGAAGCTCTGGCCACATGCGCGCACAAATGGCCGCAAGCATGCGTGATGGTTTGGTACCCCGTCAAGGAACGGCCTGCGGTCTGGCGCTTTCACGAATCTCTGGCCGCGCTCAAGCTGCCCTGTCTTTTTTACGCCGAGTTTCTCTTCAACGACGAAACGCGCCACGACCGCCTAAACGGATCGGGCCTCATTCTCGCCAACGCGCCGTGGCAGTTCGACAACGCCATCACGCGCATCTTCACGGCCCTGCACGATGCGCTGGCGACGCGCCGCCGCGACTCGGCGCTGAAATGGCTGAACGCGCCATAACCGCATAGACGTGCGCGCGGCTTGGGTTTTTATCGCTTTGTAAACGAAGCGTAAACGAATCGGCGTTTTCCAGCGCTTTTCTCGAGAAAAGCGCTGCCGATTGGCTTGTCAAGCACAATCAAATGGACTATTATAAAAAGACGTGGATATTTTTTAAGCGCAACAACTTTTGAGAAAAACGCGGTTACGCCAAACAAGCAATCGATCCGTCGAAAGACACAACGATGGCCGAGCCTATAAACACCTTGACCTCACCGATTGCCGCTGCGGCACTTCAGCGCGCAGGCGTTGCGCCTACGCGAAAAGAACCTGAACCGCAAGCCGCGCCTTCGCCGATTTCCACTCAACCCGTTTCGCCCTCGTTCCGCTTTGATCCCGTAGCGGGAGTCATGATTACAGAATACTATAACGGCTCGGGCGAAGTTCAGACACAGCTTCCCTCGGCCGCCTCGGTGGCCTATATGCGCGTGGGCTTGTCCCCGAACGGCATGCCGCGCGAAAGCGCAACGGCGACCGAAACCCCGGCGGTGCCTTCCGCCAAGGATGTCGTGACATAACCCTTCCCCTCTGAGAAGAAACCTTGCCGCCCTATGTCGGGCGGTTTTTTTATGTGCAACTTCATCTTACCAACTTCAACAAAAACCCTCCTTTCTTTTGTGAATGTACCACTCCATTTTTCAAGGCAACGCCCCTGTATCCCTGATCGAGCAACCTTGCCAAGGCGTCAAAGTTCGCGACAGGATCAACGTGCAGGCTGTCTTTCGCCTTCGGCACTGAGGGGAGACCATAAAGGTTAAGGTGCGTAATCACCATCCTGCATTTCCGTAACGGCGTTATGTTGGCTTGAACGATTACTGAACCAATTCCCAAATAGTTTTTCAAACTCGGCACATTATACGACATGATCTGGGCCAAGATGTGCTGTCTTCCCAACGCCGGACATAAATCCACCTTGGCTTTCAGCATCCATTTTTGCAGGCCCTTTCCCCGAAAATTCGGATGCACGGCATTGTTTTGAAAAACGGCCAACAATTCGGGCTTGCAGGGCGAGACAGATTCGGCACAACACAAATCGCCAATGGGCCATTGCGCCTTTGGCAACGCTAAAGTTCCATAGGCGACCAACTGCTGCGAATCCTGTTTAAACACGCCAACCATTTTGCCCCAAGCGGTCATCCTGTGTTCGAAATCCTCGGCTGTTTTATGGCTAATGTCGTATTTCTGATCATCGGGGAATTGATCGATCACGATTTGCTGAAGTCCGAGCACCGCCGGCACGTCAGGCGGCGCAAGAAGCCGTAACGTATAGGTTTCTGGCAAATTTTTCGTTTGAGGTTCCAACATGACAAAACTCCTTAGCGATAACGTTGAGCGGTTCTCCATCAGAGGTGCGCCGCGCGTTCGCAAAGGAGTTGTTGTGAGCGTTACTTTGGGACACGCCTCATCTTGCGACACGGGCGCAAAAGCCCGTTCGTCGTCGCATCAGATGAAGGTGCAAGACAGTCCTGTTCATATTACTTTCCCGTTTTCACGATCCCCGCCTTCGCCAGCGCCTTGGCATGAACCGCCAGTACGCGAACGAAGCCTTCCGAATCCACGTGATCGAACGAGCCTTCCTTCTCCATTGAGCTGTCGAGGGAATAAAGGTTGTGCGGCGCGTCGGTGATCGACATATACGTCACCACCCCCTTATAGAGGCTGACCGTCACGGTGCCCGTGGCAAGTTGCGTAACCTCGTCCACCGCCGCAAAGATCATGCGCGAGCACAGGTCGTTGTAATAGCTTTGATAGACCTGCTTCGCGAACGTCTGGCCAAAGCTTTGAAACAGATCGAGCGACCGCCTGTCGAGGATCAGTTGCAACAACAGGCCATAGCACGTGCCGAGCAATTCCATGCCGGGCTGTTCGTACACGCCGCGCGACTTGATGCCGACGAACCGGTTTTCAACCATGTGCATCCCGATGCCCACGCCGTGCTTGCCCGCGATCTTGTTCGCTATCAAAAACGCCTTGAGCACGTCCACAGGCTCGCCGTTGATCATCGCGGGGCGACCTTTTTCGAACCGCACGGTAAACGTTTCCTGCTGGTCCGGAGCGTCCTTGGCCCACACGCCCATTTCGGGCGTGACGGTGTACGCGGACGATTCCAGCGACTCCAGCTTGCCCGCCTCATGCGTCAGGCCCAAAAGGTTCGCGTCCGTCGAATACGGCTTTTCGCGCGTCGCCTTGATCGGCAAGCCGTGCTGTTCGCAATAATCTATCATTTGCGCCCTTCCCCCGAATCTGTCGAGAAAGGCCTGCTCCCGCCACGGCGCGTACACTTCCATGGATGGCTCAAGCATATTGGTGATGATCTGGAACCTCACCTGATCGTTGCCGCGTCCCGTTGCGCCGTGCGCAAGAACCTTGAGGCCTTTCTTTTTCACCGCAGGCAACGCGCCAGCCGTCGTGACCTGCCGCCCAAGTCCGCACACATTCCAGTAACGGCTTTCATAGTTGGACTGGATCTGGATGCCCTTCAAACCCGCCTCGGCGATTTCCTTTTGCAACGGCAGGCCGACGAAATCGACCGCGCCGCAAGACCTCATGCGTTTCTCAATCGCGCCGAAATCCGTTTCGTCCGGTTGCGCAAGATCGGCCGTAAAGCACACGACCTTGACGCCGTTTTCGGTCAGCCAGTGCGTGATGGTGCAGCTGTCCAAACCGCCCGAGGCCAGAAAGCCGATGGTTTGGCCTTTAAGTTCATTAACGTTCATAATTCTCTCCTGGTGTTTTTGTGTTCGGATGGCGCCCGGACACACTTCGGGTGTCTTGGGCAACATGTCAAATTGTGTGGAAAAGCCTGACAAACAGGCGTGAAAACATGTGCGGCTTTAGCCGCGTCGGCGGGCCAGAGAAATCAAGAAAAGTGGCTGCGCGATGTTTGTCATAACACTCTTACTATAGCGTTTCTTACGGAAAACTCAACGGGTAAAAAGTGCGTTTTTATTTATACTGGCTGTTGCTCTTGATTAACCAGACCACCCCTGCTGTCATCCCGTACAGCTTCGCTTTCGAAGAAAGCGAAGCTTGATACGGGACCCAGCGGAAATATAAGTTATTAAGTTGGAATGAAATCTAGGACGAACTGCTTACTGATAAAACCACTTGGTTCCGGATCAATTTTCTTGCGCCACAAAGCGTCGCAAAGAAAATTGTCCGGAAAGACGTTGTTGGCTTACTATGCTGGATTCTCGCAAGAACCCTGCAAATTACGGAAAATGCGCTTTATTCCGTGCGACTAAGTAAGGTGTTCGTCTCTAAAAAAAAGGCACGCCTTACGGCGTGCCTTTTTTTCTTATATTGTCCTTCGCTTAGAACGGCGAGTAGCGGAACGATGTGAACACAGAATGGTTCACAGCGTGCGGGTTGACTCCGTTGGCATCGGAAAACGCATTACGCCGCGTATACGAGTATTGCGCGCCGACCCTCAGGTTGCCGTAATCGCCTTTGTACAGGTCTTTCCAAACGCCTGGTGTGATCTGCCAGATGCTGGAGGTTTGAGCGAAACACGATGCGCTGTTCGCGACATAGCAGTTCGAGTTGTCGGTTGCCGTATAGGAACCGTAGCCGTAACGGTTTGCCGTCGTGGCATCGTCCTGATTCTCGCGACCGACAGATTCGAGACCGCCGTACAGGAACATTTCCCATGTCGGCGTCGGCCGTGCGACTATGCCCGCCAAAGTCGTGTACTGGAACAGAGGGTGCATTCCGCCGAGCGAGTCGAAAGCAAGATCCGGAAGACCCGCCGCCCCGTAGCGGCCAATGCCATGCCCCATCATAAACTGGGCGCGGAAGTCGAGTTTTTTCTCGATGACCGGCAAAACCATGCCCGCGCCGCCGCCGCCGCCAACGACGGTGTTGTCGGCAAACGTGGTGCTATGGTTGTTGTGGAAGAAGCGCGTTACGCCGAAGACCTCGAAGTGGCCCCAACCGGGGTTGTAGGCGATTTTGGCCACGATGTCAGGCGCCTGATCGGTCGAAAAATTCCCGCCGTTGTTAAGCGATGGGCCTGCCGCGCTGGTCATCAGAACGTTGGTCGGTACGAAAGATTGAGCGAAGCTGACCTGAGGGTTTTCAACCGAAAGGCCGACGCCGATTTTCTTGTCCATAAACGTCTTGACGATACGCGCCTGCGGCATGCGTCCATAGACGAAGCCCGGGACAACCGCGCTGTCCATAACGTTGGGAACCGATACGCCGCGCGGATCCATCGACGCGTTCGTGCTCATGGTGAGCAAGCTCCACGTCTGACCGGCCGTGAACTGCATATCCCAGTCGTTGCGATCAACCTTGGCGAAGGCTTGGCGTAAGCGCGGAATGAAGCTGTTCGTCGCGATGGAGTTGGATGTGTGCGACGCGCCCGCAAAATCGCTTTCCACATAGGCGGTGATCTTCATATCCTTGCTGACATCGCCTTCAGTGAGTAGGCTCAGGCGCGTGTTACGGGCCGAACCGCGAAACTCGCTCCGGTGCCAGTTGGGGGCGTGGGCGAACGGGATGCCGATCGTGTTCGCGGCGTTGCTGTTGAAGGTAGAAGCCGTGTCGTTCGTCTGATTTTTGGAACGGTACAGAGCATCGGCCGCGATGAAACCGCCGACCTTGACCTTAACGCCGGGCAGAATCTCTTTCTTGGCTTCCGCAGCGCCGGCGGGCGAGGCCACGGCCTGCGTCTTGGCCATGGCTTTTTGCTGGGACTGAAGCTCGTTCAACTGCTTCTGCAGCGCTTGCATTTGGACTTGAAGCGCCTTAACCGTCGCGTCGCTTTCGGCGGCGTGCACGGGAGAGACCAGCATAAAGCCGATCGCCGTCGAGGCAAGAAGGGTATTCCGCTTGTGTTTTGTCATAAGATTCTCCGGATCGAGGGATGTAAGAAATGTGGGCGCATTATTAACCAGCCTCTAAAAAATTTTCAATACGCGGTAATGGGAAAATTGATTCTTGATCACTAAATAAGGAATGTTGTGTTTTTTTTGCATTAAGCGTTAACGGTGCGTTAACGCGCGACGCGACCTTTTGTTTTTTTGCGCTAGAATAGTAAAACAAAAAATGTGCTCGGCGCTTTTTATTGGTTTTTATGAAAACGTTCCGCATCCGGACAGTTTTGACTAAAGAACGAATCAATAGTTTAGACACAGGTGTGCGTTGAGCGAGGGCTTGTTTTCGTGCGAGCAAAGGCTAAGGCGTTTACGAGTAAATTTTTTGCGAAACGAATAAGGTCTGTACGCATAATTAGCGCGGGTTCTACGCTCGTAAAAAAGTCGATCCGGCTATGAAAAAAGCGAAGCAAGCACTGGGCATACGAACGAGTTTTTTCGGGCAACCGAGCGGCTTTTTCGCAGCGCCTTGCGGGTTTGCTCAGGATTAAAAATGGCGGCGGCGTGTGCGTGTCGTTAAAAAGACACACGTCTTCCCGCATGCGCAAAACGGAGGAATCGCTTGCCTTGCGTCCGATGCTGTGATAGCGCGCGTAAATAACAACAACATCTTCCTCACATAGGAGAAACACATGACCAAGCACATAGCCTTATCTCTCGCGTTCGGTTTGTTGGCGCTTTACGCTCAACCCTCGTACGCCGCCGGCGCGTCGTGCGACGAAGCTCAAGCCATGCTGACCAAGGCTGTAGAGCTTATTAAGGCCGAAGGCGCCGAAAAAGCCATGGCGACTTTCAATGATAAGGCGGGCGGCTTTATCGACCGCGATCTATACGTTTTCGTCGTAGATAAGTCTGGAATAACGCGAGCCCACGGAGCCAAGCCAGCCTTGGCCGGCAAGAACGCCCTGATTTTCAAGGACGCCGATGGCAAGGCTTTTGTCGAAGAATTCCTGAAAATCACCGACAAAGGCTCGGTCACCTACGGTCAGGCGGACCCCACCGACAACACCATCAAGAAAAAAACCAGCTTTGTTGAACGCGTCGGCGACAACTTTGTGGGCGTGGGCTGCTATGTGCAGTAAGCTTGCTGCAAAAGTCGAGTCAAATCTTTGTTAAACTGATCGTGATTCAAGGTCGGAGAGCGTTGGAGGCGCTCTCCGACGGCCTTTGCCGAAAAACGCTCGGGTCAATGCAGACAGCGGCCATCAAGGAAGCTGTGCCTTTAAGCGCCGGATACGCTCCTCAAGCGGCGGGTGGGAAGTAAACAAAGCCAAAAGCTTTCCGCCGCCCACGATACCTGAGGCAGCCATGCTTTGAGGCAGTTCGCCGGACCTGGCGCCCCCAAGGCGCCGAAGCGCGGCGATCATGGGGGTTGGCGATCCCATAAGGGATGAGGCGCCGCGATCGGCCCTGAACTCGCGTTGGCGTGAAAAAGACATGACGATAGCGCTCGCCAGAATGCCGAACACCATTTCGCAAATAAAAACGGTGGCCATATAACCCAAGCCCCCTGCTCCATGTGTTTCGCCATCGCCACCGTGTTTGCGCGTAGCCTGATCGACGGCATAGCCGACAACGCGAGCGACGAAGAAAACAAACGTGTTGACGACGCCTTGAATAAGGGTGAGCGTCACCATATCCCCGTTCGCAATGTGCGCGACCTCGTGCGCCAAAACAGCCTCGACCTCTTCCTTTTTCATGGAGCGCAACAAGCCCGTCGAAACGGCGACGAGCGAATTCGATCGGCTCGGCCCCGTCGCAAAGGCGTTGGGATCGCCATCATAAACGGCGACCTCGGGCATCGGCAGTCCGGCCTTGCGGGCAAGCCGTCCGACGGTTTCAAGCAGCCACTGTTCGTCTTGCGTTTTCGGCGCGCCGATGACGCGCGCGCGCATCGACCATTTCGCGACGGTTTTGGACATCAGCAAGGAGATAAACGCGCCGCCGAAGCCCATCACGCCAGCAAAAACGAGCAACGACGCGTAATCGATGCCGTTTCTTGTAAAGTACTGGTTGACGCCCAAAAGGCTCGTCACCGTTCCCAAAACAAGGACTATGGCAAGGTTGGTGGCCAGAAAAAGAAAAATTCGCTTCATGGTTCATCCCTAACGCTTGGGGTTTGCCGTTCTGCGCCCTGTCTTGCGCGCTGACGTGTTCAGGGCTTGTTCAACGGGCCTTTTTGGCCGCCGTCTATGTTCTTTTTATGACGTGACTTCCATTTGGATTTGGCAAGGTCCTGCATATCGACGGTTTTGTCCGTTTCGTCCACGATTTCGGTGCCAAGAAGCGTTTCGATAATGTCCTCCATGGTGACGATCCCGCGCGTGCCGCCGAACTCGTCGATGACGAGCGCGATGTGCTCCCTTTTTTCGATGAGCGTGTTGAAGAGCTGGAGGATTCCGAATCCGTCCAGAACCGTGATGATGTCGCGCTTGATTTCTCCCAGCGTTATTTCCGGCTGCCCATCGACGATATATTCCAGAACCTCGTCCTTAAGAACATAGCCCGTGATCACGTCCTTGTTGGTGTTGTCATGAACGGGTATGCGGGAAAAAATTAACTCCTCCTGCATGTCGTAAAAAGCCCTTGCCGTCATGTTTTCGGGAGCCGAAACAAGAACGGTGCGGGGAGTCATGATGTTCCGCGCCTTGACGTTCTTGAAATGCAGCATGCTGTGGATGAACTTGTTTTCCACCACGTCAAGCAGGCCTTCCTGCGCGCCGATTTGCGCCATGGCAAGAAAATCCGACCGCGAAAAGACGCTTTCGTGCTTGTTGGCGTGAAGGGCCTGCGTAATCCTTTGGCACAGCCAGACCAAAGGAGCCAACGCCTTCAGCACGAAATCCAGACAACGGACCGTGAACGGCGTAAGCCTTTTCCAGTTGTTGGCGCCTATGGTCTTGGGGATAATTTCGGAGAGGATAAGGATGCCGGCGGTCATGGCGACGGGAACGAAAACGCCCGTAATGAACGGATGCGCGGCGCCCCATATTTTCGTCGCCTGTTGGCCGACTCCGATGGCGCCGACCGTATGTGCGATGGTGTTCAGAGTCAAAATGCCGGCCAAAGGCCTGTCGATGTTTTCTTTGAATTCTTCTAAAATCCGGCCAAGCCGACTGCCTTCGTTCAGCTTGGTCTGCATGTAGGATGGCGAAACGCTGAGAAGAACGGCCTCCCAAAGCGAGCACAAAAAAGAAAGAACGATTGAGAGCGTGAAAAAGGCGATAAGGCCCGTAAACATTTCCGCAGGGTTCCCTTTGTGTTGCGCGTACCGGCCGCGATCCGGACGATCTTTTATAGAGGGAAGACCGAACGGGAAAAAGACCCAAAAAGCAGCCAAAACCGCAAGGCTTGAAAAAAAACGCCTTCGTTAATAAAAGACTCGCTCATATGGCGCGGCGAACTCGCCGCGCCATCGAGACATCCGCAATCGCTTTGTTCGCCAACACGGCCCCACCAAACCTTTATGAAACGCTATAGCCTCAAGAGCGCCGCCGACAGGTTCGACAAAGCCTATGCCGACGCTTATGATCCTCTGGAGCCTTTACAGTCCCTGAACAAGCTTAAAGGGCGCATTCACGACCTGTATTTGGAAGACCTCCGGCACCTTAACGAGCTGATCCATAAAGCCGAGAACCCGCTCGAACGCGCAATCTTGTGGCATTGCAAAGAGATCGAGCGAGCTGAGTATGAATCTCTCGAGATCCTTCGCGCGATCTATGACGCCGAAATTCTCGCCGAAAAGGCGGGACTCAAGCCTCCCGACACGTCTTTCCATTATAAAATGGCCGCGAATTTGTCGGAAACTGCGGAAAAATACCGCCAGATACTGGAGGACTTGCACGCAAAAGCCGAAAATTCCCCGCATTTCCAGACTGCGGTAATAGGCGAAAAGCGTTCCCACGATAAGTTCACACCCGCATCCTACCCGCAAAACGTGCGTGAAGCGTTGGCCGTCTTCAACCTTTCGCCTCCGGTCGACCTTAAAGTCGTGAAAAGCCGGTATAGAAAACTGGCGAAACGCCACCATCCCGACGCTCACGGCAAGGAAAAGGAAAGAAAAACGAAAGAGTTTATCAGCCTAAACGAGGCCTACAACGTGCTTTGCGCTTTCCTGAAAAGCGGCCATAGGCGTTCGGCGGGCCATTAACGGCAGGACTCGCCCATACCGCCCGCGCCCGCGTGATAAAGCCGTTGTTAAGCCGCTTCGTAGCGTATAAGCTTCGTTCATGGACAAGAAAGCGCCGCCCTTTTTCATCACGACGCGCACGTTTCACACGACGGCCTAAGGCCGTCGTTTTTCTTGTCCGGCGCCCGACGCTGCCGTTCCGCTCCGGACACCCCCCAAAGAACCAGACCCAACAAGAACCGTATATCGTTGTCCGCGTTTTGAATCATTTTGAACCATAGGAGCTGGACGCATGACTGTATGGACTCCCGTGTCTCTTAAAGAAGCCAATGAATGGCTCGAAGAAAGAAAACTTCCGAAGGCCGGCACCGTTTCGCCCATCGAAGAGGGCGTCGAAGACAGCGTTTTCCGGCTGGATTTCATCGACGGCGGCGCAGCCTGTTTGCGCTTGTTCGAGCGCACGGAACCTCATGGCCCCGTGACCATCGCTCAAAGACTCGCGGACTGCGGTTTGCCGGCCTGCCCGCCCATCGCGGACGAGTTGAATCGCGTTCTCGTGCCTCTCAAGGGAAAACCGGCCAGCCTTTTCCCGTGGGTCGAAGGCGCATGGGTGGAAAATCCATCGAACGAACAAATCGCGGACATCGGACGCTTTATGGGGCATATGGCCAAGGACGGCGCGGAACGATGCCGCAACTGGCGGCGTGAAAACCCACGGGGCTGGACCTGGTTCGAAGACACCGCCGCGCGCCTGTGCGCCGTTCTTGAGCCTGGCTTAAAGCAAGAGTTGCTTGATGAGATGGACTGTCATCGCGCCTTCTGGGCAAGCGGAACGGGCGCAGACGTTCCGCGTGGCCCCGTGCATGCCGATCTTTTCCGAAACAACGTAATGTTCAGACCGGACGGCTCGCTTGGTGCGGTGATCGATTGGGGCTTTTGCGCCAGCGGCGAGCCCCTTGTATACGATCTGGCGATCGTCGCCAACGACTGGTGCCTGACCGAAGGCGGGTATGGTTTGGACGAAAAGAAGCTGGGGACGCTTTTGAGCGCGCGCGAGGACGTTCTTCCGCTGACCGCCAGCGAAAAAAAGGCATGGCCGATGGCTTTGCGGCTGGCGGCGCTGCGCTTTTATCTCTCGCGTCTTTATGATTATCATTTGCCGCGCGATCCCCTCGGCAAGGCGCTCGACCCCGATCATTTCGGCAACATTTTGCGGACAAGAAAGGCTTCATAATGCTTTATGTCTCAACGCGGGGCGAAACGAATCCCTCGTCTTTTTCGGAAATCCTTCTTGAAGGTCTTGCGCCCGACGGCGGGCTTTACGTTCCTGAGACCTGGCCCAAAATCGCTTTGGATGAACTATCGGCATGGAAAAAGCTGTCTTACGCGGAATTGGCCGGAAGACTGTTGGGCAAATTCGCGCCTGAGATTCCCCAAGAAACGCTTCTTGCCCTGACCCGCGAAGCCTACAGGCCGGACATCTTTCGCCATGCCCGCTTGGGCGAGAACTCCGACAAAATATTTCCGGCGCTGCGGCTGGAAAACAACCTGTATCTTCTCCAGCTTTCCAACGGCCCGACGCTGGCGTTCAAGGACGCGGCGATGCAACTTCTTGGTCATTTGCTGGACTGGGCCTTGGAAAAGCGCGGCAAAACCTTAACCATCCTCGGCGCAACATCTGGCGACACGGGAAGCGCGGCGATCCATGCGCTGCGCGGCAAGAAACGCGTGAAGATCGTGATGCTTTCCCCCTCAGGGCAAATGAGCGATTTCCAGCGCGCGCAGATGTATTCGGTTTTGGACGGCAATGTTTTGAATATCGCCATAAAAGGCATGTTCGACGATTGCCAGGATCTTGTGAAAAAGCTGAACACCGACGTCGCGTTTAAGGCCAAACATAGGCTTGGCGCTGTCAATTCGATCAACTGGGCGCGCATAATTGCCCAGACGTCCTATTACGTCTCCGCCTACATACAGACGACCGCCCGAATCGGCGATCCTGTCTCTTTCTGCGTACCCAGCGGCAATTTCGGCAACGCGTTTGCCGGACTCGTCGCGAAGTTTATGGGACTTCCCGTCGCGCGTCTGATCGTGGCCACAAACGAAAACGACGTTTTGCACCGGACGCTACGAACGGGCCTCTACGCGCCCGCCGACACCGCGCTGCCAACGTCGTCGCCTTCGATGGACATCACCAAGGCCAGCAATTTTGAACGCGCCGCATGGGAAGCGGCGCGCCATGACGGCAAGCTGGTTGCCAAAATGTGGGCGTGCCTGTCATCCGAGCGACAGATCGATTTTGCCGGACATTATCCCGATGTTTGGGCACGACTGAATTCGATGGGCCTTGCCTCATCGGCAAGCGCCCATGCAGATCGGCTTGACCACATCAGGCTGGCCTATGAGAAGTGGGGTCTTTTTATCGATCCTCACACGGCGGACGCCATGAAAGGCGCGCTTGATCTGCGCACGATGGACGAAACCATGATCGTTCTCGAAACGGCGCAGCCGGCCAAGTTCGCGCGCACGATCCGCGAATCCTTGGGGAAAGAGCCGCCCATGCCCAAAGGTTTCGAGGCCTTGACCTCCCTGCCGCAAAAAGTCGAAACGCTCGAAAATGACCACGAAGCCTTGCAGGCGAGAATAGAGGCGTTCGCATAAACGCCAAATCGATGTGGCGTTCGTGCCTTGTGACAACCTCGCGATCAAACTTTCACGCGCTCGATGACGACCGGAACGGGTCGGCTTATCGTGTTGTACACTGGCGAATGCTGCGCCGCATACGCCACGAGTTCGTCAATTTCCTTCTCTGGGCAATCCGCCTTAACGTGCATGCGGATTTCAATTCGCTCGTAGCCGACGGGCACGCCATCATCAAGACCGAGCAAACCGCGCAGGTCGATGTCACCCTTAAGCTCGGTCGAGAGCTCATGAATGGTTATACCGCGCGCCATCGCGTGCAGGACGAATGTCGTGGTCACACAACCCGCAAGCGCGTGCAGCAGGAATTCGACCGGATTGGCGCCCTCGTTGTCGCCAAGAAGAACCGGGGGTTCGCCGTTGGTGAACTCGAATGAACACGAGCGCGAGGCGTCTTCTTGGCCTGCGCCATAGAAGTCGTGAATCGTCGAGCGGTTTTCACCGCCGTTGACCCACCTGTTGCGGGCGCGGAACTGAAATTTGGCAAGGCTTTTGTCAGCCTTCAGCGCCGCGATGGTGTCATGAGCGGCCTGCACATTGAGGCCGTTGATGTGGGTCGCCTTCTCGGCAACACTTGTTTGAGCGGTCATGGTTGCCCTCCATCCCTAGGGTTAAGGCCGTACCGCCATGCAGCGTCGGCGATCCCCATAAAATAAGCCCATACAACACCGTGCATCAGCGCGAGTCTTGCCAGAAACGTTCCTTTTATGCCAAATTCGAATCCCATGGCGCGTTTGGCCGTTCAGCAAGGGAAACCTCTTGATGTCCACATTCTGGCCCTACCCGAAACGGCCGGATCC
>CAZYPX010000034.1:0-16674 GCA_964649675.1 uncultured Rhodospirillaceae bacterium | reverse complement strand
CGATGCACATTTTCGAGCCGGAAAAGGGCTTTTACGGCGGCCATGGCATCGTGGGTGCGCAGGTTCCCATTGGCACAGGCCTTGGCTTCGCGCACAAGTACAAAGAAGACAGCGGCGTATGCGTAGCCTATATGGGCGACGGAGCGGTCAATCAGGGCCAAACGGCCGAAAGCTTCAACATGGCGGCGTTGTGGAATCTGCCGGTCGTGTACGTGATCGAAAACAACCTTTACGCCATGGGCACGGCGGTTAAGCGTCATGCCGCTGGAGGTCCGCTCTTCAAGCGCGGCGAGCCTTTCGGCATACCGGGCGAACAGGTGGACGGCATGGACGTGCTTGAGGTTCAGGAAGCCGCGCGCAGGGCTCTGGCGCACGCGCGCTCCGGCAATGGCCCCTACATCCTTGAAATGATGACGTACCGTTATCGCGGCCATTCGATGTCCGATCCTGGCAAATACCGCTCGAAGGAGGAAGTCGAGAAGTGGCGCGAGGAACGCGACCCCATCGATACGCTGCGCAGCCTCATGCTTGAGGAAGGCCTCGCGACCGACGAAACGTTCAACGCGATCGAGCGCGAGGTGAAAGGCGTCGTCAGTGCAGCGGTTGAGTTCGCCCAGAACAGCCCCGAGCCCGATCCGTCGGAACTGTTCACGGATGTTTTGATCGACGCATAATAAAAGTTTGGAAACAACACATGACCCAGTTGACATTAGTCAGTTCCAACGATGAACCGCACGCAGGCGGCACGATCACGCTCACGGTGCGCGAGGCCTTGCGCGACGGCATGGCCGAGGAAATGCGCCGCGACGATCGCGTGTTTCTTCTTGGCGAGGAAGTCGCGGAATATCATGGCGCCTACAAGGTAAGCAACGGCCTTTTGGAAGAGTTCGGCGAAAAGCGCGTAATCGACACGCCGATTACGGAAATGGGCTTTACGGGTCTGGCCGTCGGCGCGGCTTTTGCGGGATTGCGCCCGATCGTCGAATTCATGACGATGAACTTCGCGATGCAGGCGATCGACCAGATCATCAATTCGGCGGCCAAAACGTATTACATGTCGGGCGGCTTGATCCAGTGTCCCATCGTGTTTCGCGGCATCAACGGCGTGACAAAGCGCGTCGCGGCCCAACATGCCCAATGCTACGCCAGCTGGTACGCCCATGTGCCGGGCCTTAAGGTCGTCGCGCCCTACGATTGCGAAGACGCCAAGGGATTGATGAAAGCGGCGATCCGCGACCCGAATCCCGTCGTGGTTCTTGAAAACGAGATCATGTACGGCCAGTCGTTCGAGATGGCGAACGATCCTGATCTGGTATGCCCCATCGGCAAAGCCAGAGTCATGCGCCAAGGCCATAACGTGACTATCGTTGCGTTCTCGCGCATGGTGGGCCATGCGTTGGCCGCCGCCGAGGTTCTGGCGGGGGAGGGGATCGAGGCCGAGGTCATCAATCTGCGCTCGCTCCGTCCGCTCGACACCGAAACGGTCATCCAAAGCGTCAAAAAGACCAACCGCCTTGTGTCAGTCGAGGAAAGCTGGCCATTCGCGGGAATCGGGTCGGAAGTCGCGGCGATCCTTATGGAACAGGCCTTCGACGACCTCGACGCGCCGATGGAACGCGTGTGCGGGGCCGATGTCCCGCTGCCCTACGCCGCGAACCTCGAGCAATTGGCCCAGCCCCAGTCCGGCAACATCGTCGATGCCGCGCGCCGGACGCTCTATCGTCAGGCAGCGTAGAAACCATTGAAATTATGTGTATATCATACATAATTAAGCGTCATCCCCGTGAAAACGGGGATGTAGCGGCGAGCGTCCGCGAGCCATATGAGTCATGTATCGCGCCGATGCGCGATACTGGATTCCCGCTTTCGCGGGAATGACACTAGAACGTATTTTGTACTTATAGGAAGTCGATCATGCCCAGTCATATTCTCATGCCAGCCTTGTCCCCCACGATGGAAGAGGGGAACCTTGTCAAATGGACGCGAGCCGAAGGCGACAAGATCAAGGCCGGACAGGTGATCGCCGAAATCGAAACCGACAAAGCGACAATGGAAGTCGAAGCGCCCGAAGACGGCAAGCTTGTCAAAATTCTCGTCGCCCCTGGGACGTCCGGCGTGAAGGTGTCATCGCCCATCGCCATCTTGACGGACATGGACGAAGACAAGATGACCGCCGAGGAAGCCATGGCGGCTTTAGCGGAGAAATCCGGCGCGCCTTCGCCTGAGCTTACCAAGCAAATGGAAACGGCGGCTACGCCGGAATCTCCCGCCAACACGAATATGTTTGCCTCAAATTCCCTCCCACTCGAGGGGAGGGTTAGGGAGGGGACGGCTTCGTCAAGCGCCACATCGCCGTCTGATCGCGTCATTGCCAGTCCGCTCGCCAGACGAATCGCCGAGCTGTCCGGCGTCGATCTTCGCCACGTCACGGGCACGGGACCGAAAGGCCGCATTGTCCGCGCCGATGTCGAAGCCCGCATGGCAGGCGGCGACGCGGCTCCTGCTATGTTTGCGCCGCTGCCGAAAAAGTCCGGCGCGCCGTTCACCAAGATTCCGAACAGCGGCATGCGGAAAACGATCGCCAAGCGCCTGACGGAATCCAAGCAACAGGTACCGCACTTCTACCTCACCGTCGATTGCGCGATTGACGCGCTGCTCGCCTTGCGTAAAAGCGTCAACCAGCTCAAGACCAGCAAGGTGTCGGTGAACGATTGCATCATTCGCGCCGTAGCTCTGGCGTTGCAGCAGGTTCCGGCGGCTAACGCTTCGTGGGGTGATGACGCGATTACGCTCTATTCCGCTTCTGACATTTCCGTCGCCGTGGCCACGCCAGGCGGATTGATCACGCCCATCGTCAGGCAAGCCGAGGACAAGAGCATCCTCCAGATTTCGGCTGAGATGAAAGACCTCGCGGGGCGTGCGCGCGAGGGCAAATTACGCCCCGACGAATATCAGGGCGGCGGCTTTACGATTTCTAACCTCGGCATGTTCGGTATTCGCGAATTCGCCGCCATCATAAACCCGCCGCAGGCTTGCATTCTGGCCGTCGGCGCGGGCGAGCAACGCCCCGTGGTCAAGGACGGACAGATCGGCATTGCCACGGTTATGACGTGCACGCTCTCCATCGACCATCGCGCGGTTGACGGAGCTGTGGGCGCGGAGTTTCTCGCGGCCTTTAAAACGCTTATCGAAAATCCGGTCGGTCTGGTGATTTGATGACGATGGATATCGAACAACGCTTTGCTTCCATCGAAGACCGCAACAAGCGCGTGGAAACCGATAAGGCATGGGAAACGAGCTGGACCCGCCGTATCGCCATAGCGGTTATCACTTATGTTGCGGCTGGCATAATGCTCACGCTAATCAACGCCGATAACCCATGGCTAGGCGCGATCATTCCTGTGCTCGGCTTTCTTCTCTCGACGCTCTCGCTGCCCATTGTCAAAAACCTCTGGGCCAAAAGGGTCGGCGCATGACAGAACCTGTTTTTCGCGAACTTAATAAGGACGACTGGCAGGAATTGTCTTCGTTGCGCCTAATGGCACTAAAAGAATGTCCGGGTTTTTTTGGAACAGCCATCAACGGTGAAGAGCATCAACCGCCGGAGTTTTGGCATGGCTGGCTGACGCGACAGGGGAAAACGATCTTTGGGCTGTTTATCGACAACAAACTTATCGGCTTTCAGGGAATTGCCACCTACAAACTTGATAGCGAGGCAGGCGTTATCTGGGGTTCCTATATCCTTCCCGAATATCGTGGTCGGGGTTATTCGGAGATACTCTACAAAGCTTGCGTCGAATGGGGTATTTCCTATCTTCCGTGGAAGCGGATCGTCGTCTCGCATCGTGAAGACAACCTTGCCTCAAAAGGGGCCAACCAGCGTTTTGGTTTTAAATACACGCATTCGGAACCTCAAACGTGGCACGACGGGAAAACGCTCGATCACATTTTCTATGAACTTGATTTAAAGAAACTCAGGAGCAAGAAATGACTCAATCACCCGACATCATCATCATCGGCGGCGGGCCGGGCGGCTATGTCACGGCAATCCGCGCCAGCCAGCTTGGCATGAAAGTCGCGTTGATAGAGCGTGAGCATTTGGGCGGCATTTGTCTCAACTGGGGTTGTATCCCCACGAAAGCCTTGTTGCGTTCCGCCGAGGCCTACACCACGATGAAACACGCAGAGGAATATGGCCTCAGCTTCAAAGACATTAATTTCGACTTGCCGAAAATCGTCGAACGCTCGCGCAAAGTAGCGGCGCAATTGTCGGGCGGGGTGAAGCACCTGATGAAAAAGAATAAGGTCGAGGTAATCGACGGCCACGGCAAATTGCTTGGCAAAGGCCGCGTGGAAGTCACGAAAGACGGCAAGAAAGCCGCCGAATTGTCAGCCAAGCATATCGTCATCGCCACGGGCGCGCGCGCGCGCGTTTTGCCCGGACTCGAGCCGGACGGCAAGCTTGTTTGGACGTACAAGGAAGCCATGACGCCGGATGTCATGCCAAAGTCGTTGCTCGTCGTCGGATCAGGCGCCATCGGCATCGAGTTCGCGTGTTTTTATCGCGCTCTGGGCGCGGAAGTCACGGTCGTCGAAGTCATGGACAAGATATTACCGGTCGAGGACGACGACATTTCCTTCTTCGCGCAAAAATCGTTTGAAAAGCGCGGCATGAAAATCATGACCTCGGCCACGGTCAAAAAGCTCGACAAGAAAGACGGCAAGGTCACCGCCACCATAGAGAAGGGCGGCAAGGCTACGCAGCAAACGTTTGATCGCGTCATCGTCGCCGTCGGCATCACGGCGAATACGGAAAACATCGGAATCGAGAACACCAAGGTGAAATTGGAAAAAGGCCATATCAAGATCAACCAGTGGTCGGCGACGGACGAGCCGGGTGTTTACGCTATCGGCGACGTAACCAACCCGCCATGGCTCGCGCACAAGGCAAGCCATGAAGGTATCATTTGCGTCGAAAAGATTATGAACGTGAAGGGTGTGCATCCGCTCGATTACGGTAACATTCCCGGCTGCACCTATGGCTCTCCGCAAGTCGCTAGTGTCGGTCTGACGGAAGCCAAGGCTAAGGCCGCGGGGTATGACGTTAAGGTCGGCAAGTTCTCGTTCCTCGGAAATGGCAAGGCTATTGCCATGGGCGAGGCGGAAGGCATGGCTAAGACGATTTTCGACGCCAAGACGGGAGCATTGCTCGGCGCGCACATGGTCGGGCCGGAAGTCACGGAAATGATTCAGGGTTATACTATGGCCCGCACGCTCGAGACGACCGAGGCCGAGATCATGCATACCGTCTTCGCTCACCCCACGATTTCCGAAACGATGCAGGAAGCCGTGTTGGACGCGTTCGGGCGCGTGCTGCATATGTAAGGCTTTTCTCACTCCACCCTACATTCCGGCGCTTTGATTTGAAACGCAATTTTGGCATAACATACAAGTACAAAAGCAGAAATTTCAGGCCGCTGGGGAAAACCCTGCGCGCAGGTAACCGCGTTTTTATCGCGTTGGGTTTTTGTGGGATCCGATAACGGTACAGCCAAAAACCTGCTGAGAGAGAAAGCGCCTCATGCGCCTCCGACGATGTTCATTAACGTGTGATGCCTTTGGGGCCAGGGCCTATTTCACTCTTATAGGCAATATTTTGGATATGCCTTTTTTGATGCCAAGAATCCGTGCGGAGGACTTCGGTTTTTGCTTGACGATCGACGCGCGCGAGCTTGTTCGATCCAGACGCGCAATCGCGGGCGAACGGTAGGGAACAGGAATTTTCGGACGTTCTATCGCGCTCGCGCCAATCTTTTTGCGAAGGTCTTGGCGTCGGCTTTTGATTCTGTGCGCCGTAAGCTCGTATTTGTTTTCCTGATCCAGCGTGATGCTTTTCACCCCCTGCATCCATGCTAAAAGCAATAAATCTTCCCTGTCGTTGATCGTCGCATCGTGAGGAAGGGTGACGGTGAACTCCGCCTTGCCGAAAAGCATGCTTTGAACCGCCGCAGCCATGCGGATGCGCGCGTCTGGGGCGACGTTGCAGGTGTCGAGCGCCTCGGACAGGTGTTGGGGCAATTCAAGCGCGCCGGTCACGGTTCCCGATCCGCAGCAAAAGGCGTTGGCGGTTTCGATATCTTTGCTTTTGAAGCCGAGGGCTTCAAGCAGCTCGAAACGAGGATCAAGGAGATCGGGCGAAGCGATTTTCAACGTGTCCCGGCAAAACGCGTCGCCGAGAATCCATACCGTGAACGCCTGACGGATGTGTTTGACGCGCGGCAGATACGACTCAAGCCTTTCAAGGGATACGTCGTCGAAGCCTTTTTCGCGCAAACTGGAATGATTGATAGCCGGCGCACAGCGAAGCGTGCCGTACCCGACGGCATAATCGACGATGGACTTGATGTCGGCCGGATCGCACTTGGCTATCCGAAGCGCCTTCGTCAAGGCCGGATGCGCGGCGCGTCCGAAGGCCTCGCCCCCAAGGGACGTTTCTTTGAGAAGGTTTCTCTCGACCTCAATGCCTTGAGCCGAGCATTCCAATAAAGGCGTAAAGGCCGGAACGCTGAAAAGACCGGTCAGCCGCAAGTGCCTCAGGCCGTTTTTCTGAACTTCCCTAACGGCCTCCTCCCAGGCGCGGCGCGCCGTGGCGACGAGAACGAGGTCGGCTCCGTCATTGATGTCAAGGCAGGCCGGAAGTATGGAGATACGCTCGTAATCGTTCCGTTCGCCGTAAACGGCACGCACATGGTTGCGCAGAACGCGTAAAACGGACTCATGGTTTTGACGGTAGTCGGCGCAAACACCCAGAGTCGATGCCGTCTCCGAGGATGTGACGATGGCCTCGGCCGTCAGGATGGCGGTTATCGCCGCAGCCGTGGATCGTCCCTTGGCGCTGTCATAAGGAATGCCCAAAGCCATGAGAACCGGCGACAAATTGACGTAGCCAACGGCCATAGGCCGCGCCGGATGCGGCTCCGGACTCATTTGTTCGTAGAGCGTTTCCAGCAAAAGAACGGATATACGAACGGTGTGCCTGAGAAGCGTGAGGGCCAAGGAGCCGTCTTCGTTCACGAACTTGAGCAAGTCGATGACCAAGCGAGGCCCGCTGTCAAGCCTTTCGGCATCGGGTATCGGTGCCCAGTCTTTGGCCGTGTCGGGGAAGGTCAAGGTTATGGCCTTGGCTTCCTTGTTTTTTCGAAGGCATTTTTGCCAATTCAAACGTTGCAGCGAGGATGATTTGCTGACGATCGTGTCGATCTCGAGGTTTGTGAACGACTTCGACGACAACGCTTTTTCTTCGCTGCCCCGAACGGAAACCGGCGCGCTGGGGGCCTGCGTCTGGCCATAGGCCCAATCGACGCCTAGCGTCGCCATGACCGCAGGCTCAAGCGCGATCATGCGATGCGTCAGCATGTAGCGCGCATCGTCATAAAACGCACGCGCTTCCGATTCATCGCTCCACAGCCCCAGTTTCCAGCCGGCATACGTCGAAGCGCCGACAACCCTGTCTATGACGTGTTGAACGGACGTTTCCGGATTGCGGCGCGAATCTGCGGCGCGCTTTTTCCATAACCATGAGGGAAGCGTGTTCTCTTCGACGGGAACGAGACGGGCCGGAGCGCCGGAATACAAAGCGGGGGCAAAAGCGGCAACGGATTCGGGGGGCCATGAGGCGGAGGGTATCGTCATTACTTATCCACAATATCGTGCGTTATGTAATGCAATATGCCACAAAATGTAGTCCCCCCAAAGCCCAAGCTCAATACTTTCCACAGCTTTTTTGTCCGGCTTCAAGAGCGGCGCTTAGGAAAACTTTTCTGTTCCAAATCTTTTCAATCACATACGCAAATAAATCAGTAACGCTCACGGAAAGATTTTGGCGGTGAGAAAGATAAATATAAAGACTTCGATTCGAAATCTTGCGTGTGTTTCGTTATGAAGGCAAACTCATGGTCTCGATTCTTTCTTGAAGCACCCGCATTCGTCGAAAAAAGCGTAAAACTGCAGTTACTCAATGGCCTCGATGAGGCCTAGAGCAGTCATTGGTACGACGCAACTTGGTGTTGCGGCGATGTGGAAATGGGCGATAATAGCTTTTAAAGGCGGCAGTCGGTGCGGCCATTACCGGATGAGGAGCTAATGTATGGGTAGGAACGCTATAGAAACGGTGATGGGAGCTCTCGTTCTTCTTGTGGCGGGTTTTTTTCTTGCCTTTGCTTATTCCAGCTCAGATTTGCAGAAGGTCAAGGGATATAAGGTCAGCGCCTATTTCCCTATGGTCGACGGGTTGAAGGTCGGCACGGACATTAAAATGAACGGCGTCAAGGTCGGATCGGTTGACGGGCTGAACCTCGTGACTCAACCAGGCCCCGATCAATTTAGGGTCGAAGTGGTCTTGAGCCTGATGCCGGAAATCCAACTGCCCATAGATACGATCGCCATGGTCGCGTCGGAAAGCCTGCTGGGCGGAAAGTATCTTGCCCTCATCGTAGGCGTGGACGAGGAAAACATAAGAACGGACGGGACAGGACGAATAACGCATACCCAATCGCCCATGCGTCTTGACGATCTTATCGGCCAGCTGATCTATGGTTCAAAAAATAGCGACGGGAAAAGCGGCGGTTCTTCCGCAAAAACCGATACCTTGAGCGAGACTCCCCAGCCACCAGCCGTTGTTGACGCGCCGCCGCAGGCTCCCAAGCCGGAGGCTCCGGCTCGCGCTTCGGAAAAACCTAAGGCAGTTGGCAGCCCCAAGGCCGAAACGCCGCGCAGCGTTTTTCCAGACTCCATCCCTGATAGCGCGCCTCAGACAAAAAATAGTTCAAAAATATTGCCCGAACCTATTCCACTCATGCCCGAGCCTGTCATGCCTGAATCCGGAGGCCACATAAGGCCTGATTCTTCCGTCGAGCCGATGAATCATGGCTTGCCGACCGGTTCCGAGCCCGCGCCGATGCCGCCACCTGCTGACCGCTAATGTTTCGTTTTTTTTTCTTCATGATCGTCTTTACGGTGTATGGCGCAGCCTATGTAAAGGCCGCGGCGCCGTCTGAGGATATGGGTATCGCTCTTGTGCGCGTTTTGGATAAGGTCACAGCGCGCGTCGAGGAAATCGAAATTCCTGTCGAGCAGCAATACAAGTTCGGGACTCTCATCATTACGGTTCGGGGATGCCGCGTAACGCCGCCCGAGGAGACGCCTGAGGCTGCGGCATTCGTCGAAATCTCGGAAATCAAGGCAGGATCGGAGGAATCCGCCGTGTTCAACGGATGGATGTTCGCCTCAAGCCCCGCGTTGTCCGCTATGGAGCATCCCGTTTACGATTTATGGATCACGGGCTGCAAAAGCTCCGCCATCCAATCATCCCAAACCCCCTGATTTTCCGGAAAGGCCAATGTGCGCGGTTTTCCCAAAGCGCGGTCAAGAAGGTAACGGTAGTTCGCCCGCGTGATCTCCAGTGTGCCAAACCGCGCAAGATGGTCGGTTTGAAACTGCGTATCGAGCAAAATATAGGAATTTGCGCGCAACAGGGCCACCAAATACACGAGCGCGATCTTGCTTGCGTCATCGCGACGGCTAAACATGCTTTCGCCAAAAAACGCCCCCCCCAAGCTAACGCCGTAAAGCCCGCCGATGAGTTCGTGCCTATCCCATACCTCAACGCTGTGCGCGAAGCCGCGATGATGCAGTGTATTGTAAAGATTTATGATTTCACGATTGATCCATGTGACGGGCCGTTCAAACGTCGGCGCGGCGCATTGCCGGATAACTTCGCCGAACGCGGTGTTTATGCGCAACGTAAAAGGCTTTTGCCGTATCGTGCGGCGGAGACGTTTCGGCACATGAAAGTTGTGGTCAAGCGGTATGATGGCGCGCAAGGGCGGGTCGAACCAGCGAAGCTCGCGCGACAGAGCACTTTCCGCCATGGGAAATATGCCGGCGGCGTAGGCTTGCAGGAGAATATCCGGCGTTAGTTTGATGCTGCGTTGGGACATAGGGTGGTGGAAGCTTGATAACAAATCGAAACGATAATAACTTAAGGAAAAAATAAGTTAATGCCAAGGCGAAATTTAAACATATTCACGGCAAGCGCAAAGGCTCATCAAAAAAAGGAAAGTCGGCTTTTGTCCCGAGGCTTGCGCCTATTTATTGAGGCCTAAAAACGATTCAAGCCAGTGAATGTCATAGTCGCCGTTAATAAAATCGGTTTGGCTTATCACGCGTTGGTGCAAGGGAAGGGTCGTTTGAACCCCGCCGATGACGAACTCCTCCAGACTGCGACGCAAGCGTAGCATGCATTCGTTACGGGTTTTTCCGTGAACGATAAGCTTCGCGATCATGCTGTCATAGTAAGGGGGGACGCGATAACCATCGTAAAGGGCGCTATCGACGCGAACGCCAAGCCCTCCCGGAGCATGGTAACCGTTGACGGTTCCGGGGGAGGGGAAAAAGGTTTCGGGGTTTTCGGCGTTGATCCGGCACTCAATGGCGTGGCCGCTAAACGTGATGTCTTCCTGTTTCAGGCTTAAAGGAAGGCCCGCCGCGACGCGAATTTGCTCCCGCACAAGGTCAATGCCCGTGATCATTTCCGTGATCGTATGCTCGATTTGCAGGCGCGTGTTCATTTCTATGAAATAGAATTTTCCATTTTCATAGAGAAACTCGATGGTGCCGACTCCGCGATAACCGAGTTTTCGAATAACGTCGGCCGCCAAGGCGCCGATGCTGTTGCGTTCCGTGTCGTTAAGGCCAGGTGAAGGAGCTTCCTCGATCACCTTCTGATGACGACGCTGGATGGAACAGTCGCGCTCGCCGAAATGTACGGCGTTTCCGTGCGTGTCGCCCAGAAGCTGAACTTCGATATGGCGCGGCGCGGCCAGATACTTTTCCATGTATACGTCATCGTTGCCGAAAGCCGCGCGCGCTTCGTTGCGGGCGAGCCTGTAAGCTTCACCAAGTTCGCCTGCGTCCATGGCGACCTTCATGCCTTTTCCGCCCCCGCCCGCGACGGCCTTGATAAGGACGGGAAAACCTATGGATTTGGCGACTTTAAGGGCTTCGACTTCGCTTGTGATAATGCCGTCCGAACCCGGAACAGTAGGAAGCCCAAGATTTATGACGGTTTTTCGGGCCGTCATTTTATCGCCCATGAGCCTTATATGTTCCGCCGTAGGGCCTATAAAGACAAACCCGTGTTCCTCCACCATTTCGGCGAAGGCCGCGTTTTCGGACATAAAGCCTATGCCCGGGTGTATGGCGTCCGCGCCTGTGATGGCGGCCGCCGTCAGGATGGCGGGGATGTTGAGATAGCTTTCCTTGGCCGAGGGCGGGCCGATGCAAACGCTTTCGTCGGCGAGGCGCACGTGCATAGCGTCGGCGTCGGCCGTCGAGTGGACGGCGACGGTGTGTATGCCCATCTCGCGGCATGCGCGGTGGATGCGGAGAGCTATTTCACCGCGATTAGCAATGAGAATTTTTTCAAACAAGGTCCGTCACCTTAGGCGATCAGCAACAGGGTTTCGCCAAACTCGACAGGTTTGGCGTCGTTGACAAGGATTTCCGCTATGGTACCCGCGACAGGAGCCTTGATCGGGTTCATGACTTTCATGGCCTCGATAATGAGCAGCGTATCGCCAGCCTTGACCTTGTCGCCAGCCTTGACGAAAGGATCGGCCCCGGGCTCGGGCGCCAGATAAACAGTTCCGACCATCGGCGCCTCGACGGGCGTTCCCTCGGGCGCCTTTTTCTCGGGAGATTTTGCAGGCGCGTTTTCCACGGCGGAAGTTGCAACAGGCGCGTGAGCCGAAACAGCGGGTGCGTGAACGGGCGCGGATACGCAACGCACCCGTTTGTCACCTTCCGCATATTCGATTTCATGAAGCCCTGTTTCCTTCAACAAAGCGGCGACCTTACGGACGGCTTCGGAATCGATGTCGAATTTGCTCATGACTTTTTCCTCGGGGCTTTGCCAAGACTTCCGGCCAGATAATCTATGGCGAAGACGTATCCCATGATTCCGAAACCGCTTATGACGCCAAGCGCAGCTTGCGACACATAGGAATGCTGGCGGAAAACTTCGCGCGCGAAGATGTTGGTGATATGCACCTCCACCGTGGGCAGACCGGCCAAACGCAACGCGTCAAGGATCGCAACCGAGGTATGGCTGTAAGCCCCCGCGTTGATGACGATTCCGCAGTGGCTGGCGCTGCTTTCCTGAATCCAGCCGACGAGCTCGCCCTCGCAATTGCTTTGGCGACAATCGGCCGAAAAGCCATAGGACTCCGCTGTTTCCTCGCACAACGTTTCAATGTCTTTCAAGGTGGCCTTTCCGTACAGGTCAGGCTCCCTTTTCCCCAACATGTTCAAGTTGGGGCCGTTTATAACAAGAAGGTTCTGTTTACTCATGGGTGAATTGGGGTTGTTTATTTTTTCGCGGCTTTGCGAACGTCTTCAACGGCCTTTTTCATTTGTTCGAGAGGCAACGCCCCCGGATATAGCTTGTCGCCGATGACGTAGGACGGCGTTCCTTGAGCGCCGACATCGCTGCCCAAGGCTATAGTGTCGTCGATTTCCTTTTGAATGGCGGGATCTTCCATGTCTTTTTTCAGTTTTTCGACATCAAGCCCGACCTTTGAGGCGATCTTGAAAACAACATCTTCGTCCAAACGCTCTTTTGTGGTTAGCAGCGCGTCGTGAAATTGGGTGAATTTTTTCTGACGCGCGCTCGCCAAGGACGCTTTGGCGGCGAATTGCGAAGCGGGGCCAAGTATGGGGAACTGGCGGTAAATGACCTTCGCGTTCTTATCGGCGGCCAGGTACTTCTTCAACGTTTCGTGGGCCATTTTACAATAGCCGCACTGATAATCGAAAAATTCGACGATCGTCACGTCGCCTTTGGGATTGCCGGCGATTTGCGCCTTAGCATCGCTGAAAAGACGCGCCTTGTTCTCGGCCACGGCCTTTTGGCTTTTTTCGGCGCTTGCCGTATCTTGACGGGCCTGGACTTCCTGCGCCGCCTTGATGATGATATCCGGCTCTTTTTGGGTCAGGAGATTGCGCACGACCTCTTCAACGGCCGCCTTTTGCGCGTCCGTCAGGGGCGGCGTAGCGGTAGTCTCGGCCGACAGGGCCACAGACGGCATCAGGGCGAAAAGGAAAAGCCCAAACAAACATGTAAAGGGACGCATACAAGACTCCGCTAAGTGGTTAACGTGACCGAGGCGCAACAAAACCAAGTTTTAGGGCATAAGTCAACGATGCCGGTTTGCCGGAATAGCCTTGTAGGCCAGATGGCCTTACTTATCCTTAATATTGTCCATATCTTGCTTAATGTCCTGCGCGCGCAACCAATAAGGGGAACCTTTGGGGAGCATTTTTGTGGCTCTTTCAGCGTATTGGCGCGCTGTTTTGTGCTCGTTCTGCGATGCCGCTTCCTCGGCGAGGGCGTAGGCCGCATAGCCGTTATAGAGGGGATCGTTCGTGATCTCGCCTTTTTTCCCCCACGCTGCGGCCAGAAACCGCCATGTGTAGGACGATCGCGGCTCCAGACGGTTTGCCTCGGTCAACTGGCGGATGGCTTCGTCGATCGCTTCGGGCGTTTTGCTTTCCAGAAGGGCGTGTCCGTAGGACTGACGCAGGATCGACGAGTCGGGAATGGCCTCGACAACGTTTTTATAAAGAGCGACGGACTCCCCGATGCGCCCGTTTTCGAAAAGCATCTGAGCCTTGAGTTCCGTAAAAAAGGGATTCGATGGCTCGTCCTTGATCAGGCCGTCGATCACCGCGATCGCTCGCTCCAGCTGGTTGTTGCGGTAAAGCGCGATGGCGCGTGCGTAACGCGCTGCGATGCGCGGGTCTTTGTCCGTATAGCGCAGCAAGGCCGCGTCGGGCTGTAAAAAGCCGATCAGCTTGGCCTTCATGCGGTCGTGCATGACCGCGAACTTAGGGTCGAGCTTCGCGTCCGCGTGACGGGATTGATGAAGATGATGCTTAATCGTATCGACGCGGGACTGGCTGAGAGGATGGGTTCGCGCGTATTCAACCTGACGGTCGATTGGCAATATGTCTTGCGCGCCGAGTTTTACCATGAACTCCTTCATGCCGCGTGAGGACATGCCCGCGCGGTCAAGATAGGAAAGCGCCGCAAGATCGGCGGACGACTCCTGAGCGCGGCTGTAACGCAGCAGGTTGCGCTCCGCTATATGATGGGAGCCGCTGATAGCGCCAACCGCCACGTCGCCCTTGCCACTCACCACGCCCGCAGCGACGCCAAGCAAAACGCCCAGAATTGCCTCGGCCGAGGCGTTTGCCATGGCTTCGCGTCCGCGGATGAGGTGGCCTCCGGCGATATGGCCCGTTTCATGGGCGATGACGCCCACCAGTTGTTCCGGCGTTTCGGTCAGTTGCAGCAGGCCCGTGAAAAAAAACATGTTCATGCCTTGCGCGACGAACGCGTTGACATCGGGACTGTTGATGATGTGGATGTTGACGTCTTTGGGATTGATGTCGGCGGCTTTGAAAACAGGATTCGCCAGCGAGCGCAGATAGTGTTCGATTTCCGCGTCGCGTATGAACGTTAAGGCGTTCCGGTTTTGCGCTAAAGCGGCCGGTACCGAAACGAAAGGCCACGCCAAAACGATGGCGTAAAGAAAGAACCTGAAAAGAGGATTGGCGCTCGTCATCATTTCACGAAGAAAAGCCTAAACTTGGGGCGAAATGATGACAAGCTCCGCCTTGCGCGGCTATTGGCCCGTCAGCCTGCGCCACCAGCCGCCCTTGGGACTTTCGTTGGGCGGGTTGACACGTTCGTATTCCGAGGAATCCCGCGACGTTTGTTGCTGATCGGCCCTGAAATCTTCCCGAGAGCCGCCTTCGCTGGGAGAGGAAGGTTTAGTGGTTCCACGGGGCGTCGTGTCGATGTCATGGATGCTGACCGGTATATCCGGATAAGCTTCCGTGGATTTACGTTCGTTTCCAAAGGGCCTGTTGCCTCGCGGTTCGTGGCGTTGCTTGCCGCGCCCCTGATAACGGTTGTCGGCGTTATCGTCGGGGCGTTCCTGATTTCCGAAACTGCGTCCGCGTCCTCCGCGCCTCCCTCGCCTGCGGCGACGGTTGTCTCCGTTTTGCGGGTCTTTTTTCTGATCATCGAAATCCATAACCCCGCCGTCTTCCTTGGAAACGAGGGCGGGGGCGCTGTTTTCGTCGTCAAGTCTTGCCCCTTCGTCTTCGGGCAATAGTTGAGAATCAGTAGAATCTTGCTGCCAGGGAGCGCTATCGCCAGACCGTTTTGTGTCGCGGCGTCCCGACCGGAAGCGTCGGCGGCGTGGGTTGCCATCTCTGGGCTGAAACGTTTCCTCATGAACTTCGTTCGACAACGGCTGTATGTCGTCGGACGTTCCGCTCTGCGCCTCGTCCGCATAAGCGGCGGCATCCCGTTCCGCTTCGGCCAAAACCCTGTCGGCATTGACGGCGGGGCCGTCGCGACGTCCCGACCGTCCGCGCGTTTTTTCCAGCTTGTATTCCGGAGGCACGAGGGAATCGTCGTTTTTAAGGATTATGTGAAGATCGTAACGCTGTTCGATCTTTCTCAAAGCGTCGCGCTTATGGTTGAAAATATACAAAGCCACGGAAGTCGCGATGTGGAGGGTGAGATCGCTGCCGCGCTGGCGGATTCCTTCCTCCTCGATCACGCGAAGTATGGAGAGGGCCGCCGAGTCCACGGAGCGTATAAAGCCGGCTCCGGCGCAATGAGCGCATTTTTCAAAATTAATTTCGTGAAGGCTGGGACGCAGCCTTTGGCGGGAAAGCTCCATAAGGCCGAAAGGCGATATGCGCCCTATTTGCAAACGGGCGCGGTCGTTTTTCATCGCCTCTTTAAGGCGGCGCTCGACGGCGGCGTTGTTGCGGCCATCCTCCATATCGATGAAATCGATGACGATAAGACCGGCAAGGTCGCGCAAACGTAGCTGGCGCGCGATTTCATCGGCGGCCTCAAGATTTGTCTTGAGCGCCGTTTCTTCGATGTGGCGTTCGCGCGTGGCGCGGCCCGAGTTCACGTCGATGGCGACCAAAGCTTCCGTCGGATTTATGACGATATAGCCGCCGGAACGAAGCTGGACGACCGGATTGTGGATTTTGTCGATCTGGCTTTCCACATGATAGCGGAAGAAAAGGGGGATCGAGCCTTCGTACTGCTTGATCTTTTCGACCTGATCCGGCATCAGCGCCGACATGAACTCGCGCGCGCGGTCATAGCCTTCATTGCCCGCGACGAGTATTTCCGCGATGTCTTTAGTATAGAGATCGCGCACCGAGCGCTTGATGAGGTTGGCCTCTTCGTAAATCAAGGTCGGGGCTGTCGATTGGAGCGTTTGCTCGCGTATGTTGTCCCACAGACGCAAAAGATATTCGAGATCGCGCTGGATTTCGGGGGGATCCTGTTCGAGTCCTGCCGTGCGCAAAATCACCGCCATACCTTCGGGAAGGTCGAGCTGGTCAAGAATCTCCTTCATGCGACGGCGGTCTTGGTGGTTGGTTATTTTGCGTGAAACCCCGCCGCCATGGTCCGTGTTCGGCATCAGGACGCAGTATCGTCCGGCCAAAGACAGGTACGTGGTGAGGGCCGCGCCTTTGTTGCCGCGCTCCTCCTTGACGGCTTGCACAAGCATGATT
>CAZYPX010000033.1:0-16946 GCA_964649675.1 uncultured Rhodospirillaceae bacterium | reverse complement strand
GGAGAGCGCCGGCCAGCGTCTCGGAAAAAGTGGCCAGAAGCACCCTCGCTCCGGGACGGCTCTTCGCACACAAGGTTCGCCGCGCGGTTGCCGTTCTGCTTGATCTGCATGATATCGGAAAAGCTCTGGTCGCCGGGCTTGTGCCGCTGCAAAAGAAGGTCGCAAAAGCCGATCATCGCCGTGAGCAAGTTGTTGAAATCGTGCGCGACGCCGCCCGCCAATTGGCCGATGGCCTGCATTTTCTGCGACTGCGCAAATTGCGTCTCCATGCGCTTTTGTTCGGTCGCATCGATGAAATAAAGCATCAGTCCGGGCTCCGACGCGTTGTCCTCCCCGCCAGACGACGTGCCAAAACGCTTGGCAAAAACATGGGTGATCACATCGCGATCAGCCTGCAAATGAGCCTCGAACGGCTTACTGAGATCGTGGCCTCTCAAAACATGATTGAGTTGCTCTTGAACCATGGCGCGGTCGCCCTTGGCTATCAGTTCGGCGACAGCCAGGCCGATGACACGTTCGCGCTCGCGCCGCGTGATTGTCATGAACGCGTGGTTGCACTCCATGATCGTCGCGCGCGAATCCAGCATGAGGATTCCGATCGGGGCCTCGGCAAAAAGGCGCTGGAAACGGTATTCGGAAAGCGACAGGGCCATCTGCCATTCGCGCTCGGGCGACAGGTCGCGCACGATGGAGCGCGTGCGCAACGTCTTGCCGTCGTCGTCGGCCACCACCGTTTGCGTAATCGCCACGGGGAAAAGCTGGCCGTCGCGGCGGCGCAAAACGGCTTCGCCATGCGTTTCCCCCTGTGCGCCTGTTCCCAACGCATAAGCAGCCACGCCCTTCGGCGGATCGTTCATCACGTCATGCAAACGCACATCGCCCTTGATCAAATCGTCGGGCGTAACTTGAAGCCACGACGCCAGCGTGGCGTTCACGAACTTAAAGCGGCCATGCCGATCGACGGAATATATGCCCACAGGAGCGTGCGCCATGAAATCGAGGAGCTTTTTCTGCTCGTCGCGCATGGCTTTTTCCATGCGGCGGCGCTCGCTGATGTCCTCAAAGCGCCAATGATACGTTTTGCTGGGCCCGTCGAGCGGACGCGCGATCACGCGCCGCCATTCGACGACACGGCTTCCGCGCATGACAGGCAAATCCGCAAGGACGGATTGGCCTCTCAAAAGGTTTTCCTGAAGCTGCTTGAACTTTGCCGCGCCTTCGGGCGAAGATCCGAAACGAAGGGAGAGCGCGTGCAAAGCGCCCTGTTTGCCAGGATCGATCCAACCGCGAAAGGCGCGGTTTGCCATAACGGCCGTCCCCGAAGCGTCCGTAATAAGCTGTGGGGTCAGGACGCCATGAAACGCCTCACGCAAAAGACTTTCCTCGGCGGCGGCGGGGGTCATGCGGCGCAATTGATAGAAAACCGCAGCGGCCACGCCGATAAGACCAAGCGCCGCAAAAAAACGGAAGATCATCCCTGCGCCGTCGCCGAAAAGCGTCGGCGCCAAGGCCGCCGCAAGACCAAGACCGGCCACGATCCACAAGCTCCTCAGCATGCGGCGTTGCCAAGCCCTTTCGCTTGCCGAGGGTGGAGGCGCAATTAAAGATGTCAATTTCTTCAGCACCAAAGTTTTTCCATCAAGATCAAGCGTTGCATACAAACGCGCCACTCCTTGCGCGCGGCGAATCATGCCAACGGCCTTACCCAGTCATGCGACATAAAGGTATTCAAGTAGTTAACGGATAAAGTCTTTTTTAAAGCGCATGCAAGCTTGCGCCAGTTCGGATTCGCAAGCGCTTTATTTATGACGGAACGTTATGCGCCCTTTGGTCAGATCGTATGGCGTCATTTCGACGTTGACCTTGTCGCCGGCAAGGACGCGAATGCGGTTCTTGCGCATCTTACCCGAGGTATGGGCAAGCACTTCATGGCCGTTGTCGAGCTTGACGCGAAACATCGCGTTCGGAAGTATCTCCGTCACGGTGCCTTCGAATTCGAGTAAATCTTCCTTGGCCATTTATGTCCTATGTGAATGTTGGTGGCGAAAAATGGCCCTTTTCCGCCATTTCGTCAAGCTGTATGCGCAGGCTGAAGCGCCGTCGGCCAAGGTTCGCCGAAATCCTTGATCCGCAGCCTCCAATTCCCCAGCTTTAGTCTGACCTCGGCCCCGCCCGCGAAAACCAGCTTTAGCGAACCGTTTTCCAGCATTATGGTTAACAGATCGAGCATCCCGCAGCCTTGATCCTTGCCGAAATTATGCTGCTGCACGCCTTCGACACCATCGACCTCAAGCGCGCAATGCACGCGCTCGAAACAAGGCGTTTCGGTTGTTCCGGCTTCTTTCACATCGTCCCATCGGAAGCGATGCGCGATCATGACAAAGCATTTGTCCGCCGGACGGTAAAGCATATCGCAGAGCGGCACGATAGCATCCTGAAGCACGGCGGCGATGACCTGCATGTCTTCAGAATCACAAGCCGAAAGTTTAAGGAGCACATCGTTCATCGGATAAGTCTGATAAAATTTCTGCGGTTTGGCTTTTGAGACGGCGTAAATAACCCTTCAAGGGCTTGCGCATAGTCGCGCACATCTTTCAAGACACAATCATTACGCTTAACATCGCCCGTTAACAACGAATGATCTTCGGATAAGGCCCTGATGCTTTGGGGATGGCCAAACCAAAGGCCTAGACGCCCATTTTCTTCTTCCAAAAACCGCATCACATTCTTTCTTGCCCGAACCACGTTTAGGTTACACACCTTGCCTTGAGTGGCATGCAGCCCCGTTTCGCCGCATTCATCGATCATACTGCTTTGATCGCAAAAAAACTCGAACAGCTTTTCGATGTCTTTGTTTGCGCGCGCTTGGTTAAGCTCTTCTTGCTTTTGAACGATGGTTTTCTTTACCTCTTCGATCTTTGTTTTGGATGCAGCGACTTTCTGGTCATGATAACTTGCGATCTTGAGCATATGTTCCGGCAATGTTTTGCATAACCTGGCGGCTTCTTCGTCAAATTCGTTTTTTCCGAGAGACTTCAGGATGATGTTGGCGCCATCCCAGACCGCACCGAGCGTTTTATAATCGAAATCGAACGTCTTCAGCAAAGAGTCGCCGCGCTCAAGAATGTCACGCCCCTCAAGGCATAACCTGAACAGGTAATGCACACGTTTGCCATTGTAGGGGGGCGATAATGGCGGAAACTCCGGAGAAAGCTTACGCAAGGTCGGGGGCGCAACGCCCATAAAAAATTCAACCAAATGATGGTTAAGGTTATTCATAAAATCCTCAAATAAATATGAGGAACCATAAATGCCCCATGAGGCCCAAGACGATCAAGCGCAGCGTATTATTTTCATGCCGTGCAAAAGTTATTCGCTTGTTATTGCTTGGTTTTAGTTGGAGCGAATTATTTTACCCGCTCGATCACGGCCCCGCATGCGCCGAGCTTTTCTTCGAGGCGTTCATACCCGCGGTCGAGGTGATAAAGGCGATTAATGACCGTCTCGCCTTTAGCCGCAAGCGCCGCCAGCACCAACGACACCGACGCGCGCAAATCCGTCGCCATCACCGGTGCCCCTTTGAGCGCTTTCACGCCGCGCACCATTGCCGACGAGCCATGCACCGTGATGTCGGCCCCCATGCGCACGAGTTCGGGCACATGCATAAAGCGGTTTTCGAAAATGGTTTCCGTGATCATCGACGCGCCGTCGGCCACGCACATAAGAGCCATCGCCTGCGCCTGCAAATCCGTCGGGAAACCGGGAAACGGCTCGGTCGTGATGTCGACGCCGTGCAAGCCGTTCTTGCGGTAGACTCGCAAACCCTTGTCCGTTGGCTCGACAGCAATACCCGCCTGATCCATCACACGCGTGACGGTCGGCAACTGTTCGGCCTTGACCCCGATAAGCTCGACGTCGCCGTTCGTAATGGCCGCCGCCATCATGAACGTGCCAGCCTCGATGCGATCCGAAACCACGTTGTGTTTAGCTCCGCGCAGTTTGTCCTTGCCGCGCACAATCAGGCGATCCGTCCCGATGCCCTTAATCTCGGCACCCATAGCAACAAGGCATTGCGCCAGATCATTCACTTCCGGCTCGCGTGCCGCGTTGATGATCGTCGTTTCGCCCTTGGCAAGTGCCGCCGCCATCAGGATGTTTTCCGTGCCTGTTACCGTAACAACGGGAAAAACGACCTCCGCCCCCCGCAATCCGTGCGAGGCTTGCGCGAGAATATAGCCGTCCTCGATCGCGATATCCGCGCCCATCGCCCGCAAGGCGTCAATGTGGAAATCGACAGGACGCGTCCCGATAGCGCACCCACCGGGCAACGACACCTTGGCTTCATGGCATCGGGCCAGAAGAGGCCCAAGCACGAGAATGCTCGCACGCATTTTGCGCACTACGTCATAAGGCGCTGTGGTTTTCGTGATGGTCCCGGCACGCATTTCAACCGTACGCCCGCCGTCGCAACTCGATTGGTCGTGCCCTTTCATCTGCACGCCGTGCTGCTCTAAAAGCGTTGCCATCGTCGCGATGTCCGCCAGACACGGCACATTCGAAAGCGACAGCGTCTCGTCCGTCAGCAACGCCGCCGTCATCAAAGGCAACGTGGCGTTCTTGGCACCGCTGATGTGGATTTGTCCTTGAAGCGGCTTGCCGCCGCGAATGCGCATTTTGTCCATGATCAAACCTTTGTTTGGGCCGCTTTGCGGGCTTCCGCCTCAAGCGCCAAAGCCCGTTGCTGGTCTTTGCGGCGGCGCAGGTTGGTGCGCAAGGCAAAGGCTTCCCGTTCTTCACGCGTTTTAACAGGGAGTTCCTCTGGGGCGTTTTTTATAGTCATGAATTTGCTGCCGCTTTTTCTGATGCCGAACATGGTGGCCCGCTTGCCTGAAACACCCTGACCCTAACGTTGCGTTTTTCTTTTTTCAACGCACTGCTGACGTGCCGGATAAAAACGCCCCCGCAACGACCAACTCGCAGAGCCTCGAATCGCCAATTTCGGGAAAAATTAACCTTACAACCGCAAGTAATTGCTGGTAGATAGTAAGTTCTGATTCTTTATGGTTAACGCGTCTTTCAGGGGCTCACATGAGCGAAACATGGCTTGAAAACAAGACCTATGACGAAATCAACGTCGGCGACAGCGGCAAAATCGTGCGCAATTTGACGCAACGCGATATCGAGCTTTTCGCAGTGGTTTCCGGCGACGTCAATCCAGCCCATCTGGATGAGGTCTACGCAAGGGACAGTCTGTTCCATGGGGTCATCGCCCACGGCCTTTTCGGCGGCGCTCTGATTTCCGCAGTTCTCGGCACGAAGATGCCGGGTCCGGGCACCATCTACCTGAGCCAGGATCTCAAGTTCATGAAGCCCGTGCGCCCCAACGACACCATTGAGGTGACCGTCACGGCGCTGAGCAAAGAGGACGAAAAGAAGATCGTCGTCTTTGATTGCGTCGCCACCAACCAAGACGGCAAGGACGTCATCAGGGGCACCGCCAAGGTCATCGCGCCCAGCGAAAAGGTCCGCCGCCCCGTCGTGGGCCTGCCGGAAGTCGAGCTATTGCATCACGACCGCATGCGAACCCTGATCGACGAAGCCCGCAAGCTCACACCGCAACGCACCGCTGTCGTCCATCCGTGCGACGAGGTTTCCCTTGAAGGCATGGACTCCGCCGCCCGCGAAGGACTGATCATCCCCGTTCTCGTTGGTCCCGAGGCCAAAATCCGCGCTGCGGCGGAAGCCCTGAAAATCGACATCAAAAACTATGAGATCGTGTCGACGGTCCACAGCCATGCGGCGGCCATAGATGCCGTGTCGATGGCCCGTGACGGCATGGTCAGCGCCTTGATGAAAGGTAGCCTTCACACCGACGAGCTGATGTCCGCCGTCGTGCATCGGGACAAAGGCCTGCGCGCCGAAACGCGCATGAGCCACGTTTTCGTGATGGACGTGCCGACGTACAAATGGCCCTTGCTGATCACGGACGCGGCGCTGAACATCATGCCGGAGCTTATGGTCAAGCGCGACATAATCCAAAACGCCATACACATGGCCCACGATCTGGGCATGATGCAGCCAAAAGTGGCTCTTCTGGCCGCCACGGAAACGGTTAGCATCAACATGCCCGCCACGCTCGACGCCGCCGCCCTGTGCAAAATGGCGGATCGCGGACAAATAACGGGTGGCATTCTCGACGGTCCGCTGGCCTTCGACAACGCGATCAGCCCAACGGCGGCGAAGATCAAGAAAATCTCGTCGCCAGTCGCGGGACAGGCCGACATCCTTGTCGTGCCGAACATCGAATCCGGCAACATGCTGGCGAAACAGCTGTCCTACCTCGCCGCTGCGGAATCGTGCGGAATCGTTTTGGGGGCTCGCGTGCCGATCATGCTGACCAGCCGCGCCGATAACGCGCAAGCCCGCCTTGGGTCGGCCGCGCTCGCGGTTCTGGCCGCCGAAGGCAACAAAAAACGCGCCGATGCAGCAGGAAAGGCCTAACCACCATGTCGACCGGCTCCTACATCCTCACCCTTAACGGCGGGTCGTCCAGCCTGAAGTTTGCGCTTTTCAAGGACACGGAATTCAATTGCGTCGGACGCGGCTCCATCACGGAAATTGGCAAAAAGGCCAAGTTCTCGGCGAAAGGCGACCTGTTCGCCGACAAGCCGGCTTTCGAATCCGTCGATAGATGCGATTCCCCGGGCGGAGCGGCCCAGGCTCTTCTCGGATGGCTCGAAAAATGCCTTCCGCCGAACGCGCTGATGGCCGTGGGCCATCGCGTGGTGCATGGCCGCGACTTGAAAAAGCACATGGTCGTACGACCTCATTTGCTGGCCTATCTCAAGTCGCTCATACCTTTGGCGCCGTTGCACCAGCCCTTTAACGTCGAGATCATCGAAAAGATCATCGCGGCGTATCCCAAGGTTCCGCAAGTCGCCTGTTTCGACACCGCCTTCCATACCACCATCCCCCCTCTTCACCGCCGCTATGCGATTCCGCGCATATGGGACGAAAAAGGCGTGAAGCGTTACGGCTTTCACGGCCTGTCGTACGAGTTCGTGTCCGCTCGCCTTAAGGAAATCGCGCCGCAGGCCTACAACGGTCGCGCCGTCATCGCGCATATGGGCAACGGCGCAAGCCTTTGCGCGCTCGAAAAGGGAAAAAGCTTCGACACATCGATGGGCTTTTCGGTTCTGGAAGGCCTTGTCATGGGCACACGGCCCGGCAATCTCGACGTCGGCGTCCTGCTCTATTTCATGCGCGAAGCCAAGCTCGACGAAAAAGCTATCGAACGCATGCTGTACCATGATTGCGGCTTGAAAGGCGTCTCAGGCATCACGAACGACATGGCCGAGCTTTTGGCGAGCAGGGAGCCTTCGGCCCGCGAAGCCGTCGATCTTTTCTGCCTGCGCGCCACGCGCGAGATCAGCGCCTTCATCGGGATGCTGGGCGGTATCGACGCGCTTGTCTTCACGGGCGGAATCGGCGAACACGCCACAGCCATCCGCGCGCAAATTTGCGCGTCGCTGGGCTGGATCGGCGTGAACCTCGACGACAACAAAAACAAAACGGGAGAAAACGCTGGCGAGGCCATAATCAGCACCCCGGGAAGCAAAGTGCAGGTCTGGCTTATCCCCACCAACGAAGAAGCCGTCATCGCCCGCCACACACGGGCCTGCGCCGAAGCCGAGCATTGATGACGAGCAAAATATAAATCCGGAAGTGGTTAAAGCGCATTAACCAGGCAACGGCTTGTGGCGCTTAAACGTTTGCGCACGGGTCTTTTTGCCGTCTGCGGCACGCCCCGAAAGACGGCATTTGTTTCATATTATTTTAAGTTTTTTCATAAATAATGGGCATATTAGAGAAAAATTGTTTTCGGCTTATTTTGTTACTTTATTGGGAAGGGTGCGCGCCATGCCGCTATCGAAAACCGTCCGCGATACGCTCATCGACCTCATTGAAAACAAGCTGGCCGTTATGCAGATCGGCGACCGTGAGGATTTGCGTCAAGTTCTCGTTTTGCAGCACTGCATCGCCGAACTTCGCGGTCTGGCCCCTATGGAAATGGGCATCGTCCACAACTATGAAGACATTCCCCGCCGCGGACGCCGCCGCAAGGTCTCGGACATGATGTGCGAGATGCGCGGCGATTTCGCCCGCCAACACGCCTGAAGCGGCTCAGGGCGCGTAGTCCAACCGTATGATCCGAGCCATGCGCCCTGTTCTTTTATCGTTCTTATTGCTGGCGGTTCTTTGGGGGAACAAGCAAAGCATCGCGCAAGCCCCGACGAAATTCTTCGACGAAAGCGTATGCGATCCTTATCCAGTCATCGATGTCAACGTCACGCCCATTTTCGAAGAGCCGCGCATCGATACGTCGCATACTTTGGCGGATATCCGCCGGATATACACCCAGCCCGAAAAAGTCATATCCTTGCATGAAGGCGTGGCGTTAGGGCTTACCCGCTATGAACCCGTAATCGAGTTCAGAGCCCCGCTTTTAAAGGTAAAGCTCGGCGACGGGTCATCCTGCGCCCGCATCGAAAAAATCGACGCGTCCATTGGCTACCGAAACGTGACGATCTATATAGCCCAGGAAATCGCCAGAGACTCATGCGCCATGGGCCATGTTCTCGAGCATGAAAGGAAGCACGTGGCCGTGAACCGCGGCGTCCTTGTCAATTATGTTCCGCGCATACAGAACAAGCTGAAGGAATACATGCAAATCAACGGCGTTTATCGCGGCGCGGATCCGGATTACGCCGAAAGCCTTATGCGCGAAAAGACGGAATTCATTTTAAAGGACGCGGCGCGGAAAATCATGGATGAAAACAGGCGTCTGCAAAAATCCGTCGATACGCCCGAGGAATACGCCAGAAATTCCGTTGTATGCGGCGGCCGAATAAACGATATCGTGCGCAAAGCGGCGCCTACACAGCAATAAGGGAACGGCGAACCTCTCGCTAAAAAGAGGAAGACCTTAGTCGTTCAGCCTTTTCTTAAGCAGCTCGTTCAGCATCGCCGGATTGGCTTTTCCGCCCATCGATTTCATGACTTGGCCGACGAAGAAACCAAAAAGCTTGTCCTTACCGCTTTTGTATTCGGCGACTTTTTCCGCATTCGCGGCCAGAACCGCGTCAACGGCCGACTCGATCGCGCCCGTGTCCAAAACCTGCTTCAGGCCTTTTTCTTCCACGATCTGCGCCGCTCCCTTGCCGGTTTCGACCATCTCGGCGAACACGTCCTTGGCAATACGACCAGAAATCGTGTTATCGCTGATTAGGCCGATGAGTTCGCCCAAGGCCTTCGCCGACACAGGGCTTTCCTCAATCGTTTTGCCAAGACGGTTAAGCGCACCGAACAGCTCCACCGTGACCCATGCTGCGGCCAGTTTGCCGTCGCGTCCTTTGGCCGCTTCTTCAAAAAAATCGGCCGACGTTTTTTCCGCAACCAAAACCGAGGCGTCATAAGGCTTCAAGCCATATTCAGAAATGAATCGCGCTTTCTTTTCGTCCGGCAATTCAGGCAACGTCTTTTTTATGTCGTCCACCCACGCGGGATCCAGCTTAAGCGGCAAAAGATCGGGATCGGGGAAATAACGGTAATCATGCGCCTCTTCCTTTGAACGCATGGAACGCGTTATGCCCTTTGCCGTGTCCCAAAGGCGCGTTTCCTGCTTAATGGTTCCGCCTTCCTCCAAAACCTCCACCTGACGGCGAGCTTCATAGTCGATCGCCTGCTGGACAAAGCGTATGGAGTTCACGTTCTTGATCTCGCAGCGCGTGCCGTATTCTTGAGCGCCCACCCGCCTAACCGACAGGTTCACGTCGGCACGCATAGAGCCTTCCTCCATGTTGCCGTCGCACGTGCCGAGATATCGCAAAATGGCGCGCAGCTTTTTTAAATACGCCGCCGCTTCATCGGCCGAACGCATATCGGGCTCCGACACGATTTCCATCAGCGCGATCCCCGAACGGTTAAGATCGACGTACGTTTCTTGAGGGCTTTGGTCATGAAGGCTTTTCCCCGCGTCCTGTTCCAGATGAAGACGCGTAATGCCGACCTTGCGGGTCGATCCGTCGGGCAAATCCAGCAAAATTTTCCCCGCGCCGACAATGGGGTGCTTGTACTGGCTGATCTGGTAACCAGCGGGGAGGTCTGGGTAGAAATAGTTTTTCCGGTCAAAAACGGACGTAAAGTTGATTTCCGCCTTCAAGCCCAGCCCTGTGCGCACGGCTTGTTCGACGCAATACCTGTTGATGACGGGAAGCATTCCGGGGAAAGCGGCGTCCACAAGGCTGACTTGCGCGTTCGGCTCCGCGCCGAATTCCGTCGCCGCGCCCGAAAAAAGCTTGGATTTCGAGGTCACCTGAGCGTGCACTTCCAGCCCGATAACCACTTCCCATTCACCTGTAGTGCCTTGTATCATCAACATGTGCAACCTGACTCCTGAAACCCTGTGAAGCCGCCATAATCGTGACCTGAGCCGGAAATGTCAAACCCTCGTATGACCAGCGTAGCCGCCCATTTAAAGATCGTAAAAGCCGGTATCGCGACCGCCGCCAAAACCGCCAAACGCGATCCGGCGAACATAAGGCTCGTCGCCGTCAGCAAGACCCAGCCTGTGGAGGCGATTGAGGCCGCGCTTGAGGCCGGTCAAATGTGCTTCGGCGAAAACAGGGTCCAGGAAGCCAAGGCGAAATTCGGGTCGCTGCGCGAGCGGTTCCCCAGTCTGGAACTCCACCTCATCGGCCCCCTTCAAACCAACAAAGTTGACGAAGCGGTCAGGCTTTTCGATGTTATCCAGACCGTCGACCGCCCCAGACTGGCCGCCGCGCTGGCGCAAGCCATGAAGAAATTGGGGAAGATTCCCCGCCTCTATGTCGAGGTTAATATCGGGAACGAACCGCAAAAAGCAGGCGTGCTTCCGGACGATCTGAAAGTCTTTCTCCGCCAATGCCGCGAAAGCTTCGACATCAAAATCGAGGGCCTGATGTGCATTCCGCCTTACGACGACAATCCCGAACCTTATTTTCGCACGCTAAAAAATCTGGCGGATGCCAACAATCTGCCCCGCCTCAGCATGGGCATGAGCGGTGATTACGAAACCGCCATCCGTTGCGGCGCGACCGACGTGCGCGTCGGCACAGCGATCTTTGGCGAGCGCAAAGCCAGATAAAAGCGTCACAACGCCAGTCGCATCGCAACGCGCGGCATCGCTTCCAAGCCTTGGTTTTTTTCGTGTTCCCGCATGGCGCGTAATTCGGTCCAATCGCCATCCGGCTCGAACTCCTGAAAGCCTAGCCTCCGGTAAAACGGCGCGTTAAACGGTAGATCACGAAAAGTGGTTAACGTGAGCCATTGATATTGTCCGTAGCGCGCCCATTCCGTGATGCGCTGAACCAACAGCCTGCCTATGCCTTTGCGCGCGAACTGCCGTTTGACGGACACTTCTTTCAGGTGCGCTTGGCCATCCGCCACAAGGCCGACCGCAAAACCCACGAGTTGCTCAAACTCGGTGGCTACAAAAACAGCAGCCTTTGGGGACAAGCGTTCATAAAAACCAATGGGCAGAGACTCATGGCCGTCCAACACAGCACCAAAATCATAAAACAGGCTGGCTGCGTCCGCTTCTATTGCGGGCAACTGCGTATAATCGTCTCTGATGGCATGACGAATGGCGACCATAGGAAAAAAGCCCGACTTATCAGGAGCGAGAAATTATTGCTTTTTCGCCGCAGCCGCCCCGCACTTCAGCCGCGAGCGTTCCTGATCAGCGCGCGCACGTATCGTCGCCGGAGAATTGGGATAATTCTTTTTAAGTTCGTTTAACGTCGTGCATGCGTCCTGAGTCTTGTCGAGCGCAGCAAGCGACAACCCCAGCTTCAGCAGGCTGTCCGGAGCTTTCGTGCCTTTCGGGTTTTGCTGGTAAGCGTCGGCAAACGCGACCGCCGCGTCGCTGAACTTGGAACGCACGTAGAAAGTCTCGGCGTACCAGTATTTGGCGTTATCGAGCAGTTTATCCTTAGGGTTTTTGTCGATAAAGATTTTAAAGGCGGCCTCCGCTTCGTCATAATTCGCCTGACGCAACAGGCTGAACGCCCGATCATACTGCTCTTGCGCCGTAAGGCCGTAATCGGGAGGCGTTTCGGGCAGTGGCGGCGCTTTGGGGCTTTTAACCGCGCCGGTCACCTTGTCCCCTTGAACGCGCAAAGCGCCCAGCGATCCCCGAACGGAAGCTTCGGAATCGGTCGGTTCCGTCGCGCTTTCATGCGTTTCCGCCGCTTCTTCGTAGTGAGGCTGGCGCGGGGGCTGCGTGGGGGCCTGAACGATCATCGGCTGGACCGCCGCCGTTTCAAGCTTCGTCAGACGCTGATCATAATCGGCCTGCATCCGCTGCAACGTGTTATCTAGACGCCGCAAGGCGTATTCCATTTGCTCAGCCTTGCCGGTCAAGGCACGAAGCTGGTCTTCAACGTTCGACAGACGGGTCTCGAAATTCACGCCCATGCCCGACAAACGGGAATAGGCTGGGTCGCCATCTTGCGCGGCAACGGCGGAAACAAAGGCCGTTCCGAGAATTAAAGCCATCAACAACAGAGGGCGAGACGGATGCGTCATGTTTTGTCCCTTGTCTTCATGCAAAGTTGGGTTTGGGCGATGATAATGCCGGAATTCGTCGATATTGCGTCATTAAAATACCACCCAGCAACGCCCGATATGGGATCCCTTGGCAACGCCACCAAAGCCGTTAACACTCCAAAAGATCGCGGTTTTTCTTCTTAGCGGGAGTCGCGCGAATTCGCAAAAGAAAAGGCCACAACCCGAGGGTTGCGGCCTTGTTCTCTAAAAAAACAACCGGATTACTGAAGAACAACCGTGACGGCGCGGCGGTTTTGAGCCCAAGCCGTTTCGTTGCTGCCCAGAACGGCCGGACGCTCTTTGCCGTAACTAACCGTTCTGATGCGGCTCGGCGCGATGCCAGCGGCAGCGAGGTAGTTACGAGCGGCCGAAGCACGACGTTCACCCAAAGCCAGGTTGTATTCGCGCGTGCCACGTTCGTCGCAATGCCCTTCAAGCGTCACCGTGACGCTGTCGTATTTCTTCAGCCACGCCGCTTGACGATCAAGCGTAGCGCGAGCTTCGGCCGTCAAGTCGGACTTGTCGAAACCGAAGAAGACGCGATCGCCAACATTGACGACCAGATCTTCTTGCGTTCCCGGACGCGCAGCGCCCATTCTTCCAGCAGCAGCCGCTCCGTCAGCTCCGGCCAAGCCTTCGCTGGATCCTGTCGTGTCGCAGGCGGCAACCAAAACGAGCGCCGCCATAAGGCACAAAAACTTCTTGTACATAAGATACCCCCTTCATGAGCTTTTGGCGGAATCAGCCGGATCAGCTTTTGCTTCTGTCCCCAGCCTTAGCCGAGATGTGTTGTGTTCTTTTTCGTTACTTGCAACGCCTTCGCAACGTCCTGCCTTACCGGACAGAGTTGAAAAAAACAGCAAGAACCGAATCGGACAACGCTTTGCCATGCAAAAACAGTAAGTTAACAAAAAACTAACCTGTTGGTGCGCAACAAAACTACATCCGCATCGAAAATAGCCCTCATCATGGGGTGAATCAAGACTCAAAACCCTGATTTTCCGCGAATCTGAATCGATTGCGGGAGCGTGGCAAGTCAGCAACATTTTTTGAAATCCGAACAAGGCGCAGGACCCCCGTCCTCCGACCAAGGCCTCACCCCGAACAGAAACTATGCCCCAGGCCCTAAGGTATCAACGGCGACCATGCGGGATCGGATGCGTCCGTAGGCGTGTTGATCTCGCGCTCGTTGTAGCCCGTCAGGTCAATGGAATACAGGCGCGATGTGCGCTGGCGTCCGCCGGAACCGGAAGGAAGGTCTTTAAAATACATCAAAACGCGTCCGTTGGGCGCCCATGTCGGGCCTTCGACGTGATACGCCTCGGTCAAAAGCCTCTCGCCCGAACCGTCGGGACGCATAACCCCGATGTAAAAACGCCCACGATGCTGTTTCGTGAACGCGATCAGGTCGCCGCGCGGCGACCAAACGGGCGTCGCGTACCTTCCTTCGCCAAAGCTGATGCGCTGCACGTCGCTGCCGTTCGCCCGCATGATGTAGATTTGCTGTGTGCCGCCGCGATCGGATTCGAAAACCACGCGATTGCCGTCCGGCGCAAAGCTCGGCCCGGTGTTGATGGAGGGATGGTTGGTGAGCTGCACCGTGCGCCGGGTGCGCAAGTCCATCGTGTAGATGTCGGCGTTGCCGTTGTTCGACAGGCTGAAGATGACCTTGTTGCCGTCCGGCGAAAAACGCGGGGCAAAGGTCATATTCGCGAAATCGCCCAGAACTTCCTGACGCCCCGTGTCGATATTGAACAAATAGACGCGCGGCCTGTTGTTGTAATAGGCCATATAGGTGATTTCCTGCAACGTCGGCGAAAAACGCGGGGTGAGCACAAGGGCCCTGCCGTCGCTTAGCAGTCTGTTGTTCTCGCCGTCCTGATCCATGATCGCGAGCCTTTTGACGCGCGCGTTCGCCGGCCCCGTTTCGGAAACATAGACGATGCGCGTGTCGAAATAACCATCTTCGCCCGTAATGCGTTTGTAGATCGCGTCGGCGATGATGTGCGCCACGCGCCGCCAGTTGTTGGGAACCGTGAAATAGGCAAGGCCGGTCATTTGCGACTCGCCGAAAACGTCCCACATGCGGAACTCGACCTTCAAACGCCCGTCGGGCTGGGTTTGTATGCGCCCGACCACCAGAGCCTGCGCGTTCAAAACGCGCCAATCGGCAAAACGCGGCGCGACAAGAAGCGAATCCCTGTCTTGAATGAAAGATCTGGGATCAACGGCGGAAAACAGTCCCGAACGCACAAGATCCTTCATCACGACCTGCGCGATATCGCGTCCGAACTGGGCCTCGTTGCCGCCCGCGCCGTAAAAATCCGGAATGGCTATGGGGATAGGCTCGACCACGCCGCGCGTGATGTCGATTCGGACTTCCGCCTTGGCCGGCCACGCAAGGACCAGAACAAACGCGAGCACAAGAGCGAAAAGCCCCGCGCGCGGCCTATGGCTCAGGATACCGGATGCTGAATGCTGTCTGCTGTTCATAGCATGTCCCTCGGGTCGAAAGTGAAGCGAATCGTTTTCCATTGCTCGTACTGATCCGGCGGCAATTCAAGAGGATTGCACCTCGGGTTGCGCAAAGCCCTCAAAGCTGCTTCGGCCGCCGCGCGGTAAAAAGTATCCGAAGACGCGCGCCCCTGATCAACCACCTGCGCCGCTCGCACAGTACGATCCGGATTAACTTCGATCAAGACCTCAACAACCAGCGTCTCGACGTTGCGCGCTCCCGCCGGCACGTTCCAGCATTGCTGAATCTGCCGTCTCAACGCGTCCTCCGCGCTGATGGTCAGGCGATCCGAAAGCGCGGGGCCGAAGCCGCTTTGGCCGCCGTCCATCACGTTCGTCGCGCCGATCTTGTTCGTATCGCTCTTCGGCGCGTCGGGCGCCGGAGGAGCTGCCGCCTGAGGCTTGAGTTTCGCCACGTTCTTGAGAACGCTTGTAAGCTGGTCTTGCTGAGGCTCCTGTTTGGGAGGTTCGGGAGGCTTGGGTTTTTGCTGCGGCTTTGGCGACGGCAATAAAGCCTCGGCCTCGGCTTCGGGGGCCGCTGGCTTGGGGTCAGGCTTTGGCGGCTCCGGTTGCTTGACGGGCTCGGGCGGCTTTTCCTCGGCTTTCGGGGCAGGCGGCGCGGGCTTGGTGGTTTGCGATGCCAAAGGCATGTTGTCCTCGTTTTTCCCGACGCGCGTGTTCGTGATGGCGCCTATCTCCACGATATCGACCGGTATGGGCCTGCGCTGGGAAGGAAGCGGCTTAAACGTTTGGGGCAAGCCAAAGAAAACGAACAGCAACATGCCGATATGCAGGCATGTCGAAACAAACAAACTGTTACGCAGGCCGCTTTCGTCCAAGATCATGGGCCGTGTTCCGCTCATTCATCGCCGCCGTGAAGGCCTGTCTTGCGCCGGTTCAGGCTTCGGCAATTCCGCCACAAGGGCAACTTTGTTGTAGCCGGCAGCGCTGATCGTACCCATCACCTCCATGATCCGCCCATACGGCACCCCGCGGTCGCCGCGCACGAAAACGCGCGTTTCGGGGTTGGCCCCTGTCACGGCGCGCAGCTTTTCGACGAGCGTGCTCAAATCGACGGTCGTTTGCTGGAGATACACCTGTCCTTGAATGTCGATGCTGATGATAAGGGGCTCCTTGTCCTGATTGACCGCTTTCGCCTGCGTTCGCGGCAGATCAAGCGGCACCGCCACCGTAAGCATGGGCGCGGTCACCATAAAGACGATCAGCAGAACCAACATGACGTCGACAAGCGGCGTCACGTTGATGTCCGCCATGGGACGATAGCTGCCGCGCCGACCACGCCTGCCGCTTCCGCCCGAATTCATCAATGATCCCCCCATATCAGCGCTCTTCCATGTTCCGCGACAACGTCGCGATAAAGTCGTTGGCAAAATTCTCGAGCCGTGCGCCATAACGCCCGATCTCGGTGCTGAACTTGTTGTAGGCCGCCGTGGCCGGAATAGCCGCGACAAGACCAACCGCGGTGGCGAGCAGCGCCTCAGCGATGCCGGGGGCCACCACCGCCAGACTTGTGTTTTGCGCCTGAGCGATCCCGATAAAGCTGCGCATGATGCCCCACACGGTGCCAAACAGGCCTATGAACGGCGCAACGGAGCTGACCGACGCAAGAAATGTCATCCATGTTTCGATCATGGCCATCTCACGGCCGATGGTCACTTGAAGAACGCGGTCGATGCGGGCCAAAACGTTCGAACGTCCTTGCGGCGTGGACAACATGCCCTTGTCGGTGGCGTTGTGCCATTCCTCCCTTCCCGCGACGAACC
>CAZYPX010000032.1:0-17185 GCA_964649675.1 uncultured Rhodospirillaceae bacterium | reverse complement strand
AGTTAGAACAGATTCACCTTCAGCGTGGATCAAAATACGGGGGGCAGGTCACCCTCACCAGCAAAATCCAGGGACTTACTGCGTAAGTCCGAGATTTTGCGTCCTCTCCCTCCAGGGGAGAGGTAAAAGAGTGGCGCGATGGCGTAAGAAGGGATCAGCATTCAGGGTTCAGGGAATGGCATTTGGCATTTAGCATTTAGTGTAATTAGTTTCGCTTTTCCCTGAATCCTGAACCTTGACCCCTGACCCCTAATAAACCCTCAACCCCTCCAAATCTTTCCACTGATTTTTAAACCATGTGATTTGGCGTTTGGCGTAATTTCGCGTGGCCTGCTGGGCCTTTAGGGTGGCTTCCTCGCGTGACACATCGCCTTTGAAATGCGCGTTAAGCTCTGGCACCCCTATAATTTTCATCGCAGGCAAGCCGGGGTCGAGGCTCCGCGCCATAAGCGCGCGCACTTCGTCAGGCGCGCCCATCTTCATCATTCCAAGGAACCGCGCGTTGCAGGTGGCGTAGAGCTTCTCACGGTCGGGCATGAGCAGGATGGGGCGAAGGTCGTATTTCTCGCGGCCGAGGGGGGGTGCAGGCTGATGCGCGGGCTTTGCCGTTTGCCAGTGGCCAAGCGGCCTGCCCGTATACCGCACAACTTCATAGGCGCGGATCAGCCGTTGGCGGTCGTTGGGTTTGAGGCGCACGGCGCTTTCCGGGTCGGCTTTGGCTAGTTCGGCGCGAAACGCGTCGGGGCCGAGCTTGTCGTAAATCTCTTGCGTGTTGGCGCGGACGTCGTCGGGTATGTCGGGTATTTCGGCGATTCCCTCCAGCAGCGCTTTGAAATAAAGCCCCGTACCGCCCACGACAATGGGCGTGCGCTTTTCGCGCAAGGCGCTTTGAATGGCTTCCTGCGCTTTGATCAGCCAGACCGCGACCGAAGAGCGTTCCGAAGGATCGACGACTTCGTAAAGCTTATGCGGAATTTCTCTTTTTTCCTCCGGCGTGGGCTGCGACGTGAGGATGGGCAAGCCCTTGTACACCTGCATCGCGTCGGCGTTGATGATGACCCCGTTCTCGCGCCGCGCGATGTCCATCGCGAGCGCCGATTTGCCCGAAGCCGTCGGGCCGCCGATCAGATAGAGGGTGGGTGGGGGCATGCATCATATTAACAAGCACAGACAAAAGCGAAAAGACGTGTTCTTTCAGGCCTTGCGCAGGTGGGGGCTTGGCTCAAAAGCATGTTTGCTGCGCAGCGGCACATTTGTTAAGGTCAGGGCATAAAGGCGAGGAGGACAAGTATGAGCTTGGGCATATGGCAAATTTTACTGATTTTGATCGTCGTGCTGGTTGTTTTCGGCGCGGGGCGTTTGCCGAACGTTATGGGCGATTTGGGCAAGGGTATCCGCAACTTTAAGGCAGGACTGAGTGGAGAAAAGCCAGAGGGCGACGAGCCAAAGCAGATTTCTTCAGATAAAAACGACCCTCCCGCGGCTTAACGATGCTTGACATTGGGTGGCCTGAATTGCTTGTCATCGGCGCGGTCGCTCTTGTGGCCGTGGGGCCCAAGGATCTGCCGAAAGCCATGCACGCTTTGGGGCGTATGGCGGGCAAGGCCCGCGCGGCCATGCACGATTTCAGCGTGTGCATCGAGCAGGTCGGCGTCGAGGCAGAGTTGGAGGAGAAAAGGGCGGAAGAACGGAAAGCCGATCAAAAGGATGATATGAAGAGCGATGCGGAGCCCAAGGCATGACCGATGCGCCTGAACATGCAGAAGCATTCACGTCGCACTCGCTGCTCGCGCATTTGATCGACTTCCGGCGCCGGTTGATCTGGTCGATGCTGGCCGTCGTCGCAGGCTTCGTTGTGAGCTATCTTTTCGCGCCGGAGATTTATGCATTTCTCGTGCATCCTTTGGCAAGCGCGATGGAGGGCGAGCAACGCCGTTTGATCTACACGGGCCTGACCGAGGCGTTTGTCACGTACATCAAGCTGGCGCTGTGGGCAGGGTGCTTTCTGGCGTTTCCGGTGATCGCCGCGCAAGTGTGGATGTTCGTCGCCCCGGGCTTGTACAAGCATGAGCGCCGCGCGTTTTTGCCTTTTTTGATCGCAACGCCCGTTCTGTTTTTGATGGGCGCGGCGATGGCGTATTATCTGGTCTTTCCCCTGGCGTGGAAGTTCTTCCTGAGCTTTGAGGTTCCCGCCATGGCGGGCAGCATGCCCATCCAGCTTGAGGCGCGGGTGAGCGAATATTTGTCGCTGGCCATGACCATAGTTTTTGCGTTCGGGCTGGCGTTTGAATTGCCGGTGATCCTTGTGTTGCTGGCGCGTATCGGCGTGTTGTCGGCGGCCCAACTGTCACAATTCCGCCGCTATGCCATCGTATTGATTTTCGTCGCGGCAGCCATCCTGACGCCGCCCGATGTCATCAGCCAGATATGCCTTGCGGTGCCTCTTATGGTCCTTTACGAAGCGTCGATTATTGGGGCGAAATGGGTGGAGAAGAAAGTCCCGGAAGACGGAGGTCAGGGATCGGAAAAAGCCATGCGATCGTGATTTTCAGGCCCTAGCCATCACCATTTTCCCCCGTTATAGTCTTGTCTTGCTAACACTTTTGGAAACACTCCCATGCATGACATCAAGCTGATCCGCGAGAACCCCGAAGATTTCGACAAAGCGATGAAGCGTCGCGGGTTGCCGCCGTCGTCGGTCGAAATTTTGCGCCTTGATCAGGAATACCGCGCCACGCAAACGGCGATGCAGGAGGTGCAGGCCAAACGTAACGATCTGTCCAAGCAAGTCGGCGAGATCAAGCGCAAGGGCGGCGACGCCGATGCTCTGATGCGTGAGGTTGCCGACATGAAGGACAAGCTGGCCGAGCTTGAGAACCGCGCCCGTCTGGAAGACGAAGAATTGCGAGAACTTCTTGCCAATCTTCCGAACCGTCCTGCGGACGACGTTCCCGACGGCAAGGACGAACACGACAATAAGGAAGTCCGCCGCGTTGGGTCACCGCCGGGCATCAAGAATCCGAAACAGCATTTTGAACTCGGCGAAGCTTTGGGCCTCATGGACATCCCGACGGCCGCAAAGCTTTCCGGATCGCGCTTTACGTTGCTCAAAGGCCCGTTGGCGCGGATGGAGCGCGCGCTCGGCATGCTTATGCTCGACACGCATACGAAAGAGTTCGGCTATACCGAGTTTTCGCCCCCATTGATGGTGAAGGATGAAATCGTCTATGGAACGGCGAACCTGCCCAAATTTGCCGACGACCTGTTCCGCACGACGACGGGCCTGTGGCTCATCCCCACCGCTGAAGTGCCTTTGACGAACATCGTTTGCGACAGCATCGTCAACCGTGACGAATTGCCGTTCCGTTATACGGCGATGACTCCCTGCTTCCGTTCCGAGGCAGGATCGGCGGGCAAGGATACGCGCGGTATGCTGCGCCAGCATCAGTTCTATAAGGTCGAACTGGTCAGCATCACGGCTCCTGATAAGTCATGGGAAGAGCATGAACGCATGACAGCATGCGCGGAAACCATTTTGAAGAAACTGGGATTGGCCTATCGCACCGTGATTCTCTGCACGGGCGACATGGGCTTCGGGTCTTGCAAGACGTACGACATCGAGGTCTGGCTGCCGGGACAGAACACGTACCGCGAGATCTCGAGCTGTTCGAACTGCTGGGATTTTCAGGCGCGTCGCATGAACGCGCGGTGCAAGGCTCCGGGCGACAAGAATACCGAGTTTGTGCATACACTCAATGGCTCGGGCATCGCGATTGGCCGCGCGTTGATTGCGGTTATGGAAAACTATCAGCAGCCTGACGGTTCGATTATCGTTCCCGAAGTTCTGCGTCCTTACATGGGCGGCATGGAGATTATTCGATGACGTTTTGCAGGCATCAGGCATCGGAAAGACGCAAGAGCCGCGTTCTTTTGATGTCCGTGTTTTGCCTTCTGGTTTCCGGATGCACGTTGATCCGGCCGCCCCCGAGGGAGGGATGGCCGGATCGGAGCAGCATAGTTCCGGGCGAAGAAATAACAGTCGGCAAAAACCAAAACGTATATGGAATAGCGCGAAAACACGGCGTGTCGATGCGGGACGTCATCGTTCTGAACGATTTAGAGCCGCCGTTTGCTCTCAAACAGGGCCAGCGCCTCGTTTTGCCGGCAAAACATCAGGATTATGCCCCTGTCCCGTCGGCGGCCCCCGTCGCGAACATTGAACAGGCGCAGCTTGAACCCATATCGCCTTTGCCTTTATCATCCCAAGCCGTGACTTTAACGCCTCTTGAGCCGCCGGAGAACAGAACGTCCGCGCAAGCTTCCGTTTCGATTTTACCCCCGCCCCCTCCCGTCAAACCTGTGGCGACGACGGTTTCTCCGAACGCTTCAAAAATGGCTATGGCGACTCGTCCCACGGAGCCTGCAAGGCTAGACAGGGCGCCAGTTTCTTTTATGTGGCCTGTTCAGGGTCCGATAGTATCGGAATTCGGGAAAAAGCCGACAGGCACCAACAATGATGGCCTCAACATTGCCGCCCCCAAAGGCGCACCGGTCGTTGCGGCCGCAGGAGGCATGGTCGCCTACGCCGGTAACGAGATGAAAGGCTTTGGCAATCTGGTGCTGATTCGGCACGAGGGCGGTTGGGTCACCGCTTATGCCCATCTTGAGCGTATGCTGGTGACCAAGGACAGCATTGTGGCGGCGGGCGATATGATCGGGACGGTTGGCAACACCGGCGGCGTTTCGACCCCGCAGTTGCATTTTGAAACGCGGTTGGACGGCAAAGCCGTTGATCCACAAAGCGTGATCAAGAAATTGTAGATGTCCTGCTGATAGCGTTAGCCATAGAGGCGACGCGCGCCAGTTCTTTGACATCGTGTACGCGCAAGATGTCCGCGCCACGCATGACGCATGCCGCGACGCATGCGGCGGTGCCTTCAAGGCGATCGTCTACGGGTAGATCAAGCGTGCGGCCTATGAAGCTTTTGCGCGAGGGGCCAGCCAGCACGGGAAAGCCAAGCTCTTTCAGCTTATCGAGTTCGTTCATCAGGCGTAGGTTTTGTTCGACCGTCTTGCCGAAGCCGAGACCGGGATCGATGATGATTTTATCCGGTGCGATACCTGCTTTGATGGCGTTATTGGCCAGCGCTTTAAGTTGATTTTTTACATCGCTCACGATGTCGCCAGACGATGGCGCTTCGTACATAGCGCCTAAGTGCGCGTCTTTGATGACGGCGTCCGCGTGGCTGCTGTTGTGCATTAGAACTAGATAGACGCCGTGCCGCGCGGCGAGCTTCAGCATGGAAGGGGCTTGCTGCGTTCCTGAAACATCGTTGATGATCGTTGCGCCTGCGGTTGCGGCTTGGGCGGCGACTTCCGGTTTCATCGTGTCGATGCTGAGCGGTACGACAGGCATTTGGCGGCGCAACGCTTCGATAACCGGAATTGTGCGGCGAAGTTCTTCGTCGGCGCTTACGGGGGACGCGCCGGGACGCGTGCTTTCTCCACCGATGTCGATAATGTCGGCGCCGTTTGCAACCATGAGTTCGGCTTGCCGCAGGGTCGCAGCAGAAGAACCGTTCGGGCCCAAGAGTCCATCGCCTGAGAACGAGTCCGGCGTCGCATTCAAGATGCCCATAATCAATGGCCGCTGCCTAAGGAAGGGCAAAGTTTTTTCACGATTCATGAGCTAAAGGGGACCATTGCATGCGAGGACGGATTGATGATCCTCAATATCCGCCAGCATGGAAGCTACGGTTTTGCCAAGCGCTGGATGTTTCCATTGGGGCGCAATGTCGGCCAAGGGCTTAAGAACAAAAATTCTTTCATGCATCAAGGCGTGGGGCACGTTCAGTTCAGGCGAGGACAGGAAAAGGTCGTCGTAGAACAGAATATCGATATCGATGATCCTGGGACCGTAGCGATAGGTGGGTGCGCGGCCAAGCTGCCTTTCGATGTTTTTTACCGTGAAAAGAAGGGCCTGAGGCTCAAGCGTTGTGCGGCCTTTTAAAGCGGCATTGAAGAAAGGGGGCTGATCCGTGATGTACGCCGCAGCGGTTTCATAAACGGGGGATGTTTGCTCTATGGTTATATAGCGCTCAAGCGCGGCTTTGGCCGCTCGCAAGTGGACAAGCCTATCCCCCACGTTCGATCCAAGGGACAGGCAGACATTATGAGGGATGGCGTTCGATGGTGCTGACATGTGGCGCATGATGCCGTTCCTGTCGCCCAATGGCAACGGGCATAATGAAAAAAGACACCAACTATATCAAGGGCATAGCTGTCTAAAACGGCATAATAATGTCAAAGACCTGACTTCCGTAGCGAGGCTGTTGAACGTCCTGAATTACCCCGCGGCCGCCGTAGGAGACACGCGCCTCGGCGATTTGGTCGTATTTTACAGTGTTGTTCGGCGCGATGTCTTCGGGGCGGATGACTCCGGTGACTTTCAATTCCCGAACGTCATAGTTTACGGCTAGTTGCTGTTTGCCCGCCAGAACGAGGTTCCCGTTGGGCAGAACCTGCGTGATCGTTGCGGCCACGCGCAGGTTTATTTTTTCGGAGCGATCGACGGAGCCCTTGCCGTCGTTGCTGGTTTTGCTGCCCATCTTCACGAGGCTCGCGGGATTTATAGTGTCGGGGAAAAATTCGCCGAGGTTGGCTTCGTAACCAAGGAAATTGGTCATGGTGGCGTCGTCGGAATTATCGCGCGAACGCTTGGTCTGGTTGGACAACTGGGCTTTTTCGTCAAGGCTGATGACGACGGTTAGAATATCCCCGACGCGGCTTGCGCGTTGATCGCGGAAAAAGGCCCGTGATCCGGTCTGCCACAGGGAGTTAGGCTGACGCTCGCCGAGCACAGGCGCGGGCATCGGCATGCTGACGGGCGTAACGCCCGCAATGCGCGAAGGGTCCTGAACCGAGGAGAGTTTCGGCTCGGCCCCGATGTTGTTCAAGCGGTTCATGGCGTTGCATGCCGTCATCGAGAGGATGGCGCAGACCAGAAGGGCAAAACGAGCGTAAGAAAAAGACATGTCGAACGATCCTTATTGGCGGGCGATGACCAGTTTTTGCGCGGGCTGTATGCGGACGGTGCCTGACGCATCGACCATGCCTTCGACGATGCGGTTGCTTTGGGTGTTTGTGACTCGTATGACTTCGCCTTCTGCGCCGTCCTGCATGGCGCGCCCTTGCGCGGTTATAGTCATGTGTGGCGTTTGTATTTTCAAGGTTACAAGCGAACCGCGTGTTACCAGACGAGGAGGAATAACATCGCGCACGTTCAATATCTGGCGATCGGGATGATCGTGCCGCATTTCACGGCCGAGAAGTTGCGAAGCGTCCGTGATGGCGCCGCTCGGCATTTTGTCTTCGGCGACGGTTATCCATGTTATATCGGCTTCCCCGATGGCGACGCCTCTTTCAAGCCTTCGCGCAAGCACGGGAACATCCCTTTTTATAATTACGCGTCCCGATACGCTTGTCGTATAGGGGCGGGCTTGCGTTTCCACAACGATATCTGAACGAAAGCGCCGCGTTGCAGAGTCAAAATTGAAGTTGCTCATCGCAAAAGCGGGCTTTATGTCGGCCGGAAGATAGATGTCATGGTTCCTGCCGTCAAAAACGATTTCGGCTTTTCCCTTAATGTTTTCCTCTTTCAGCCTTTCGAGAACCGCCGCTTGGATCATGTCTTGCGTTATACGCGTGGCCGCACGTGTAATGGTGACGCGTTCGGCAAGGCTTTCGGGTTGCCAGTCGAGCCGGTTGTTGAGGACGAGCTTTTTCAGCACGTTAACGTCATAGGTTACGCTTTTTCCGGGTGCGGGCGCGACGGCGATCACACGGTCGAGGACTTCGGGGATGCCCGAGAAAACGTCGGAGAGCTTAATGTTCTGCCGGTTGACTTCGCTGTCTGGTTTGAGGACGACGATGTTGTCGGCTTGCGCGTGTGCGTTCAACCCCGAAAGAGCCAGAAAACCGAGAACAAAAACGTAGGCGGCGCGGCGGATCATGGCGATTACCTCATCTGGCTGACGGTCGTAAGCATGTCGTCGGCGGTTTTGATGACGCGCGAGTTCATTTCATAGGCTCGTTGGGCCGTTATGAGATTTGTGATTTCTCCGACGATGTCCACGTTGGACGTTTCAAGAGAGCCCTGAACGATGCTGGCGAAACCGGCCGACTGCGGATTGCCGACAACGGGCGATCCGGAAGATTCCGTTTCAACGAGAAGGTTGTTGCCTATAGCTTCAAGACCCGTCGGATTCTGGAATGCGGCCAACTGAAGCTGGCCAAGGTTTTGGAGATTGGTTTGGCCGTCGATTTGGGCCAAAACCTGTCCGCTTGCGTTTATGGTCACGTTCAGGGCGTTATCAGGTACGGAGATGGCGGGCAGAACCTGAAAGCCGTCGGCAGTGACGATTTGGCCATTGCCGTTCAATTGAAAGGAGCCATCGCGCGTATAAGCGGTCGTCCCGTCTGGGCGCTGGATCTGGAAATAGCCGCGTCCATTTATAGCGACATCATATTGATTGCCTGTCATGCTCAGATTGCCCTGCGTGTTGATACGGTAGGTCGCAACGGGCTTGACGCCGAGGCCGACCTGAAGGCCCGATGGCAAGAGAGTTCCGGAGTCGGATGAGGGCGATCCCACGCGGCGCAAGTTTTCATAGAGCAAGTCCTGAAACTCGGCGCGCGAACGCTTGAAGCCCGGCGTGGACAAGTTCGCTATGTTGTTGGAGATGACTTCGACGTTTAATTGTTGCGCCGCCATGCCCGTGGCGCCGATACTAAGTGCTCTCATGATCTGGTCTATCCTCCCCTAAAGCCTAAAGCGTCGTTTTCGCCAAGCGGTTTATCGCCCCGCTCATGCGCTGATGTTCCTGTTCAAGCATGCGTGCGACTTGCTGATACGTACGCAAAATCATTATCATGTTGGTAATCTCGTTGACGGATTGCACGTTGGATTGTTCCACCATGCCCTGCACAAGGCTGCTGTTTTCGTCGGTTTCCGGCGTTTCCATCGTGCTGTATAAATTGTTTCCGACGTTTTGCAGGGCCTGTTCATTTGTGAAAAGGACAACGCGTAGTTTTCCGACCTGCGTTGCGGTTTGCCCTGCGCCCGATTTTACGGAAACGACACCGTCCGCCCCGATCACGATATCGGTGGCGTCGTTGGGCAGTGTGATAACCTGATCGCCATCGCCCAAAAGCTTGTCGCCTGCAGGGGTTACGATTTCGCCATCGCTGTTTAACACAAAAGCGCCGCTTCGTGTGTAGCGTGTGCCGTTTTCCGTTTGAATCTGGAAATAGCCCGGCCCCTGAATGGCAACATCCAGAGCATTGCCCGTCATCAACAGAGGGCCTTGCGATGTGTCGCGAAGCGTTCCACGATCTGCGCCAAAGAGAATTTGTTCGGAAGCCGTAGGGCGGCTTATCAAAGTTTCAAACTTGACATCGTTGCGCTTGAAACCCGAGGTGTTTGCGTTGGCCACATTGTTCGCGACGACATCCAGCGCCCGCGTCAGCGAGTTTTGATAAGAAGTCAGAACAAGGCTGGAGGCCTGCATGAATGAACCTTTGGCGAGTAGTCTTGCGTGAGAAAAGCTCGAAACATGTCGTGTTTCAGGCTTGATATATGCAGACTTCGTGCCAAAAGGGTTATGCGTTGTGTTTCAGCAATTTAGGGACGAAAAACCGAATCGGAAGAACGGCTTAAGGCTGGTTTGGGGAAAAGAAAACCCACCCTCGCGGCAGAAGTTGCCGCAGGTTATCTGGCAAGAGCGACTTGGGGGGCTTGAACGCTAGGCCGACATTGGGGGCGCCGTGCCAATTTATAATCTATGTCCATCGTTTCAGGGTTAAAGACAACAGCTTCAACTCTGTCGCCGTTTATGCGGTGCGCGCCTAAATATTCAATTGATGTAACGGCAGCCTCGGCCACCTTTTTGATGAACTTAAATCTATTCGAGGTTTCTTCCCTAATGGCTGTGTACGGAACGAATCCGTGCTCAGGGCCGAATTGACGCCATTGTCCCGTCGTGTTGCCCCGTTCGTGGGGATTGCCTTTAAGATGTATTAATTTCGCGTTATGTTGTGGCTCTTTTTCACAGCGGATCATCCATGCTTGGCACAAAGCATCGTTGATTGCGAATAGACCAGAATCTTGTGTCGATGGTTCAGCGGCCATAGGCTGCAAAACGAGAAAAGCGTCAGAGCGCTGTACAATCGGATTGTTCCTGTTACTCCATGAAATATCATTCCATGAAACGAAGTCCAATTCAGCGGCCAAGGATTTGCGAAACTCTTTTTGGTTTAGCCTCATGTGTATTTCTGAGAGCGTTTCCTCATCAGGGTGTGTGAGCGTTATTTTTCCGGGATCGTTTGGTCTGCGATTGCCGATGCCTGTGATGACTTTTAGGGAGGAGGCCTCCGAACCGCAAACCAAGAGAACCTGTTTTTCAGGGGAAAGATGGGCCAACGTACGCAATGAGTTTATTTCGGTAGGTCGGCGCGAGTGCGGCTTTAGGATCGCGCTTTTGACCAATTTAATGTCGTGGAGAATTTCCTGAATGTACGGATGCAAGCGTTTTTTATGAGGACAGTTTTTATCTTCAAACTGAATCCACGCTTTCCTCAATTGGCCGCTGACTTCTTCATCAAAAATTTTGCCGCTCTTTAAGCCTGAGGCAAAATGCATGACAAAGGTGTAGGCATCTAGGCCGATCTTGAGGCGATTTTTAAGTATATCTGGAGCATCATTGAAGGCTTCTTTCAAGCCTATGTAAACGTGACGGGCACAAGTTTCAGCAGGGAGAATGCTTTCGTTTGGATGCCAACCTAATTGGTTTGGAAAATGGCCTGGAATCACAAGAGCTGCGAATTCATTCCAATTAGACACAGATTTCCTCTTATGTGAAAAAAACTACCAATAATAGGCTATTAATTGCCGTTTTTCGGTAAAAACACAATGATTAATATAGTTTCAAGCGGGGTTTTATAATGAAATTAGCCGATCCGTGGCTTTTTGGACAGCAATAGATGGAATTGCGTCCATGGTCTTTCCTGCGAAATCCTGCGCGCGTACGACGATCCCATGGCTTACGCGGGGGGCCAGTTTTTCGGGCGACGTTGGGCCGAACAAACTGACGAGCGGACAGCCTATGGCGGCGAGCATATGGCCCGTACCGCTGTCGTTGCAGACAGCGCCGGAAAGAAGGCTCCCCACGGCCAATGTTTGCGCGACGGTAATGTCGGGGGTTCCCCAAACCTTCCTCGCCTGCAATGGAAATAGCGATTCAGGTACGGCTTCCCTGAGCTCCGGTAGCCAGCTTTCTTCCTGCGGGCCAAGAAGAAAAACGGGAACGCGTCCTTGCGAGATTTGATAATGCGCGACATTGATGAAATTGTCGCGCGGCCAAATTTTAACGGGGTTGCCTGCGCCCGGCGCAAGGCCGAAATAGGCGTAGCCTTTCGGCATCATCTGGCGCGCCTTGAGAAGAAGCAACTCCGGCACGGGCAAGCGTTCTTCGGTGGCTGAAAAGGATCCTCCAGCCAACTCGACAAGCTGCACGAGCTTGTCGGCGAGGTGTGGCGGGCGCTTTTGGAAAAAAGCCTTGCCACGGTCGGAAAACACGAAACGCGCGGCGGGCGAGATGAAGATTTTGGAAGGCATGGACGTTCGTGCGCGCCATGCCTCGCGCCACTTGCCGCGCGTGTCGATCAAGATGTCGAAGCGCGGCGGGTCGATATCCGAAATCTTCGGGTTCTGTTTTGTCGGCAGCCAAGAAGGTTGTTCGAAAATGTTGTCGATCAAATGCTTTGTCAAATCGCGCAAGGGGCCGTTAAAGGCCGTAGGGCCTTGGGCGGTTATCCAGTGAATCGTGGCATCGGGAAAGGCGCCGCGCAAGGCGCGGACGAAGGGCAGTTTGATGAGCGCGTCGCCGACAAGGTCGAGGCCGACGATAACGCCGATACTGGAAATAGTTAAGGAAGGGTCAGCTAGCATCGAGAACGCAAAAAAGTTGACAGGTACACTTGAAAAGGCGGCGATTTTACCAACATCCAGAAAGCTTGTATCATCCGCTTTCGAAAGTTAAAAGGTGCCATCACAGCCTCAGGGAAAAATATGACCAAAACTCACGGAAAAGAAAACAAGGATATGAAAAAAGAAAACGAAGCAGCGGAATCGGTTAACGCTGAAGAAAAGGCTGCGGCAGAAGCGCAAACGGATTCAGGTTCGGATGCGGCGGTGCGTGCGGAAGATTTGGCGGCCGAAGTCGAGCATCTAAAAGACCAAATGCTGCGCGCGATGGCTGAGGCTGAGAACACGCGTCGCCGCTTGAACAAGGAATTGGAGGAAACGCGCAAATATGCGGTGGGCAATTTCGCGAAAGAGATGCTCGTCGTCGCCGACAATTTCCGCCGCGCGCTCGAAGCCATTCCGAAGGACCACGCGGGCAACGATACGTTGAAGCAACTTGTCGCGGGCGTCGAAGCGACAGAACGCCAGTTGCTGGCAAGTTTCGAAAAGTTCGGCATCAAGAAACTCAATTCATTGGGGCAACCGTTCGATCCTCACATGCATAGCGTGATGATGGAAGTCGAGGATCCTAGCAAGCCCGCCGGAACGGTCGTGCAAGTGATGCAGGAAGGCTATGTCATCCAGGACCGCCTTTTGCGCGAAGCGATGGTGGCGGTGTCGAAAGGCGGGCCGAAAGTGCATAAGGTGGATACGGAAGCTTAGGTTAAAGTTTCAGGGCAAGAAGGCTGGGTGGCGCGGAATCGTTTGATTTTTTTCTGACTCAACGCCATTGCACCTTTGAAAATCCTCCCTATATTACCCCTCAGATACGGTCGGGTTGCGTTAGTGCAACCGATTGAAAAAAAAGGATAAAGATTATGGCAAAGGTTATCGGCATCGACCTCGGTACAACGAATTCCTGCGTGGCGGTCATGGAAGGCGCCACGGCAAAGGTCATCCCCAATTCCGAAGGGGCGAACACGACCCCCTCCATCGTGGCTTTCACGGGCAGCGGCGAGCGTCTTGTCGGTCAGAGCGCCAAGCGTCAGGCGGTGACCAACCCTTCGAACACCTTGTTCGCCATCAAGCGCCTTATCGGTCGCCGCTTCGACGATCCGATGGTTCAAAAGGACATGGGGCTCGTGCCTTACAAGATCACCAAGAACAGCAACGGTGACGCATGGGTTGAAGCCAACGGGAAAAATTACAGCCCGAGTGAAATTTCAGCCTTCCTTTTGATGAAGATGAAGGAAACCGCCGAAGCCTATCTCGGCGAAAAGGTGACGCAAGCTGTCATCACTGTGCCCGCTTATTTTAACGACAGCCAACGTCAGGCGACGAAGGACGCGGGCAAAATCGCGGGTCTTGAAGTGCTTCGCATCATCAACGAGCCGACGGCGGCCGCGCTCGCCTACGGCATGGAAAAGAAGAAATCCGGCACCGTGGCGATTTACGATCTCGGCGGCGGCACGTTCGACGTGTCGATCCTCGAAATCGGCGACGGCGTTTTCGAGGTTAAGTCGACGAACGGCGACACGTTTCTCGGCGGCGAAGACTTTGACGCCCGCATCATTGATTTTCTGTGCGACGAATTCAAGAAAGAGCAAGGCATCGATCTGCGTCAGGACAGGTTAGCGCTTCAGCGTTTAAAAGAAGCCGCCGAAAAGGCCAAGATAGAGCTTTCGTCCTCCACGCAAACGGAAGTCAACCTGCCTTTCATCACGGCGGATCAGGCGGGTCCGAAGCACCTCAGTGTGAAGCTTTCACGGGCCAAGCTTGAAGCTCTTGTCGAGGATCTCATTCAGAAAACGACCGAGCCTTGCCGGAAGGCCTTAAAGGATGCCGGGCTGAAGCCTTCGGACATCAACGAGGTGATCCTTGTGGGTGGCATGACGCGTATGCCCAAGGTGATCGAGACCGTTAAGGAACTGTTCGCGCGTGAGCCGCATCGCGGCGTAAACCCTGACGAAGTCGTGGCGGTGGGCGCCGCGATTCAGGGCGGTGTGCTCAAGGGCGACGTGAAAGACGTGCTCTTGCTCGACGTGACGCCTTTGTCGTTGGGCATCGAAACGCTGGGCGGCGTGTTTACGCGCTTGATCGATCGCAACACGACGATCCCGACGAAAAAGAGCCAGGTTTTTTCGACCGCCGAGGATAACCAGAACGCCGTGACGATCCGCGTGTTTCAGGGCGAGCGCGAAATGGCCGCCGATAATAAATTGCTGGGTCAATTCGATCTGGTCGGCATTCCGCCCGCGCCGCGTGGCATTCCTCAGGTCGAAGTAACGTTCGACATCGACGCTAACGGCATCGTGAGCGTCACAGCCAAGGACAAGGCTACCAATAAAGAACAGCAAATCCGCATTCAGGCTTCGGGCGGTTTGTCCGATACCGACATTCAACGTATGGTCAAGGAAGCCGAAGCCCATGCGTCCGAGGACAAGCTCCGGCGCGAATCCGTCGATGCTCGCAATCATGCGGACGCGTTGATCTATACGACCGAAAAGACGCTCAAGGACAACGCCGACAAGATTCCTTCGTCCGACAAGGGGGCGATTGAGCAAGCGATCGGGGACTTGAAGTCCGTTTTGGACTCCAACGATCCTGCGGCTATTCGCGCAAAGACCGAAGCCTTGGCGCAGGTTTCCATGAAGCTCGGCGAGGCGATGTATAAGGGCCAACAAGATGCCTCGAATGCCGCTTCCGGTGCCGCTTCGGAACCGCAGGGCGAACCGGGTGTGGTGGATGCCGATTTCGTCGAAGTCAAAGACGAAAAAAAGTAAGGAAATAAAGCCGTTCTTTCCGCGATCCGTGAGGAACGGTTTTTTACATAAGCAGGCCTTTTATGACTCAGGCGGACGATCCCAATACGATGTCGCGTATTCCGTTTTATACGCGGCACGGGCATGAGGTTCTCCCTTCCAAAGGCGCGGTTATCAAGGCGCGCCGCGGCGTTTTCGCGTTGGCCACGACCGGTTCTGCCGTTTTGATGATTTGGCCGAAGGTGACGAACGGGATTCCCGAGTTGCCGGGCGGCGGGATCGAAGAGGGCGAAACGGTCGATCAGGCCCTTGAACGCGAATGGCGCGAAGAAGTTGGCATCGATATGTCGATGCTTCACGGACCGCTTAAGGAATACCGCCATGTGCGCGGGTTTTTTGCCGATGATCTCGACGAGTTCTGGATATACGACCAGACCTTTCAGCTTTTCGATTTCGTTATGTCGGTAACCTTGCGTGACAGGTGGACAAATTCCGAAGGCGATCTGGCCGGATGGGTGCCGACAGCGAAACTGCATGAATCGAAGATGAACCGCGCGCACTGGCTGGCGGTCAAGACGCTGATCCCCGAACTGCCGCGCGCCGCGAACGAGGATTTCGGGTGATGGCGCACAAATCTGATTGTTACGAACTGCTCGGCGTGCAGCGCGGAGCCAGTCAGGATGATATAAAAAAGTCGTATCGCAAGCTGGCGATGCAGTATCATCCCGACAAAAATCACGGCAACAAGGCGGCCGAGGCCAAATTCAAGGAAATTAACGAGGCCTATGAGATTCTACGCGACGATCAAAGGCGCGCGGCTTATGATCGTTTTGGGCACGCCGCTTTCGAGAACGGCGGCGCGGGCGCAGGGTTTGGCGGCTTTGATTTCGCGGGAGGGTTTGGCGACATCTTTGAGGAGATGTTCGGAGAAATTTTGGGGGGAGGGCGTCGTGGACGCGGACCTCAGCAAAGCCCTCGCGGGGCGGATTTGCGCTATGATCTTACGCTTACGCTTGAGGAAGCCTTTCGAGGCACGGAAAAAAACATCAAAATCTTTAGCCATTTGACCTGTCCTGATTGCAATGGGCAGGGAACGGCGCCCGGCAAGAAACCCGTGACGTGCACGATGTGCGAAGGCCATGGCCGTGTGCGCGCGCAACAAGGTTTTTTCACGATTGAACGGACATGCCCTTCGTGCCAAGGCGCGGGGCGCGTGATCAAGGATCCGTGCAAGAACTGTCTGGGCGTAGGGCGTGTCCGCAAAGAACGTACGCTTGCCGTAAGCGTTCCGGCCGGTGTCGATGAGGGAACGCGCATTCGTCTTTCGGGGGAGGGCGAGGCGGGGCAACATGGCGGTCAATCCGGCGATCTTTATGTTATCATTAACGTGTCGCCGCACCCGTTGTTTCAGCGCGAAGCAGCCAATCTTTATTGCCGCGTTCCCATACCTATGGCGCAAGCGGCCTTGGGGGCTATAATAGAAGTGCCGACGATTGACAGCTCGATGGCCGAGATGAAAGTTGATCCCGGCGTCCAAAGCGGACATCAAGTGCGCCTGAAGCATAAAGGGATGTCGGTTTTACGGGGCACCAACCGCGGCGATCTGTATGTTGAACTTGTCGTCGAGACACCGGTTCATTTGACCAAGCGCCAAAAAGAGCTCCTCCAGGAATTTGCGAAGGAGAGCGAAAACCAGAAAACGCATCCGGCCAGCGAAACTTTTTTCAAGAAAGTCAAAGAAGCGTTTCATAAATGAACGCGCTTTCTCCATGAGGCTTCGTCATGCGCCATGAATGGAAACGAGACCGAAAGAAAACGATGAAGGGATCGCTTGCTTTGGCCGCGACATGGGGCCTTGAGCATTGGCGCAGGCCTTTGCTTTGGGCCGAAATGCTCTTGATATTCGTGGGCGTGCCTTTGGTTTTAAGCCTTATCCCGTCTCCGCGCCGTCTCATGCATGTCGGATTATGGGTGTTGTGCGCTTATGCGGTTTTTTGGCTTACCCGTTCGTCGGACTTTTCGTGGCGCAGGCTATGGGAAGGGGTGGGGTGGCCAAAGGAAAGGCGCCGCGCGGCTCTCGGGCGCTTTTTGGTCTTCGCTCCTCTTTTGCTTGTTTCGACATGGCTTTTCGATCCGGAGACGCTGTTTCGTTTTCCGCGCGAAAGACCGCTGTTCTGGGCTGCGGTAATGATTCTCTATCCGCTGCTGTCAGTCGTTCCTCAGGAGCTTATGTGCCGAACGTTCTTTTTTGAACGCTATGCGGCGCTTTTTGCGCGGCCCACTGCGCTGATCGCCGTTAACGCTTTTTTGTTCGGATTTGTGCACATCGTTTTCAATAATTGGTTTGCGCCGGTCCTGTCGGCATTGGGGGGCGTTCTCTTTGCCATGAGTTACGGGGAAC
>CAZYPX010000031.1:0-17396 GCA_964649675.1 uncultured Rhodospirillaceae bacterium | reverse complement strand
GCGGCGGGGGTGATTTCGGCGCCGGAGAGCATGCGGGCGATTTCTTCAATGCGAGCGTTTTTGTCCAGAACTTCGGCGGATGTCGTCGTGAGTTTGTTTTTCAATAGTTTGGACACGCGCAAGTGATGCGCGCCGCGCGCGGCGACTTGTGGACTGTGCGTGACGACGAAAATCTGTACGTTCTTCGCCAAAGCTTCGAGACGTTCTCCGACAGCCGAAGCCGTCGCGCCGCCCACGCCTGCATCGACTTCGTCGAACACGAGGACGGGTAAGGGCTCCTTGGTCGCCAGCACGACTTTGAGCGCGAGCATGAAACGCGCGAGCTCGCCTCCAGAGGCGATTTTTTGCATCGGCCCCGCAGGCAGGCCCGGGTTCGTGTTGGCGAGAAATTGCACGCGGTCCATGCCTTCGGCGTTCCATTGGTCTTCGGCCAGCGGCGTCACCTCGACGATGAACTTCGCGCGTTCCAGCTTGAGCGGCGGCAACTCCTTGCCGACTGCTTTCATAAAGCCTTCGGCGGCTTTCTTGCGTTTCACGCTGAGGTCTTGCGCGAATTTCTTGTAAGCATGACGCGTGGTTTCGACGGTTTTCCCGAGTTGCGCCACATGATCGCCTTTACCGGAAGCCAAGGCAAGCTTGTCGCGCATGTCGCGATGAAGGTTTTGCAAAGCGTTGGCATCCACGCCGTGCTTGCGGGCGACGGCACGGAGCGAGAACAGGCGTTCCTCGATGCGCTGGAGCGCGTCGGGTTCCGCGTCGATGTCGTGCGCGAACTTGGAGAGTTGATGGCTTGCTTCGCCCGCGTCATGCGTAAGGCGGTCGATGAGAGTCAAAAGACCACCCAGCCCCAAAGCCTTATCCTGCACTCGGGCTAGAGCTTTGCCCGCCATGGTGAGGGCGTTAATGGCCCCGCGTTCGCCGTCGAGCGCTTGGGCGGCGGTTTGAAGCGCGTCGAGGATCTTTTCGAGGTTTTTCAGTGTTTCGCGCCGCGCGGCGAGTTGATCCGGTTCGCCGTCTTGCGGCACGAGTTCGTCGAGTTCGGTCACGGCGGCGCGAAGGAATTCCTCTTCGGCCTTGGCGCGGTTGCGTTCGGAAAGGGCTTGGCCATAGTCGGATTTGGCGCGTTGCCATGCGGCGTAGGCTTCCGCGGTTTTTTGCTTAAGTGCGGCGAGACCGCCAAAAGCGTCAAGAAGGCCGCGATGCGTTGCCGGATTCAAAAGCCCGTGCGTTTCGAATTGTCCGTGGATTTCGAGCAGCTCATCGCCGATTTTCTTGAGCAAGGTTATGGAGATCGGCTGGTCGTTGATAAAGGCGCGGCTTTTGCCGTCCTTGCCGACGATGCGGCGCAGCAAAAACGGCTCGTCGATTTCAAGGCCGTTCGTTTCGGCGAGTTCAGCCAGTAAATTCGGGGGCAGGGAGGCAAATTCCGCCGTGACAATCGCCTGCTCTGCGCCTGTCCGGATAAGCGTAGCGTCGCTGCGTCCGCCGAGCGCGAGACCGAGGGCATCCAGCACGATGGATTTTCCTGCGCCCGTCTCGCCCGTGAAAACGTTCAATCCGCGGGCGAATTCCAGCGTCAGCTTGTCAATCAGCACGATATCCTGAATGACAAGACAGGTAAGCACTTAGAAAACCTTGCCCCACGTGCGGCTGATCCATGAGCCTTTGGCCTCGGCGGGCGACAGGTTGTTCTCGGCGAGAAGGGCGTAACTGTCCTGATACCATTGGCTGCCGGGAAAGTTGTGGCCCAGCACGGCGGCTACCGCCTTGGCTTCATTGGGGACGCCAAGCGCTAGATAACATTCGACCAGACGGTGCAAGGCCTCGGGCACATGGCTTGTCGTCTGGTAGGAATCCACAACCGTTTTGAAACGTCCTATGGCGGCCGTGTACAGTTTTTGCTTGATATAGTTGCGGCCGACCTCCATTTCCGCGCCGGCCAAATGGTCGTTGACAAGTGCGAGCTTCAAGGCTGCGTCGCGGGCGTACGTCGTTTCGGGGAAACGGCTGATGACGTCCTGCAAGGCTTTAAGGGCGTATTGGGCGTTGGTTTGGTCGCGCCGCACGTCGGCCAGCCGCTCATAATAGCAAAGCGCGCGCATGTAATAGGCGTACGCCACGTTGGGGTTGCCTGGGTGAAGCTGGATAAAACGCTCGAACGTGTCGATGGCGTCGTCATAATCCATAGCTTGGTAGCGGGCGAAGGCGGCCAAGAGCTTGGCGCGCGTAGCCCATTGGGAATAGGGGTGCTGGCGCTCGACTTCCTCAAAAGCGTTGGCGGCTTTGAGGAAATCCTTCTTATCCATAAGCTCCGTGGCCATGCCGTACAGCTCTTCGGGCGGCTTGTCGGGAAGCATCTCGTCATCTTTGCCGGCGCATGCCGCGAGCATGAGAACAAAACAGACAAGGGCGAGAAAGCGAAAAAGGAAAAAGCGGTTCACGAACGTCATCCTTAAATGATTCCGGTCAAGACGATGGGCTACCCTATAGCATAACCAAGGGCGACCACGCCAATACCGCCTTAACGTCCTGATTCAAAATACGCAAAGGAAAATTGGCAGCCCTTATAGAGCGGTATCGAACGCTTTTTGTGGTACCTGTCATGGGGATGCAGGGCGTTATCGTGGCGTTATCGGCCTTTCATGCGACATAATCCGTCCCAACCCGTTTGGCAAAAAACGCTCGTTATATCGGCGGCTACAGGTGACAGGTTCCGTGTGGCAGCACAATGCAGCACAATATGGAAAGATCCGCGAAGTCTTGCGGGACCGGATAGAAGGAAATAACCAAAAAAGGCGGAAGCGAAGGATAAGATTACGGACTAGGTAATCCGGAATTTTCCGGCTGGCTTTTGCAAAATCCAGATTCTGGGCTAAACTCCCTCCCATGGGCCAGTTGTACGATATAACCCCTTTCACATTGTTGGATTTTCCCGGCGAGACGGCGTGCATCGCGTGGTTCGCGGGGTGTAACCTGCGTTGCGTGTATTGCCACAACCCCGACATTGTGGAGGCGAAGGGTGACAAGGAAGTCGACGAGCTGCTCGACTTTCTGGAAAAACGCAAAGGCTTGCTCACGGGTATCGTGCTTTCCGGCGGCGAGGCGACGTATTTCGCGGGCCTCGGCCACATCGCGGAAGAAGCTAAGCGCATGGGCTATAAGGTCAAGCTCGACACGAACGGTTCGCGGCCTGACGTCATCGCCAAATTGTTGGAACAAAGGCTCCTCGATTACGTCGCGCTCGATTACAAGTGCTTGCCGGAGCGCGCCGAGGAGCTTGTCGGCACGTCGCATTTCGTCGAACGCTTTTACGAAAGCCTCAAGATGCTCATCAAGGCCGCCAAAAAAGGCCGAATCAAGCTCGATGTGCGCACGACATTCCATGCTGACTTGATGACCGACGGCGAACTCGGTCTTATGATCCGCGAACTGGATAAATACGGCTATAAGGGCACGTACTACATTCAAAACGTGGTTTCGTTCGGCGAAAAAACCATCGGCAGCGTGCCTAAGCCCGAGCGCGTGATCAACACGGCGGAATTGCCGAAGCCAAAAAACTTTACGCTGGCGTTCCGGAATTTTCCAGAACCGGCAGAAACGGAAGCGGGGGATGTTGCTCACTAAGGTCGAGTTAGGCGTTATCTCCTGCGTTTTGTCGGTGGTTGGCTATATCCCCTATATTCGCGGCATGATCAAAGGCGAGGTAAAGCCACACATCTTTTCGTGGATCATATGGACGCTGCTCGGCGTCATCGTCACCTCCGCCCAATTCGTGAAAGGCGCGGGACCGGGAGCGTGGTCCACGGGGGTCGCCACGGCGATATGTGTGGCGATCGTCGCGCTAACGTTTAAGCAGGGCGACAAAAGCGTCACGGCGAGCGATTGGGTGTCGTTTCTTATTGCCTTGGCGGCCATTCCTGTCTGGCGGCTTACTGACGATCCCGTCTGGGCCATATATCTGGTCACCTTTGTCTATTTCATGGCCTATTGGCCGACGTTCCGGAAATCGTACCACAGGCCGCACGAGGAAGCGCTTTTTGCCTATATTTTGGGCGTTATCAAAAACATAGTGGCTATCCTCGCGATTCAGAAATATTCTATGACCACGGTGTTCTACGTGGCCGCCGCGACGATGGCGAACGTGGTTTTTATTGCCATGGTTTCATGGCGGCGCGCTGTTCTGGCCAAAAAAGCCTGTAACATTCCGTCACCACAATTGAATGCCTAAGGCCTTGCTGTATATAATTGAATCCGGCGAAGATAAAAACAAAGACCCTTCATAAATATAGGAGACCGTCTCATGTGTGGCATCGTAGGTATTCTGGCGGAAAGACCGGTTGCTGATTTGTTGGTCGAGGGCCTCAGGCGTCTTGAATACCGCGGTTATGACAGCGCGGGGGTCGCCACGATCGTGAAAGGCACCATCGAAACGCGCCGTGCCGTCGGAAAACTACAAAGTCTCGCCGATCTTTTGAACAAAGAGCCGTTAAAAGGCAAGGTCGGCATCGGTCATACGCGTTGGGCTACGCATGGCCGCCCGAGCGAGGGCAACGCGCATCCGCATTCAAGCGGGAAAGTGGCCGTCGTGCATAACGGCATCATCGAGAATTACCGGGAATTGCGCGAAGAACTGGAAAAAAAAGGCCACATCTTCAAATCCGAAACGGACACCGAGAGCATCGTTCATCTCATCACCGATTACCTTTGTCAGGACATGACGCCTCAAGACGCCACGGCGGCGGCGCTTAAGCGTCTCGAAGGCGCGTTCGCGGTCGCTGTTTTGTTTTCGGGATACGAAGACCTTTTGGTGTGCGCGCGGCGGGGCAGCCCGCTTGCCATCGGATATGGCGACGGCGAAATGTACGTCGGCTCCGACGCCATGGCGCTCGCGCCGCTTACGAACAAGATATGTTATCTGGAAGAGGGCGATTGGGCCGAACTCAGGCCCGGCAAGGCCGTTATTCGCGATGAAGCCAACACCATCGTCGAGCGTAAGGTGCATGTCACAAGCCTGACAGGAGCCATGGTCGGCAAGGGACAATACCGGCATTTTATGCTTAAGGAGATTTTCGAGCAGCCCGCAGTGATCGGCGATACGTTGTCGTCGCTTGTCACGGCCGATGGTGCTTTGACGGTTCCTAAAATGCCGTTTGAATGGACCGAGATAACGCGCCTTACGATTGTGGCGTGCGGAACGGCGCATTACGCGGGCATGGTGGCGAAATACTGGTTCGAACAGCTGGCGCGCTTGTCGGTCGAGGTGGACATCGCGTCCGAGTTCCGTTACCGCGATCCGCCCTTGCCGGAAGGCGGCGTACTGATGGCGATTTCGCAATCGGGCGAAACGGCGGACAGTATTGCGGCCATCAACCACGCGAAAAAGGAAGGCCAAAAAATCATCGGCGTCGTCAACGTTCCGCACAGTTCAATTGCGCGCCTGTCGGATGTCGTCGTGCCGACATTGGCAGGACCTGAAATCAGCGTGGCTTCGACGAAGGCGTTTACGACGCAGCTAGCCGTTCTTTTGTGTCTCGCCGTCTCGGCGGCGCAGGCGCGCGGCAAGCTTGATGACAACAACGCAAAGCTCATTTTGCAAGCGCTTCGCGAAACGCCGTCCCAAATCAACACGATTTTGCGTGATGAGCACAAGATTCAGGAACTGGCGCAAAAAATATCGGAATCGCACGATGTGCTTTATCTGGGCCGCGGACCGTTGTATCCGCTGGCGCTCGAAGGCGCGTTGAAGCTCAAGGAAATATCGTACATCCACGCCGAGGGCTATCCGGCGGGCGAGATGAAGCACGGCCCTATCGCGTTGATCGACGACAACATGCACGTCGTTGTTCTTGCGCCGCACGACTTGCTTTTCGAAAAAACGTCCTCGAATATTCAAGAGGTCATCGCGCGCGGCGGAAAGATCGTTTTGTTCTCCGACCCGAAAGGCCTTGCCAAAATGGGCCAGCGCGTGTTCTGGCGCATGGATTTGCCCGAATGTCATCCTGTCGTCGAGCCGCTTCTTTACGCTGTCCCGATGCAGCTTCTGGGGTACTACACGGCCTTGGCAAAAGGCACCGATGTTGATCAGCCGCGCAATCTTGCCAAGAGTGTCACGGTCGAATAGGGGGTTAACCCATTATTAGCCATAAGCCCTGAACGTTGAGCATGGCGCATGGCTTTATTCTAATGAATACAATATTTTAAGCTCCGGGGTTTTGTCTGTCGGGCTAAGAAAATCTCAATCTTTCCGTGCTATTGTCGATAACGTATTGGGGTTTTAGGCAATGCCCCACGTTAAGAACGAGCGTTTTTTTCCTAAGGTGTAAATTTTATAAATTTTTATGAGGCGGGACATGTCTTTATCGTCAAAACGCAATAAGTTCGGAAAACTGTTCGAGACGATCAAGCATAAGAACGGCAACCTGAACGGGAAAGAAAGACTTGAAGCTCTTTCAGGCTTAAAGACTTATAAATCCGTCACGTCTGCCGCTAAAGGGATCGTAGAGCATCCTTTTTGGAAAATCGATCAGGGCAAAAGAATAGCCAAAGCTCCCGAAAACATCCCGGGATGGGAGGACAAGGCGTTATGTGCTCTTGCGGCAAGCGCGGATGAAAGGCGCTTTAATCCGGCGCAGTTTTTTGAAAAAGCTCTTAATAACGTGGCGGGTCACGGCGCGCTCAAAAAGGCGCTCGTTAGCGGCTTTGTTGGCGCCATGAAAGAATTCGGCGTGACGGATAGAGAACTGAGATCCGCATTGGTAGGAAATTTATGTCCTGAAGGGGTGGCCGAGTCGATTGTATCTCATGCGGGTTCTGTCAGGTCCGTAGTGATGTATGGACGTCCCACAGGCTCGAGCTTTACAAAAGGTTAATGGCGCACCGCTTCAACTAATTTGAAAGGAACCAGTGATTCGCTTTCGTCTGTTGCAGGAATCCGGTTTTGTGGCGGTAACGTAAAGTTAAAAGTGACGTTCTCCCTATCTTCGGGGCGGTTTGATTTTGCGCTCTTTGTTCGTACGTTTGTTTACCGTCCGGCGTTTTTGTATCAGGCCTTGCGCTGCTGATTGCGCCCGTTGATGCTTTCGTCAAGCATGATGACGTGTTCGCTGATCTTGGCGAGCATTTCGACGATTTCGTTCATGAACGACATTTGGGTCGGGTCGAGTCCTTGTTCGCTGACGGCGCGCAACTTCTTGTCCATCACCATAAGGCGCGTTTCGAGCTGGTCCTTTTGCCGTTCGATCATTTGGGCCAGTTGATCGTGCATGGCGCCAATGTGGCCCATGGCTTCGTTCCACTGGCTTGTGAGCTGCGCGCCTAGTTCTTCGACGATGGATTCTAGCGCTGGATCGTTTGCGCTGCCATTTTGTCCCGGGCTTTTTCCGTTGGCCAACGCAGGGACGATCTGGCCCAACTGTCCGGCCACGGCGCCCAAGGTTCCGGTTAGCTGATTCAGGATGCCGAGCCTTTGCATGAGTTCTTGCATTTCGTCCGTGAGCGACGAAAGCTTGCCGAAGTTTTGCGAGGCCCATTCTTCCGTCTTGGTGAGCGTCGTCGTTGTTTGTTGCTCAAGCCTCGCGCCAAGCTTGTTGACGCTATCACTGAACGTGGAGCGAGCCGTGGCAAAACGTTCGTGTTCCTCGCGCATGGCGCTGACGGTCTGCGTTAGGGCGCTTGTGGCTGTTAGCACTTGTTGGTTGAGGGTGTTTGTGTTCGCGACAAGTTCGCCGACACGCGTTTCCGTAAGGCGGCCCTGTTCGGCCAGATGCCCTTCCAATTGTTGCATGATTTTCTGGCTGCGTTCGGCCAAGGTCTGCACGACGGCGTAACCGGCCTGACTGTTTTGCGAAATACCCGTGAGAAGATGCTCGTTGTTGCTGCGCAGTTCCTGCAGCAGGGCGCTGAGCATGTCGCCGTCGCGCTTGACGAATTGCATGGCGTCCGACATCGCGCGTTGTGCGGAATCGAAGCTTGCGACGACGCTTTCCATGCGCTGCGTGGCGCCGATGAACTGCTCGCTCAATTGCTCGTGGCGCGTGGACATGGCGTTCATCGAGCCTTCCATGCGTCCCAGATTTGTTTCGGCTCTTGTTGCAAACTCCGCCATGTTGGCTTCGGCCTTGGCCGTATGGTTCAGGCGTTCTTCAACCTGTCCCATGATTTCCTTTAAATGGTTTTCGCCGCGGCTAAGGGATTCCACGGCTTCGTTAAAGCGGCTTTGCACGGTGTCGGTGGTTTCGGAAAGCATCGTGCTGCTGGCCTGCAGGAGGTTGGCCGAGGCGAAAAGGCGTTCACTAAGCTGGTTCGTGTTTTCAGCGAACTTCTCTCCGGTTTCACGGCTTTGCGCGGCGTTATCGCGCATGGTTTCCTCAAGCTTCATGAGTTTTTCAAGCGATTGCGCGATTTGCGAACCGGCGATGCTCGTGACTTCGGCCATGCTGTGGGCGCGTTCTTGCAAGTAGGGCACAAGTTTGTTCAGTTGTCCCGTTGCGCGGTCGTTGACGTTGGTAAGGCTTTGCGCCGTCAAGTCGAGCCGATGGACGAGTTGCTGGAGGGCTTGGTGGGATCCGGTATCGTTCGTCTGGATTTGCGAGATGACCGTGTTCAGGTTGTAAGCAAGCGTAGACAAGGATTCCTGCAGGCTTCCAAGGTCGCGCGCGTACCCCGACGATTCCTTTCGCGTTTTCTCGAACTCTTCCGCAATGTTGCGCATCATGGCTTCGAAGATCGAACGGGTGTCGCCTTCGAACTTGAGGCGAACGGGGCCTTGGTCGCTCATTAAGGAAAGATCAGGCAACTGGCTGAAGTGATAACGCGCGAGATCGACGGCCCGCGAGAGTTCGCCAATCGCGTCATTCCGGTTCATGCCCCAGATCGGCGTCGTCATATCGCCGCGCGCCAGATTTTTTATGCTTTGCGCCAACGCACGCAAAGGTGCCGCTTGACGGTTGCGGTAGGCAAGATAAATGCCCGCCGACATTGCAGCGGCCAACAGCAGGCTGCACCACGCAATGAGCGTAAGGCTTAACCCCCAAAAACGGTAGGAGTCCTGAGCTTTGATGCGGTTCTGCGCTATCGCCGCCTGCAAGCGCATATCGAAGAAAGGCAGCGCCGCCAGCGCGGGCGATAGATCGCCGGGAGTAAAGGCGATCGATCCGTTTTCAAAGCTTTGCTGGGCTTTATTGTAAATGGCCGTGTATAGGTTAACGATGCCTTCAAGATCGTGACGAACGCCTGCGGGCGTTTTTTCGTTAAGCCGAGCGACAATTTCCTGCGCCGTTTTGAGGTGCATTTTCATGTCGTTCAGGGCAGCTTGATCGCGCTTTGTGATAACCCTGTACGATGCTTCGAGAAAGCCCCCGTAGCCAAGCGCGCGCATCGTTTTGTTGTAGACTTCTTGTTCAGGAGTGAATGTGACGTCTGGCGCGGCCAAAGCCAGTTCGCTTCGGTCGAGTTGGTATTTCACATAGCCGGTTGTGCCGATCAACACCACGCAAAGGATGGTGATCAAAGCCAAGACAAAAACCGACAGATGGCTGACGCCACTGTTTTGAGGAGGATGTACGCTCATAACGTGTTGAGTTACCAGAAAAAGGCGCGGAAGGCATTAAGGTTAACGAATTATGGCGAATCGTTGTCAAAAAGCAAATGGTTTCAGAGAGGTAAGAGAGATATTTCGTGTAAAAAATTATCCACAGAAAAGAGGCGCCGCACGAGAACGATTCGATAGCGGAAAAGATTCTGCCGTTAGCGGTGAAGGGGGGGGCGTTGTTATATCATAAACTGTTCGCGCACGATGCGTTCGCCGAGATGCATGTCGGGGTCGAACAACAGCGTGACGCTAGCTTCACGGTCCATCCTGACTTGCGTTTCGGTGACGTGATGAATGGTCTGTTCGCCCGCTTCGATGCGAACGGGACGTTTTCCGCCTTCCAGAACCTGTATGCTTATTGATACGTCCTGAGGTAGAACCGCATAGGACCATCTGCGCGGACGGAAACCGCAAATGGCCGTCATCACCAACGTGTTGGCGTCGAGCGGCATGATCGGTCCTCCGGCGGAATGGTTGTAGGCTGTGCTTCCGGCGGGTGTCGCCACCAAAAGCCCGTCACCGCTATAGTTCGCGATGCGCTCAATACCGTCGACCATGACGCGAAGCTTGGCCGATTGCGGCGAGTCGCGCAGAAAAGTGATCTCATTCAGAGCAAGAGCGGATTTGCGAGAGCCGTCAGCCGTCGAACAATCGATACGCAGAGGGTGCAGCGCGACATGCTTGGCTTTGGACAACCGTTCCGGCAAGTCGTCCGGATTGTAGGCGTTGCAAAGGAAGCCGACCGATTCCGTTCGACGCAAACCGTAAACGGGTTTGCCGCAATCCAGAACATTGTAAGATGTCTTGAGAACAAGGCCGTCGCCTCCTATGGCAACGACGACATCGGCCTTATCGAGAGGAGCCGAGCCGTATTTTTCCTCAAGAAGTGCGAGCGATTCGCGCGCCAAAGAAGAGGGGGAGGCTACAAAGGCTATTTTCATGTGACGCTTCTAACAATAAAAGCCTGTAAAAACATAAGCCGTTCAGGCGCAAGGTGTTAATCATCAATTAACAGTTGTGGGGCAACTGTAAAGAGTTATTCGGCAATTTACGGCCCCGAGGCCGCGCTTTTTTGTTTCCCGGGTGGATTTTGCCATCCTTTATAAGGAGCCTTGTTTGCCATGCATATAGACCTTCGCGTTGTTGAGCTTTTGTCTTCCAAGCTTTGCCATGACTTGATTAGTCCTGTCAGCGCCATCAATAACGGGGTCGAACTCATTGAAGACATAGGCGGTTCCGTGGTCGATGAGGCCATGAAGCTTATAGGCGATAGCGCTGTGCTGGCAGCCGGAAGGCTTCGCCTTTACCGTCTTGCCTATGGCCGTGCGGGAAGCGAAGAAAATCTGGGGGCAAAAGACGTCAAGCCTGTTGTGGAGGCTTATTTTGGCGGAGGGAAGGTTGTTCTTGACTGGCCCGAAAGCGTCTCAAGCGAGGAGATATCCCCCGTGCATGGAGCCATGAAGGTTCTCCTGAATTTGATGGTTTTGGGGGAGGAGATTTTGGCCTATGGCGGGGCCATGAATTTAAGTGTTGTCGAGCTTTCCGGCGAGGGCAAAGAGGTTTGTTTGCGTGTTTCCGGACGTGCGGCCCAGCTCAACGATTCGTTAAAACAGGCCCTGAACGGGACGGTGGATGTCAACGATCTTACCCCCCGTACGGTTCACGCCTATGTGACGGGTCGATTTGCCGAGCATTTCGGGTTGAAAATCAATCATATTGAAAGGGAAACGGAAAGCTTGGAATTCAGAATTCCCTTACCCTCGAATGAATACGATAGCCCTCAATCGCCCTAAGATTTTCTTAACGTTTGGTAACCATGATGCTTGATCATGATGTGCGTGATTCAGCGAAACGCTCAGGGGTTTGTATATGGATGATTTGTTGCGCGATTTTTTGACGGAAACATCCGAAAGCATTGCGAAGCTGGATGTCGAGCTCGTCAAACTTGAAAGAAACCCTAACGATCCCGAGTTGTTGAGCGATATTTTTCGGCTTGTGCACACTATCAAGGGAACATGCGGTTTTTTAGGGTTGCCGCGTCTTGAGCGAGTCGCGCACGCGGCAGAAAACGTGCTCGGCAAATTTCGCGACGGCGATCTGTCGGTCACGCCCCATGTCGTCAGTCTGATATTGAAATCGATCGACACCGTCAAAGGCTTGATGGCGATTCTCGAGGAAACGGAAGCCGAACCCCAGGGCAGCGACGACGAGTTGATCGCAGCCCTTAATGCCGTCGCCGAGGGCGACGCGCCGGCGTTTGAAGTCAAAGAAGCTGCGGAAACTAAAATAAAAGAAGAGGTAGCCATGGCCCCCGAAAACACACCGCCTCAGGAACCCGATTTTACGCCCGTCAAGGCGGAAGATACGGGAAAGGCGGACGATGCGGCGCCGGTTCTTGAATGTGCGCAAGAAAGCAAAAAAGAGGTGGCTTCCGTGGATGAGCAGGGCGTGGCAAAGGAATCCGTTGTCGCCAGCCAATCTATCCGCGTAAGCGTCGATCAACTTGAGAACCTCATGGTTATCGCCAGCGAGCTTGTGTTGACGCGCAACCAGCTTATGCAGATTTTGCGCAGCCAGAAGGATAGCGCTTTCGCCGCGCCGTTGCAGCGCTTAAACCATGTGACGTCCGAGCTTCAGGAAGGCGTCATGAAGACGCGCATGCAGCCGATCGGCAACGCATGGTCCAAGTTCCCGAGGCTCGTGCGCGATTTGTCGCACGAACTCGGGAAGAAGATCGATCTGCAAATGATCGGAGCCGATACCGAACTGGATCGTCAGGTTCTTGAGTTGATCAAGGATCCCTTGACGCATATGGTGCGCAATTCAGCCGACCATGGCATCGAAATTCCGGCCGACAGGCAAATGGCCAACAAGCCCGAAACCGGTTCGATCACGTTGAACGCCTATCATGAAGGCGGGCATATTTTGATCGAGATTTCCGATGATGGTCGCGGCCTTTCCATCAACAAAATAAAATCGAAGGCGATTCAAAGCGGTTTGGCGTCCGAATCCGAGGTCAGCGGTATGTCTGACCAGCAGATCATGCAGTTTATCTTCCGCCCTGGATTCTCGACGGCATCGAAGGTAACGTCCGTTTCCGGTCGCGGCGTTGGTATGGACGTCGTTAAAACGAATATCGAGAAAATCGGGGGTACGGTTGACCTGCAGTCCACGGAGGGCAAGGGGTCGCGCTTCCTTATCAAAATTCCTCTAACTCTCGCCATTGTATCGGCGCTCATCGTTGAGTGCGCGGGCGAGCGCTTCGCAATACCGCAGATATGCGTTGTCGAGCTCGTGCACGCGTCGTCTCAAAGCGAACACCGCATCGAGCTTATTAACAACACGCCGGTTCTTCGTTTGCGCAACCATCTCTTGCCTCTTGTTTCATTGCGCAAAACTCTCAAAATCGGGGAGGACGCTGCCATGAACGATACGGCGTTTATCGTCGTCATTCAGGTGGGCAACTCGTCCTTCGGTTGCATCGTGGATCGCGTTTTTGATACTGAAGAAATCGTGGTCAAGCCTGTTTCGCCGATTTTACGAAATATCCATATGTTTTCGGGCAATACAATTCTCGGAGACGGAAGTGTCGTCATGATTCTCGATCCGAATGGACTGGCTTCGCAGGTCGGCGAGATTCACGCCAGCGCCGCTGCGGTAAGCAAGCAGGCCACGCAGGTTGCGCATGGCCATGGCGAAGGCAAGCAGTCGCTCCTTCTCTTCCGGGCCGGAACCGCTGCTCCCAAGGCCGTTCCGCTGTCGCTTGTGGCCCGACTCGAGGAAATCGAGCGCAAAACGATAGAGTATTCGGATGGCAAGCCTGTCGTGCAATATCGAGGGAAGCTGATGCCGTTGGTGCCTATCGAGGCGAGTATTGAGGCTACAAAGGAAGGTATGCAGCCGATCCTGGTTTTCAGCGATCAAGACAAAAACATGGGGTTGATGGTCGACGAAATCATCGACATCGTCGAGGACAGGATGGACGTTAACTTGTCGGCCAAACGTCATGGCTTTTTGGGTAGCGCCATCATATGCGGGAAGGCTACGGATATCGTGGATACGGGACACTATCTGGCTCAGGCCTTTTCTGACTGGTTCGGGGCCCAGCAAGACGGGGCCTTGGACGAAGAGAGCCTTCGCCGCATTCTTTTGGTGGACGATAGCCCCTTCTTCCGCAACTTGTTAACTCCCTTGCTTAAGGTTGCTGGCTACACGGTCAGCACGGCCGAAAGCGCCGACGAAGCCTTGAAGTTGCAGGATAACGGGGAGGTCTTCGACGCCATTATCAGCGATATCGAGATGCCGGGCATGAACGGTTTCGATTTCGCCGCCAAGGTGCGACGCGATGGCGGAAAGTGGAGCGAGACACCCTTTATCGCGTTGTCTTCACACGCAACGCCGCGTGACATGGAGCGGGGGCGTCAGGCTGGATTTACGGATTATGTCGCGAAATTTAACCGTGAGGCTCTTTTGGCGACACTTCATCAAACCCTTAGCAACGTCAGGGTGAACGTATGACGAACCTTCCTGTCAAAGCCAGCAGTCAGTTGCCGTCTGCCGAAAACGATGTCGTTGTGCGTGAATTCGTCACGATGTATATCGATCATCAGTTGTTTGGAATTCCTGTGTTGCAGGTGCAAGATGTTCTGGGACCCCAGAAAATCGCCAGAGTTCCTTTGGCCCCAAAGGAGGTCGCGGGATCCCTTAACTTGCGTGGCCGCATAGTGACAGCCATAGACGTTCGGACGCGCCTTGGACTTCCTCCATCCGAAGACAAAAATAAAAATATGAGTGTTGTCGTTGAATATAATGGAGAGTATTACAGTTTGCTTGTGGATCAGGTCGGTGAGGTTATGGGGCTTCCCGCGACCGATTACGAAAAGACGCCTGCCACGCTTGATGAGCGATGGAGGGAAGTGTCCGACGGAGTTTACAGGCTTAAGGATACTTTGCTCATAGTTCTTGATGTGAAAAAGTTTTTGCGTATTGAAGAGCTCGTTGCCGCTTGACGGTGTGGTGCGGCTTGGGGGTGGGCGACGTTATTTGTCGCGCAAGGATAGTTTATGAAGACGTGCTTAATCGTTGATGACAGTCGGGTAATCCGGAAGGTTGCCCGACAAATTTTTGAAGCTTCGGGTTTCTCTTGCGAGGAAGCCGAGGACGGTCAGGCTGCTCTTGAGCTCTGTCGGGTCAAGTTTCCCGAGGTCGTATTGCTGGATTGGAACATGCCTGTCATGGATGGTCTCCAATTTTTAAAGGCCTTGCGCCAAATGCCTGACGGAAGCAAGCCTATTGTCATATTTTGCACAACGGAAAACGACATGGCGCATATTCATGAGGCGCTCGCTAACGGCGCCAACGAGTATATTATGAAGCCCTTTGATGCGGATATTGTGCGCAGTAAATTGTGTCAGTTGGGGCTTATCGAAAGTTAGTGATTTATCATGAGCATGGCGGGACCATTTTCAAAAAATAAAGATAACAGCCGTGCCGACGGCGATGTTTACCGTGTCATGATCGTTGACGATTCGGCTTTTATTCGTGGAGCCATTGCTCGCGTCATCGAAGGGGATGACGAAATAGCCGTTGCCGCTTCATTGAGCAACGGAGAACTGGCCATTAAGGAACTGAGGCGCAATCCGGTTGATGTCATTGTTCTGGACATTGAAATGCCCGTGATGGACGGCTTGACGGCGCTTCCACAGCTTAAATCCATTGATCCTGCCGTGCAGATCATTATGGCCTCGACTTTGACGCAGAAAAACGCCGAGGTCAGCCTTAAGGCCATGTCGTTAGGGGCGACGGACTATATACCGAAGCCTTCAACCAGCCATGTTCTTATGGGGGCTGATGATTTTAAAAGGGAGTTGATCGAAAAAATAAAAGCGCTTGGTTCTTTGGCGCGAAGGACCGGCGTCAGATTGCCTTCCGGCGAAAGCGCGCGCAAGCGTGCGCCTGTCGACTTTAAACAGGAACGCGCCCCTGACTCGAAAAAAGCGACCCAGGAAAAGGCATATCTTTTTGTCCCGCCAGGGGCGCCGAAGGAAATCGTTCTGCGGAAAGACCCCATTTGTCGGCCGGATGTCATAGCCATCGGTAGTTCAACCGGCGGCCCGCAAGCTCTTTTTACCGTTATCAAGGATATGGGGGCGTGGCTGTCGCAGCCGGTGGTTATTACGCAGCATATGCCGCCCTCGTTTACGGCTATTTTGGCCGATCATATATCGAGGCAATGCAACGTGACGTGTTCCGAGGCCAAAGACGGAGACGTCTTGCAGCCACGGCATTATTATGTTGCGCCGGGCGATTTTCACATGTTGATAGAAACCCGTGCGGGCGCGCCAACTGTAAAGACCGTAAAAGATCCGCCCGAGAATTTTTGCCGCCCTGCCGTTGACCCCATGTTGCGCTCACTTCTGAATGTTTTTGGAAAAAGGGTTTTAACCGTTATTTTGACCGGCATGGGGCAGGATGGCATGAAAGGTTGTGATGCCTTGGTTAAGGCGGGAGGTTCGGTTGTAGCTCAGGATGAGGCGACAAGCGTTGTATGGGGCATGCCGGGGGCTGTCGCTATGGCGGGGTTATGCACGGCTGTTCTTCCTGTTTCTGAAATCGGCAAGTATGTGCGCCAGGCGGTTATGGGGGCGCGCGCATGAAACAGGAGGATTTCGACCTTTTTTCCGTGATCGTCAAGCAGCGCTCGGGTCTGGTTCTTACTTCCGATAAGTCGTATTTGCTGGAATCCCGTTTGATTCCTGTGGCTAGAAAATGGAATTTGAAGACGATCGAGGATCTCGCTGTCTTGGTTCGCTCCCGTCGGGACGAAACGCTTTTGCGCGACATCACCGAGGCGATGACGACGAACGAGACATTCTTTTTTCGCGATCAAAAGCCCTTTGACCAGTTCAAAAACGTCGTCCTTCCCAATTTATTGAAGTCTCGCGCTTCCAAAAAGCACATACGCGTTTGGTCGGCAGCTTCGTCCAGCGGCCAAGAAGCCTTTTCGCTCGCCATGATCTTGTCGGAAGAGGCGATCAAGCTTCAGGGGTGGAAGATCGACATTCTCGGAACGGATATATCGTCGGAGATGGTCGAACGGTCCAAGCGCGGCGTTTTTTCGCAGTTCGAGGTTCAGCGCGGCCTGCCCATTACATTGCTCGTAAAATATTTTACCCAGATCGGCACCGACAAATGGCAAATCAAGGACAGTATTCGCCAGATGGTGCAGTTTCGCGAGGCCAACCTGCTTTTGGATTTCGGCCCCATCGGTTCTTTTGATGTGGTTTTCTGCCGCAACGTGCTGATTTATTTCGATCAAGCCACAAAAACAAGGGTTTTGGAGAACATCGCCAACATAATGCCGCCTGACGGCACGCTTTTTCTCGGCGGCGCGGAAACGGTTTTGGGCATCACGGAACGTTTTAAGCCCGTCGAGGGCGAAAGAGGCCTCTATGCCTTGGCGGAGAAAAGTTCCGCGAGCCGTAACGTTTCATCCTCGTCTTCTTCGGTAGGTCTTGTTGCTTCCGCCATGACGGCAGGGGCGCAGACTCCCCTCTGAGGACTAGACGTTTTCTGCTCCAGTTTTATTAAACTTTTACAGTTTAACCAGCGTTTTGGGCGGCTTTAACCTGCGTTTTCAGGCTTTCAACCCCGGGCGGGTCGCGCAACACATAGCCCCGTCCCCAAACGGTTTCGATGTAGTTTTCGCCGCCGGCGGCATGAGCCAGCTTTTTGCGAAGTTTGCATACGAAAACGTCGATGATCTTGAGTTCCGGCTCGTCCATGCCGCCGTAAAGGTGGTTCAGGA
>CAZYPX010000030.1:0-17554 GCA_964649675.1 uncultured Rhodospirillaceae bacterium | reverse complement strand
CAAGGCCGCGCCTTTGTTGCCGCGCTCCTCCTTGACGGCTTGCACAAGCATGATTTGGCCGCGTTTCAGGACTTCCTGAATCTTGTAGCGCGGCCTGTGGCGTCGCACGAAACGCTCGGCCATATCGCCGCCGACGCTTTCCGGCGGGGCAGACACCATGGGAACTTCGCTGATGTTGTTGCCCGTGACAATGGCGTTTCCGAAATCCGTAATGAGGCTGTCGTGCGTCTCGATAGCCGCAAAGGCGGAGCTTGCAACGGGAGCGTCTTGGGAAAATTCGGTTTTTTCCGGTGAATCCGTTTCGATCGGGCTTTCATGGGATTCGTTTGCGCTAGCATTTTGGGGCGTCTCCAGATCTTCCGGGAGTTCCCTTTCGTTTTCGAGGTCTTCCTCTTCGACGGGAGCTTCGATCTCGTGGTCGTTATCAAGCTCTTCGGCGAGCAAAGCCTCATCCTCTGCTTCTTCCCCCTCTTCGTGGGATCTGTCGGCGATGGGAATACGGAAATAGTCGGGATGTATTTCCGAAAAAGGCAAGAATCCATGGCGGTTGCCGCCGTATTCCACGAAAGCCGCCTGCAAGGACGGCTCTATGCGCATAACCTTGGCGAGGTAAATGTTGCCACGGAGTATGGGTTTGCTTGCCAGACCAAAATCGAGGTCTTCAAGCCGATTTACGTCACGATAGCTATCAACAATAGCTACACGGGTCTCTTCTGGATGCGTGGCATCCACAAGCATTCTTTTCGTCATTTTTTCTCTCCTGCTTGCCCGTCGCGCAGGGAGAGAACAGATCCCTTAACGCGCCTCTGAACAAGCAAATTCCTGGCCTCACCATAACCGTTGGCACCCTGCCAACCTAAACCTTTCGCTGCCTGTCGGCCCGGCGGTGTAAAGCCGTGCCTTTCGTAAACGGCGCGATTGCAGCCCGCTATCCTTCAAGGGCAAGAAACAAACATAAAAACGATAGGTCATTGTTTTTTCTTGCAAAACCCAAATTAAGCCCGTTTTTTCGAGAGAACAGGCCTGATGCGGACAGAGGCATAATAAACTTAAAACTGGGAACAAAACAACCAAATATTAACAGAAGGCCGCCGCAGTCATTTTTAGGCCAGATCAAAATGAAAGTATTGTGCAGCGCACAAAAGCTGTATAGTTGCGGAAAGCAATTTAATAAAAACATTTATTGAGGAAATTATGATCGCCGATAAAGGAACAAAAATATTTGATATTGGGTATAATCCGGAAAATGGTAAAACAATTCTTACCTTTACATCGTTTTCCGATAGTAAACCCTATGAAATGGCGCACATTAGGCTGAACGGTTCTTATTGTGAGCTCGTGCGATCGGATCGCGAAAGGCTGTATTTTAAACTTAGAAATCGTTTAATGCTTGATGCTCTACGCAAGGCAAAAGAGATCAGGATACTCGAAACGGGACAAGAAAATGTCGTGTGGGAATATCAGGGAGTATGCTCGAAAACGTAGTATGTTAATGTAACATGATAGGTTTATTATTGAAAGTTCCCTCTATGCGCCACACTTTTTTATAATTATAATGTATTATTGCACCATCAAAAATAATAAAAAATATTTTAACATCACCCCACACTAACCAATATATTTCTAATACACCAAAAAACATTAAATGTTTTTTACTTTTTCCCGCAAAAAACCAAACGACATGCATCGTTAGGGATCATCCCATACCGGCACGTATCAGCTTCATAGGCTTCGCAAGGTACGAGCGAAGTCAGCCGTAACATCGGCGGCGTGACGAAGGCGGCGCAGGAAACAGGGTCTGCTGCAACCCAGGTCTTAAGCGCGGCGGGCCAGTTGTCACGGGAGGCGGAGGCCTTGCGTTCGGTCGTGGACGACTTTATTGCAAAGATAAGGGCCTGATAAATAAAAAAAGAGCAGCCCGAAAGGAGGGCGGATTCCGGAAACGGTTTCCGCCCTTTTTTTTACAGAAAACGCTTCAGACGACTCGCGCCAGAAGATCGCCCAGCCGTTGTCCGAAACCTGCCGGATCGGTGATGGTTTCGCCCTCGAGAAGGTGCGCTTGATCGAGCAGCAGGATGATAATGCTCTCGAGATCCGCTTTCGCGCCGTCTTTTGACGCGCGTTCAGACATCTTGCGGATAAGCGCATGGCGCGGATTGATCTCCAGAATGCGCTTGGTCGGTATGCCTAGCTGATTGTGCTGTTTCAGGAAGCGCTCAAGATGAATGTCGATGTCGCCCTCGTCGGCGGCAAGGCATACCGGACTGTCCGTCAAACGTTGCGATTCGCGCACATCCTTCACCTTGTCGCCGAGCGTAAGTTTCATGAGCGCGACGAGCGAGGCGACGTCGGCCGACGGCGCGGCTTCGGCATCCTCTTTTTTATCCTTGCCGGTCTCGAGCGGCCATTTTCCGAGATCCTGCCCCGCGCGTGTGACGGACTTGAACTTTTTGCCCTGATATTCTCCGACTGTGGTCGGCCAGAAATCGTCGACCTGATCGGTGAGCAGAAGAACCTCGATCCCGCGCGCCCTAAAGCCTTCAAGGTGGGGACTGTGGGCGAGGGAATGGATGTTGTCGCCGTTGATATAATAAATGGCGTCTTGGCCGTCTTTCATGCGGCTGACATAATCCTGCAACGAGACCAGAGAGCCGTCATGGGTCGAAGGCGCGTGCACGACCTTGAGCAGCAAATCGCGGTGTTCCTGATCTTCGTACAGGCCTTCCTTGATGACGGCCCCGAAGTTCGTCCAGAAAGCCTTGAAGGCTTCCTTGTCGTCGGCAAGCTTGGCGAAGTCGCCCAGCACCTTGCGCACCACACCTTGGCGGATTTTCGCGAGCACAGGGCTGTACTGCAGCATTTCGCGGCTGACGTTGAGCGGCAGGTCTTCGCTGTCCACAAGGCCACGCAGAAAACGCAGGTATGGCGGGATTAGGCCTTCGGCGCGATCCGTGATGAACACGCGTTTAACATAAAGCTTGACGCTGTGGGTGCGTCGCGGATCGAAAAGGTCGTAAGGCTTCAGACCGGGGACGTACAAAAGGCCCGTGTATTCGATCTTGCCTTCGGCTTTCCAGTGCATCGTCAACGCCGGATCTTCGAAGGCGTGCGCAACGTGATGGTAGAATTCCTTGTACTGTTCGGGCGTTATCTCGTTTTTCGATCGCATCCATAAAGCGCTGGCGCGGTTCGCGGGCTTGGGATCGTCGTTGAGATGGATCGGCAGCGCGAGATGATCGGAAAAACGGTTGATGACCGCGCGGAGGCGGTCTTCCTTAAGGAATTCGTCCTCACCTTGCTTGAGGTAGAGCGTCACGTCCGTACCGCGCGTATCTTTGGCGTTTTCCTCGACGGCGAACTCGCCGCGCCCATCGGAACGCCAGCACCACGCTTCCTCGCTTCCCGCCTGGCGCGAGACGACTTCCACCATCTGGGCGACCATGAACGAGGCGTAGAATCCCACGCCGAACTGGCCAATGACGTTCATATCGGCTTTTTGCCTGGAGTCTTCGAGTTTTTTAAGAAAATCGAGCGTACCCGAACGGGCGATGGTGCCAAGGTTTTCGACAAGCTCGTCTTTCGTCATACCAATCCCGTTGTCGGATACCGTGATTGTCCGCGCCTTCGGATCGGTCGTGATGGTTATCTTGAAATCGGGATCCTCGCCCGTGAGTTCAGGGCGCGTCAGGGCTTCGTAACGCAGTTTGTCGCATGCGTCGGAGGCGTTGGAGATCAGCTCGCGCAAAAAGATTTCCTTTTCGCTGTAAAGAGAGTGGACGACGATGTCGAGCAGACGGCTGACTTCGGCCTTGAAGGCCATGCGTTCTTCGGTCATGGGCAAGCCTATGTAAGAAATGGGTTAGCCCCCATATATGGAGGCTGCCTCTTTATTTTTCAAGGCTTGGCGCAATAAAGTCCGATGAGAGCGTCAAGGACGGCCTTGGTTTCGCTCGACACAAGTTTATAGTAAATCATCTGTTTGTCGCGGCGCGTGGTCACGAGGCCCATGGCCCTGAGCTGGGCGAGATATTGCGAAACCTGCGACTGGCTCGCGTTTTTTTTCACGTATTCGACCATTTCGCCGGCGCTGACTTCCTTGCGCTGGTTGAGGTGGCAGAGAATCGAGAGGCGAACAGGGTGAGCGAGAAACTTGAGCAGCTTCGTGGCTTTCTTGAGCTTTTTCAAATCGTGTTCGCGCAGGAGGATTTTGCTTGCCATGTGCCGAGTTCCCATATATTAGTAATAAATAATAAAAGCGTGATGTCGGACTGTAGCACGTCATAAAACAAAGTCAAAGGGGGAGGGGTATGACCAAAACCGTAGACGCAGAATCGTTCCTGAAAAGGATTGAGAACGGCGAATTGAGCTACGTTCTCGACGTTCGAACAACCCCTGAGTACGACAATTTCCGCCTGAAGGCCGAAACCGTCCATATTCCGTTGGATGAACTCGATTCCGGCAGAATGAACGCCGCCATGCCGGACAAAAACCGCGTCGTTTACATCGTGTGCCGATCGGGTTCGCGCGCGCAGGCCGCCGCGCAAGCACTCAGGCGCAACGGTTACGCCAACGTTGCCGTCGTCGAGGGCGGCTTGATCGATTGCAAAAGCTGCGGCGCGGAAACCGAAGGCAAGAGCGGCGCAGGACGGGCGATATGCCGCTTTTCTTTCGCTGCGGCCGCATCGGCTCTCGTCGCGGGCGTTTTGCTGGGCGCGCATGCGCATCCGGCTTTTTACGTCATCGGCGCCGTTATGGCCTTGGGGCTTACGGTTCGCGGTTTCATGGGGCAATGCCCCATGCTTGTTCTGATCAAACGTCTTTTGCCGCGTAAGACGACAAGCTGTTCCTGTGGATAAAGGGGGATATGATGAAAGATTACAAGCAAATTACGAAAGACATCGGCGAAAACGTTGGCCAGTTGGGCAAGCTTGCACCCGATGTTATGGCCGCTTTCATGAATCTGGGCAAAGCGGCGACGAAGACGGCCGCGTTGGATGAGAAAACGAAAGAGCTTATCGCCTTGGCGATCGGCGTCGCTTGCCGTTGCGACGGATGCATCGGCTATCACATGAAGGCGTTGTCGCGCCTTAAGGCCACACGCGAGGAAGTCGTCGAGACGCTGGCCATGTGCGTCTATATGGGCGGCGGACCTTCGGTGATGTACGCAGCCGACGCTTTGCGCGCGTTCGAGCAGTTCAATCAAGAGGCCTGACGGTTCAGAAGGGCCTCAACGTAACGGCCCTGAAACATCACGATGCCGAGGCTTTGGCCGATTGCGATGGCTTTCGCGCTTTCGCAGCGGCACAGGATCGTGCGTGACTGGCCAGCTTCCATGACAATGCTCCGGACGGACGGGATCATCGAGTCCTTCATTTCGTCGATGCTTCCGGGCGTCCAGTAAATCTTGATGAGATCGAAACCGAGGCGTTCGCGGTCGTAATAGGGAAGGGTATGGTGAGTCAGGCCGTCGAGACAAATACGGAAACCTCTGTTGTGCAGATAGTCGCGAGCGAAAAGAAACGCCCCCATGTCCGCAAAAACGTCGATCTTGTTCATTTCGACGACGAGTCTTCCGCGCAACTGGGGAATGATGGAAGCTTCGAATCGCGAAAATTCCGGCGAAAGAACAGTAGCCACATTGAGGTTCAGGCTGAACGGGCGCGAGGCGCGTACGCCGTCGCGCATCAGCACGGACATGACCCGCTTGTCGAGCGTTCCTGTCAAATAGCGGAAAAGCCACCTGTCGGACAACAGGTCAATACCCGGAATCGCCGTTTTCTGAAGCTCTTCGATCGAGACGAATGTTTCGTCAAACAGTGGCTCGGGCGGCTGGTCTTCGAAAAGACCGCAAACCGTTTGCCGCCTCACCACGTTCGTGAGATCGGCTTTCGCCAGCGTGTCTTCAAGCCGGACGAGAAGTTCGGGCCTTATAGGCGCGATGGCCGCGTCTTCTGAGGGCGATGCGCCGTCTTTCTGACGTTTTACGAATTCTTCCGCCTGACTGAGAATGCCGGTCGCGTCCTTGAGAAGCTTGTCGTAATCCTTGCGCAGGTCGTACCATGTGCAAAATTCCTTAACGCCCTGGCCGTAGGTATCGAACTGGGCCAAAGGATCGCCGCTGAACAAAACGCGTATGCGGTTCACGGCGTTATCAAGCTGTTCCAACGTGGCGCCGCTCGCAAGGAAGACGATGTCGTCGTTATAGAGGCGGAAAAACTGTCCCGAAAATGAGCTGATGCACTCTATAAAAGTTTCGGTGGCAATACGGTAAAAAGACCATCTTTTGAGGGAAGGCGCGAGGTGAGAGAGGTGCACAATAACACCTATGCGACCGGCGCGGCTTTTGCCGAGGCGGCGCACGCAATCGAGAAAAGCGATTTCCTGCGAGGGGGCTTTGGGACGGTAGGGGTCAAGCATGGGATTATGCGAACATGGCCACAAATCGAAAAAAGGTTCAATATTTTATCTGAAGGAATCTTTAACACCTTCATTACGCTGGCTTTTATTTCTGTTCATGGCTTTTTCCACCCATCCTGAGATAGGGCTTTGTTAACTTCTGGTTCAGGATTAGGGGGTAAAGTTCAAGCTTCCTAATAAGTTAGGATATTCGCGGCCAAATCAAAAACCTTATGACGAACGACATGAACAACGAGACAAAAGATCAGTTCGCCAGTAACGCCGAATCCGAAAGCAGCCAAGTTTCCGTAAAGCCTCTTTTAGGTCAGTTGCTGACATGGGGGCTTGGCGTTTTTTTCTTTGCTGCAACGGCTTTCGGCCTTTGGCTTCTTATCGACCTTTATAACGATAAAAGCAGTCACACCGCGCCCGAAGTATTCATTGCCATTAGCATGACGTGTTTGCCTTTGTTTCTGCTGGGGCTTCTTGTCAGTTCGAGCGGCCGCTATTTCGATCGCTTGCGCCTTTCCGTGAGCTATCAGGACAGGATCAACAAGCTTCAAAACAGATTGCATCACAGGGAAGACCTTCTGAGCCTTATCGCCGATCACCGGTCGGGCGCCGTGTGCATATTCGATCGCCAGAACCGTTACTGGTTCGTGAACAAAGCCGCCGCGCGGAATCTCAACCGGCAGGTTATGGAGATCATCGGCAGGTCGATGGCGCGAGTCGTGGGCAACGACAGAGCCCGCAACATGGAAGTGCGTCTGGCCGAAGCTCGCGCTGCGGCGTGCGCCATCGAACGCATCGATCGCGTCATCGACGAAAAGGGCTTAACGCGCTTTATCCAAAGCCGCTATGAAGCCATCGCACCTGTGGCCGAACTTAAGGACGGCGTGATGGTGACCGAGGAGGATTTAACCAGCCTGATTGTCGAGCGCGAACGGCGCGAAAGGATGCTGCGCCAGGTCATCGATACACTTGTCGCCGTCGTGGATCGCCGCGATCCCTATGCGGCAGGACATTCCGCGCGCGTGGGTCAGCTTGCCCACGCCATAGCCGAGGAAATGGGGCTAGAGCCGCGTTTGGTGGAAACCGCCGAGATCGCGGGGTCTCTCATGAACTTCGGCAAGGTGCTCGTGTCCCGCCACATCCTCACGAAGGCGGCTCCCCTAACGCAGGAAGAGCTTCAGCGCGTGCGCGACAGCATCCTTATTTCCGCCGACATCCTTTCCATCATCGGTTTTGAAGGGCCGGTGGTCCAAACCTTGCGCCAGGTGCTTGAGCGGTTCGATGGAACCGGCGAGCCTGAAGGACTGAAGGGCGACGACATCTTTATCACGGCACGCATCGTGGCTGTCGCGAACGCTTTCGTCGCGTTCGTCAGCCCTCGCGCCCATCGCGACGGGCTATCTTTTCAGGACGCCTTGAAGTGCATGATGGCCGAGGCTGACCACTCCTATGACCGTCGCGTGATGATCGCGCTCTCCAATTATATCGAGAACAGGCCCAACAAGCTTGACTGGCTCATGGCAAGCAAGCAATCTTAGCCGGCGATAAAGCTTTAGGCCAAGGTTATGAGGCAGCAAGCCGGTTCTTTCCCCCTTCTGATGCCCGTTTACGATCGCGCGGATATATGTTTTGTTCGCGGCGAAGGGCCTTGGCTGTTCGATGACAAGGACGAAAAATATCTGGACTTCGTAGGCGGCATCGCCGTCACGTCGCTTGGGCATGCGCACCCGCATCTAATCAATGTTTTGTGAGAGCAGTCAGAGCGGCTTTGGACCGTTTCCAATCTTTTCCATACAAATCCCGCCAAGGCTCTGGCCGCCGGTCTTGTCGGCGTGAGTTTCGCCGACACCGTCTTTTTCCAGAACTCGGGCGTCGAAGCGTGGGATTGCGGAATCAAGGTAATACGCAAATATTTCGACGCCGTCGGCCAGCCGGAAAAGCACAGGATCATCACATTCGAGGGTTGCTTTCACGGGCGTTCGATGGCCGCCATCGCTGCGTCGAAAGCCGAAAAGATGGTCAAAGGCTTTGGGCCATTGCTCGACGCCTTCGATCAGGTTCCATGGGGCGACATTAACGCCGTACGTTCCTCCATCACCAAGGCGACGGCCGCCATCTGCATTGAGCCTGTGCTGGGCGAGGGCGGCATAAAAATCGCCTCGCCGGAATTCCTCGGCGAACTGCGCGCTCTGTGTGACGCGAACGACATGCTGTTATATTACGACGAAATTCAGTGCGGCATGGGCCGCACAGGGAAAATGTTCGCCTACGAATGGTCGGGTGTCGCGCCGGACGTCATGTGTATCGCCAAGGCTCTTGGAAACGGGTTTCCCATCGGCGCGTGCCTCGCAACGGCCAAAGCCGCGCAGGGCATGACGGTCGGAACGCATGGCTCCACGTTCGGCGGCAATCCTTTGGCGGCTTCCGTCGGACTTGCCGTGCTGGACATCATGACCGCGCATGGCTTTCTGGACGACGTGAACGAAAAGGGCCTCTATCTGGCCGCGAAACTCGACGAACTCGTCACGCGCCATCCGCATGTCTTTTCGGAGCGGCGGGGCCTCGGCCTGATACAGGGGCTTAAGTGTCGCCCTCCCAATAAGGACGTATGCGCCGCGCTGCGCTCCGCCAAACTGCTGACGGTTATCGCGTCCGACAACGTACTGCGGCTTCTGCCTTCCTTGATCATAACGAAAGAGCATATCGATGCCGCCGTTTCAATTCTTGATCGCGTGGCGACGGCATGGCCGAAGGAGGAAAAATGAATGCGAAGATTGTATTGCTGGCCTTGGTGATGGTCGTGCCTGCCGCTTGCTCTTCAAGCGGCAAGAAGGACGAGCGCATGTGCCCACAAGTGGCTATCATCCGCCAGCTCGAACGCGCGCATGACTATGGCAACGACGAGCCGAGCGAGAAAACGCTGGTCGCCGCAGCCCTTATGAAAGATGTCAAAGGACGTTGCTCATATGAGCGCGACGGCGTTGAGGTCACGTTTGATCTGCTCATGGTCGCGGGGCGCGGCTCCCGCCTCGGCGGCGACAGGGTAAGTCTGCCGTTTTTCGTATCCGTGATCGCGCCGGACAAATCGATCGTGTCGAAAGAGGTCATGACGGCGGATTTCGTGTTCAAGTCATCCTCAAAACATATCGAATACACGGAACAGATTCGCGTCTTTCTGCCTTTGGAAACAGAAAGCGACGCTTCCCACCATCAGGTGTTGATGGGGTTCCAGCTTACGGAAGAGCAAGTAAAGGAAATAAGCAGGTAAACGCTTTTACGCATCGCGCATATCTCGCTTAAAGCATGAATACAGCTTTTAGTGCACGGTGCGCGGCGGTGTTTGTGCGACGGCGGGAGGTTCGGGATCGGTCGTTTCGGTCTGTCCGCTTAACTCGCCGACATCATGTTTGAGTTGCGTATGCGCTTTGGCGAGGTTTTGCAGTTGAAGCGCGAAAAAACGCTGTTCTTTTTGAATTTGAGCCAAGCTATCGTTTAGGCGTTGCGCGTTGCGGATATGCTGGATGGCCGTCTCGCCAAGAGCGAGAGTCATGGATGCGCGCGTTTTTTTGAGCCAAAGCGCTGCGGCGATGACAAACGCCGTTGCTGCCACAGCCGCTATAGCAACAATGCATAAAAGCAAAAAGTTTATGTTTCCTGTCATAATAAGAAAGCCTACCACAACTCGACGACCTGAGGCAACGTATGCTTGACGTAGGGAACAGGTGGTCCGCCAATAACCCCTTGATAAATAATGGCATTAATGTTTTTTTGTTGGCGCGCACAAAGGCTCGATACCGCGCCTTTTTGGGTTTGGTTGAAGAAAATCAGGGGGCAATCCGTTGCTTAAGAAAAACGTTTTGGCGACGACACTACCGTTTTAAATCGTCCATGATGAGCAAGGGCGCGTGGCCTCCGTTCAGGCGCGCTCTGTAGAACTGCAGGTTCTCCATGATGCGGTGAATATAATTCCGCGTTTCATAGATGGGAATCAGTTCGATCCAGTCGATGGGATCGATGTTTGGTGAGCGTGGATCGCCGTACTTTTCGATCCATTCGCGGCATCGGCGCGGGCCTGCGTTATAGCCAGCCAAGGCTAGAATGAAGGAGCCATCGAACTGGTCCAATCTTTCTTTGATATATGTGGTCCCAAGCCGGAGATTGTAATCCGGATCCGCCAGCTTCGATTCCTTGTAGCGGATGTCGAGTTTTTTGGCGACTTCCTTCGCCGTTCCAGGCATGAGCTGCATCAGACCCCGCGCGCCCGCCGGACTCGCGACATCGGTGTTGAAAAGGCTTTCCTGCCTTATAAGCGCGTGCGTAAACGCAAGATCCGGCGGCGTGGGAATGTTCGACGACAGCACGGGAAACGCTCCCGCGCCGACCAGCATGTTTTTCTGCGCAGCGGCCTTGGCCGCGTTAATGGCCCAGTCGGGACGCTGCAGGTGGTAGGCGAGTTCCATCAGCAACGCAAACTCGACGCGTTGCCCCGCATTGTTGGTCAACGCGCGAAAGAAAGCCCGCGAGCGCTCCAATTGCCCGATCTGGTAGAGGCGTTCGACGGCCCTGACGGAGTCGCGCTTGAAAAAACTGTCGCGCACAGAGGCCGGAATGGCGGGTTCGGGCAAAGCCTTGATGGTCGGTTTTTCATAAAGACGCGTGATCGCCAGTTGGCCGTAAAAGGTCGTGTGGAGAGCGGCGGCAGTTTCATACGCCTGTTGGGCCGAAAACATATCACCGAGAGATTCGTGGGCCCGCCCGAGCCAATAGGCGCCGCGCGAGCGTGAAACGGGCGTTCTCGCGTCCTGCAGCAATCTTTCGAAATGCTCCAGCGCCGCTTCCGGCTTGTTGAGAAAGCGAAGCGCGAGCCAGCCCGCGAGGAATTCGGCCTGAAGAAACTCAAAGCCGCTTTTAAGGCCGTGGTTGGCCGAAAGTTTATAGGCAAGTTCAAAATCGCCGTTGCCCATGACGCGTCGGATCATGATGTGGCGTTCGCCCCACCACGCTTCGGCGAACTTGATGTCGCGGGGCTGTCCGGCGAGGATGTCCAAGGCTTCCTCGTCCCTGCCGTCTTTCCGATACAAACGCAGACGTTCGAACAAAAGGCCCGTATCGTTGCGAAAACGCGCGGGGACGTTCGCGGCCACTTTTTCCGCATCGGATTTCTGGTTGGCCAAGGCCATACGCGCCTCGGCCACGGATTCATAACCGGATTCGACCAAAGGATATAAGGCGCGCGCCGCGCTGGCGCTGTTGGCGTAAAGCAAGCGGTCAAGCCTGTCCTTGTGGTCTTGTGGCTTAAGCATCCGGCCAAAGCGTCCGTGGAAGGCTATGACATCGTCGGACGACATGTCACGGTTGATCCAGCGATCGCGTATGATGTCCATGGCCTGTTCGGACTGTCCCGTCGCGAAAAGCGAATCGATATAACGGTGAAAACCGGCCATCGTTTGCGGCGGATAGGCTTTGAACCAGTTGATGATCTGCCGGTCGCTCGCCGTTGCTGGAATTTTCTGTTCGGCGATCATCAGGATACCGTTCAGCCCTGGCCATTCGGGATGTTCGGCAACGAAAGCGGAAAGCTCGTCAAAACTGTAGCTGTTTCCGGGAAGGGCCATAAGATGGCCCTTGAGCACCTTGTTAAGGATGGGGTCAGCGCCGTTGTTGGCCAGCTTTTGGGCGGCCTGGCTTTGGCCCGAATCCAACGCGTTGAGCGCTTTGGCGTAATTCGCGCCGATACTGGGAGCATGGGGCTGGCGCGCCTCGGCCGTAAATGACGCCATAAGCCCAAGACAAGCCACCGCAACGTACGTTAAAGGTTTAGAACGCAACGACAAGAAATCCCGAAGAGTTGACGGAAAGAGCTTCGCACCCAATAGACAGGCTTCGTGCGCGAAAATCAAGAATTTTCGGTCCTAAAGTTACGACCGCATGGTGGCATCCCCTTGTTCTTAGGGAAAAAAGTGTGCTGTAATCCGTAAATGACGAAAAACGCCGCCTCTGACAGACTTAAAGCCCAGCGCTATGTCGCAATGAACCGCCGCGCGCGTTTCGATTACCATATCGAAGACACGGTCGAAGCCGGACTTGTTTTGACAGGTACCGAGGTCAAATCGCTTCGGCTCGGGCAGGCCAGCATTCAGGAATCCTATGCGGGTTCCAAGGACGGCGGTCTCTATCTTATAAACGCCTATATCCCTGAATACAAAATGGCGGGCGTGCATTTGCAACACGAGACGCACAGGCCGCGCAAACTTTTGCTTCACAAGCGCGAGATGAACAAGCTTCTCGGCGCCGTGAAAAAGCAGGGTGTTACGCTTGTGCCCTTGGGGATTTTTTTCAACAGACGCGGCATTGCCAAGATCGAAATCGCGCTCGCCAAAGGAAAACATCAAGCCGACAAACGCGAAACGATCAAGCAGCGCGACTGGCAGCGCGACAAGGCCCGCATCATGCGCGAACGCGGATAAGCCAGCCGAAGCTGCTTCTTGGCAGCGAAGGCTGGCGGATGGGGTGGGATTCGAACCCACGGTACCCTTACGGGCACGCCGGTTTTCAAGACCGGTGTATTCAACCACTCTACCACCCATCCTCAGGCGCGGTTTATACCGGCACTTTATCAAGAAATCCAGACCGATGCGTCCCCCAAGGCTTTGCGCCGCCCGCATCGCGCGGCATAAAAGGAGAGCGCAAGCCATTAAAGGATGACAGAAAGGTTAATTTCTGCAAACTCATCGTCCATGCGTGATTCTCACCTCGAATTGTCCATCGTGCTGCCGTGCCTGAACGAGGTGCGCACGTTGCCCAAGTGTTTGCACAAGGCTTTCGACTTTTTGTCGAAAAACAGCATCGCGGGCGAGGTCATAGTGGCCGACAATGGCAGCGACGACGGATCTCCCCAATTGGCCAAAGCCATGGGGGCGAAAGTCGTGCATGTGGACGAGCGCGGATATGGCGCGGCCCTTGCGGGGGGGATTGCCGCCGCCAGTGGCCGCTACATCATTATGGCCGATGCCGACGACAGCTATGACCTTTCGGCTCTTATGCCCATTTTCGCCAAGCTCAGCGCGGGCTACGAGATGGTTGTCGGCAATCGCTTTCAGGGAGGAATACAAAAAGGCGCGATGCCTTTTCTTAACCGGTATCTGGGCAATCCCGTCCTTTCTTTTTTAGGCAGGCTTTTCTTTCGCATACCCATCAACGATTTTCATTGCGGCGTACGCGGGTTCACGCGCGAGGCCATACAAAAACTCGATTTGCGCACGACGGGCATGGAATACGCGAGCGAGATGATCGTGCGCGCGGCCATGCACAATCTGCGAATGGCGGAGGTTCCCGTCGCCTTGTGGCCCGACGGGCGCGGACGCAAGCCTCACTTGCAGCCATGGCGCGACGGCTGGCGCCATTTACGGTTCATGCTGCTTTATTCGCCGCGCTGGCTGTATCTGTATCCTGGCATCGCGATGATCGTGGTCGGCCTCGTGATCGCTGCGCTTCTGCTGCCGGGGCCTATCCAGATCGCCGACGGGGTCGGGCTGGACGTGCATACGTTGATCGTGGGCGCGATGAGCCTTCTGGCCGGCGTGCAGAGCATCACCTTCGGTTTGATCGCCCGCGCCTACGCCATGCACAACGACATTATCCCGCGCTCGTCGCGTTACGAAAAATGGCTTTCGGGGCTTACTCTTGAGCGCATGCTGGTGCTTGGCGGCGTGCTGATTGTTCTTGGCATCATCGCCGTTCTATGGGCCGCGAAAAGGTGGACATCCGTCAATTTCGGGGCCTTGGACTACCGCGACGTGATGCGTTTGATGATCGTGGCCGTCACCTTCATCGTCGGCGGGATTCAGCTTGGGTTCGCGGCTTTTATGCTGGGCGTGATGCAAATCAAGCACAGACACGGAAAGTCTTGAATTACAGCATGTTAATACTTCGTTAGCCGCTTTGTCCTAGAATAGTTGGCCATGCAGGATATTGATAAAATTCGTGAAAAGCTGGCGGGGACGAACATCGACTCGCGCTCTTTTCTGTGCACGGATTACTTCAACCACTTTAACGAAGTGATCATGATGCTCAACATGCTCGTCGATGCGCCCGAGCTTTTGGATGAAATCGATAAGTGGAGCTATAAAACGTATCGTGAGCACTTTATGACGAGCGAGCTCGGGTTCGCGCCCTTGGCCATCGAAGTGTACGGTTACGCGCCGACGGAGCTAAGGGAACGTTTCGACAAAATCGCCGTTCAAATGAGCATGTTGGTCGTCGAGTCGCGGCTTAAGCTGCGCCGAGCTCTTGAGGAAGGCCAAAAGGAAAAATTCGCCGAAATGGCGTATCTCGCGTCCATGGAACTTCAGGGGATGATTGACGACGGCGGGGCTGTCGTTCACGGGCATGGCAAGTCGATGGACCAAAGCGCGATCGACGCGATGTTTTAGGGTCAGTGCCCATAACGGAAACCTCACGGTGACTATGATTCAGAATCTTGATTATTCGAACACGGCGATGACCGGCGTGTGGTCGGAGGCTTTTTCCTGTCCGCGCGGCGTTCTGTCGATGAAGCAGGACGCAAGCCTGTCGGCCGCTTCCGGCGCGAGGAGGATGTGGTCGATCCTTAAGCCATTGTCGCGCTGCCACGCGCCGCCTTGATAATCCCAAAACGTGTAGGCGTGTTTTTTTTCCGGATTCAGGACGCGAAAGGCGTCGGTCAAGCCCAGATTGACAAAAGAGCGGTAAGCCGCGCGCGTTTTGGGATGATAGAGGGCGTCATGCTCCCAGCCTTTGGGGTCGTAAACGTCATTTTCGGAAGGGATAACGTTGAAATCGCCCGCCAGAATGAATGGACTCTCATCCTTGAGAAGCGTTTTCGCGCGCGCCGTTAAACGGGCAAGCCATGCAAGCTTGTAGTCGAATTTTTCCGTGTCGATGGGATTACCGTTCGGAAGATAGACGCTGGCGACGCGGATGCCCTGTATGGTCGCTTCGATGTAGCGGGCTTGCGTATCGCTGTCGTCGCCCGGGAGTCGTTCGAGTGCGTCTTCGGGTTTTTCGCGGCTTAAAATGGCCACGCCGTTGTATGCCTTTTGCCCGACGACGCAAACATGGTAGCCCTGCGATTCAAGCTCGATGCGTGGAAAAGCCTCGGCTTCGCATTTCGTTTCCTGCAACAAAAGAACATCCGGTTTGGCCGATTCCAGCCACGCCGCGACTATAGGTAGTCTGGCCTTGATCGAGTTGACGTTCCATGTGGCGAGGCGCATGGATTTTTCCGATTGCTCTTAGGTTGACCCTCAAAAACTTTATAGCACTCTTGCCGATATTCCAAGCCTTCCACATTTCGATAAATTTCACATAACCACTTGTTTTTTTTGCGCCGCAACCTATGTTTGCGCGATGAAAACCTATCTTTCAGATTCGGGCACGGCAAGCGCGCCTTTCGCCTCCAAAGCCTCCGAAACCCGTGGACGCCTCATGCACGAGGCTCCTAGCGGCAACCGAACGGAATTCCAGCGCGATCATGACCGGATCATCCATTCCGGCGCCTTTCGCAAGCTGCGCAACAAGACCCAGGTCTTTATCGAGAACGAGGGCGATTATTTCCGCACCCGACTGACTCATTCGCTGGAAGTCGCGCAAATCGCCCGTTCCGTGGCCCGCGCGCTTGGCCTTAACGAGGACCTGACCGAAGCCGTCGCCTTGGCGCACGATCTGGGCCACACCTGCTTCGGGCACGCGGGCGAATGGTCGCTGGCCGCGATGATGAAGCCCTACGGCGGGTTTTGCCACAACGAGCAGACGTTAAGAATCTTGACGCATCTTGAGCAACGTTATGTCGAGTACGACGGCTTGAACCTGACGTGGGAGACGCTTGAGGGCGTCGTCAAGCACAACGGCCCCCTGACCGGCAGCGAAAACCAAAAGCCCTTGCCGCCGACGATAGCGGAATTCAACGCGCAGTTTGACCTTGATCTCGGCACCTACGCGAGCCTTGAGGCGCAAGTGGCCGCCGTGGCCGACGAAGTCGCCTATTGCACGCACGACATTGACGACGGTTACCGCGCGGGCTTTTTTGCTTTTTGCGATATGAAGCCTTTGCCTTTATTCGGGCCCATCAGCGAAGACATGCGCCGCCACCATCCGGACGCCGACGAAGGACGCCTGATGCACGCCGTCGTTCGTCAGGTCATCGGCACCATGGTCACGGATTTCATGGATACGACCAAGGCTTCGCTGGCTGCGCTCAGGCCGCAGTCCGCCAATGATGTGCGCAAGGCCAAGCAGCCCACGGCCAAGTTCAGTTTCGCCATGCAGCAGCACATGAACGTTTTGAAGGAATTCCTACGCAACCGCATGTACCGCCACAGCAAGGTCAACCGGATGCTGGCCAAGGCTGACCAGATCGTGAAGGATCTTTTCACCTATCTTATGGAGCGCCCCAACTGCTTGCCGAACGCGTGGTATGCGCGTTTGAAGGACCGCGAAGACGACGAGCGGTTTAAGGCGCGGCTGATCGCGGACTATATCGCGGGCATGACCGACAGGTATGCGGTTCATGAGCATCGCCGGTTGTTTTCGACCGAAACCATGCTGTAATTCCGTTGGTCCACAGGTCTTTGGCCATAAAATTTAAGTTGTTTTTGATCAGGCACAAGTTCTGAAGAACTATATGTAATCAAAGGTCCGCTAGCACGAGCTATAGAAACATACCATCGTCCAGCCTTGTGCATTAAGGGAGTGCGTCAAGCAACCGGCAAGCCGCGCGAAGAGAAAAGGTCATGGACTTTCTTGACGAGTTGCGCCGATGGCGGTTGCGTGTTCTTTAGCGTATAGTTGAGGCCAAGAGCTTCCCACTTCGCTTCGCCCATTTTATGGAAGGGGAGGACCTCCACCTTTTCGACGCAACCAAGGTTTTTGACGAAGTCAGCCATGTTGCCGATCATTTCAAGATCGTCGGTAAGATCAGGCACCAAAACGAAGCGGATCCATGTCGGCTTGCGGTAGGCGGAAAGCTTTCGCGCAAAATCCAGAGTCAATTGCAGGCGCGATCCCGTCAGCTTTTTAAAGGCGAAGGGATCGAAGGATTTGATGTCGAGCAGAAAGAGGTCGGTCGCGTTCAGCAAGGCATCGGACACCTTCTCGCCGAGATAGCCCG
>CAZYPX010000029.1:0-17998 GCA_964649675.1 uncultured Rhodospirillaceae bacterium | reverse complement strand
CAAGCCTCGCTCCCATCCCTCAAGGCTCGGAGGCAAACATAATACCGGTAGGACGCGCCACGCGCGCGGACGTTGCTGGAGGACGGGGTCATGGCTGAACCGCAACAAGCACAGCGCACAAGGCCGCGCAAAATAGCCGGCGTGCGGCACCTGTTTGTGTTTGCCCGTTTGCCGTAGCTGACACTCAAAATGCGGTGGGCTTCGTCCCACAACGATTTGTCGACGATGGGTTTGTGCTCTCCCGGATAGGCCTTTCCCTTGTGAACGGCCTCGCCGAGATATACGCGGTTTCTCAAAATGCGGTGGATGTACTGGGCGTCGATTTTGTGTCCTTCGTGCCGTTTGCCCGATAGTGTCGTCCACGACTTCGTCATGATTTTGGCTTTGCGCATTTCGCGCACGACGTGGACGTTCGATCCGGTTCGCGTAAAAAGCTCGAAGATGGAGCGGACGATTTTCGCTTCTTCGGGATTAATGACAAGTTTGCGGCTTTCAACGTTGTAGCCGAGCGGCGGCGAGCCTCCCATCCACATGCCTTTCCTGCGGCTGGCAGCAAATTTGTCGCGGATGCGCTCGCCGATGACTTCGCGCTCAAACTGCGCGAAGGACAAAAGGATGTTAAGCATCAAGCGACCCATTGACGTCGTCGTGTTGAACGACTGCGTGATGCTGACGAACGTGACGTGGTGACGCTCAAAGACCTCGACCATTTTTACAAAGTCCATAAGTGAGCGCGACAGGCGGTCAATCTTGTAAACGACGACGCTATCGATCTTCCCTGCCGCGATATCGTCCATCAGGCGTTTCAGCGCCGGTCGATCCAGCGTCCCGCCGGAAAAACCGCCGTCGTCGTAACGCGTCGGAACCAGATCCCATCCTTCGGCTTTCTGGCTGGCGATGTAGGCTTCGCAGGCCTCGCGCTGGGCGTCGAGGCTGTTGAACTCCATATCCAGGCCTTCTTCCGACGATTTGCGCGTATAAATGACGCAACGAAGGCGCGGTTTTGTTTCCTTGCTCATTCCGTTTTTTCCTTTGCTTTTCTCAGGCCAAAAAAGACAAGACCGTTCCAATGGGTTCCGGTGATGCGCTGGGCAATGGTCGACAGCGAGCCCCATTTGCGGCCACAAAATTCAAAGCCGTCCTGCAGGACGACCACTTCGTACCGTTGGCCGCGCCATTCGCGGATTAGGCGCGTGCCCGCGATGGGCATTTCTACAGGCAGGGTTTTTCTTTTGACTTTTTTGCCATCGGCGTCGGCGACAAGTTTCTGGCGTCTCAGAGCGGTATCGGGGGGCAGACCGCCGTATGTCAGTTCTTGAATCCGATGGGCCAGCGCCTTCTGCATAAAGCCGCGCCTGTACGGCGGCGGTTCGGATTGGAAGTAGTCTCGCCAAAGCTGTTTCAGTTCGGCAAAATCCATTTTCTGCATATCCGCTATTTGACGGGCAATCGGCGTCATGGCTCTTTCTCTTCGTCCGGTTCAATGACGTCCGCACACATGCTTCCTTCGGGCGCGAAGTCCAGTTGAATGTCGGAAGAAAGGCCTTTTTTCCTCACGTTTTCACGCAATATGGCCGTGGCAAGAAGGTCGGCGATAATGGAGAGAGGCGTGTTTTGTTGAGACAAGTCCAAGGGCGCTTTTTGCCGCAACCCTCAGTCTCCGCCCCATATGGTTCGAAGCCAGCGCCCTTGTTGTCGAAGGGCGCGCCTCAACCTGAGAAGAATATTTTCTATATGAATCATCATGTTAAGCCAAGTTGAGGGCGAAAACATACAAAAAGCCTTGATTCCCCGTGCCTGTTCAGGGTATTACTGATTCCGTTACACGTCAATCCGCTTAAGAAACACTTCTTGCGGCGATGATTTGGGGCTTTTGCGGAGGCGGCTGCGCGCGCGTTTTTAAGATGACTTCGGAAAAAAGAGATCAAGAACAGGACGGTTCGGACGCTTGGGTTCCTGCGATAGCAGAAGGCTTTGTCGCGCTTTTGGGGGAACAACTGAAATGGTCTTCCGAGAAAGCGCTTGAGGCCGCGCTCGCCTATCAAAACGGTCAAATCAAAGACGTGATCAAAAATCTGCATGCGCTCAGAAGGATTATGGCGCGCACGAACGTGTCGCTGAACACGGTTCTTATGCTCCTTGATCCGGAAGATTTCGAGCCGCGCTAGGCCACACAGGCGACCTTCACAGGCCTCACAACACCATCCTCCGATGCGTCCTCGGACGCATCATCGTCCTCCGCTACAAAAGGGGACGATTTTATGCCTTTTTTGCTGACTTTTGCGATGGTCGAGACCAGTTCGTGGATCTCCTGTGCATTCATGCCGTTGCTATGTGCCGTGCCATAGATGAAGGAAATCCAGCCCGCCATTTCTTTTGCGGATGGCCTGTTCTTCGCCTTTTCGAAAACCTGAAGGACGCTGGAAAGAATGGTCTCCATGAGGGGTTGGTCGTATTTGGATGTTGCAGTGCCGAAATCGATATCGACAAGCTCGCTGAGCGGCGCATCAAGCGCCTTGCCGATGCGCAGCATCCATTCGAGCGTGAGTTTGCATTGCCCCTTTTCCAGCCGCCCCATCTGCACGGCAGACGTTTTGACCAGCTTGGCCAGTTGGCGTGAAGAAAGGCCTTTGGCCTCTCGAAGTTCTTTGATCCTGTTTTGCATACCCAATCGATTCCCAGTTTCGAACGCTAAAAACTATAGCAGACTTTTACCGTTTTCGTTCCAACTTTATTATCATATAACGATTCATGTTTCAAGCGGGATTCATTACTTTCTTAAGGAAATCGTGGCAAATTAATGAAATTTACACCAAAAAACCGCTTGGCGAGTGTAACGGAATCAGTTATATGCATACACGGTAAGCGATAATAGCGTCCCGAACACAGGTTTTGCAAGCCGCATCGTCGCCCGCAATTTGTATCGCTTTGTTTTTGCTCTCTTTTTCTGGGTGTCACCATGATCGAACGCAAGGATTCGGCGGGCGCGTTAACGTCTGCTTTTGGGGTTAAAACGCAGTTAAGGGTAAGCGAGGCGCGTCGTTTCGCACTTGCTCAAGAGATCGCGCGCGCCAACGCGTCGCACGATCTTGTTGCCCTGATCGGCAGAACGGTTCGTCTCGTAAGGGACGGCAGCAAATGGCGCGGCTGTTGCCCGTTCCATGGCGATAAACGCTATTCGACCTTTCTAGTGGATCCGCAAACCAATCGTTACGTTTGCCCGTCCTGCGGCGCGGAAGGTGATGCGTTGACGTGGATTATGAGGGAACAGGGGCTGAACTTCCATCAGGTCGTCGCTCTTTCTCTCCACCAGCCTGTCTCGACAAATGTCAAATCCAAAGAAGCCATTCGACACGCGATATCTTGCGCGGCGCCGCCGCCATCGGATGAAGCGGCGCGTCGTCACAAGCACGATCTCGCAAAGAGGATATGGGACGAATGTGTCCCTGCGGACCAGACGATCGTTGAAAAGTATCTATTCACGCGCGGCATCACGTTCGACGAAGCTTTGCCGGACGTCATTCGCTTCCACCCCAATCTGTTGCATGATCCCAGCAATCAGTATTTTCCGGCAATGGTTGCTCTGGTGGAAAAAGCCGATGGTTCGTTCTCCGGCATTCACAGGACTTACCTTGCCCCTGACGGTTACGACACGGCCAACGTCATCAAGGGCGGCGTGCGCCGCATGCTGAGCGATTGTTTCGGCGCGCATGTCCACATCCAGGACGTGGGTTCGCCTACGCTCATTATCGCCGAGGATATCGAATCGGCGCTTTCCATCGCGCAGAGCTGCCCAACACATTCGGTTTGGGCCTCTTTGGCGCTTAACAACATGAAGGCTCCTGTTCCGGCGGACGTGCCGGAAATCGTGCTCTGCGCGGATGGGAACAATGCCGACCCGCAAATGGCCGGCAGGATTATGCTGGAAGCCTCTCGTGAAATTTCGTCGTACGGCCCCAACGTTTTACTCGCCCGCGCGCCGCGCGGCATGAGCTTCAACGACATCCTTCTCGCGGAATAGGTGACCCCATGCGCTTGACGTCAAAGGGCACGTCGGCGCGCATTCTCCGTGAAACTCCATTCTTGCTTCGAGGGGGCGACGCATGAACACAGCGAACCCTTGGAGCAAGTTTTTCTGGAACGATTGGGAGAACGATCCAGAACTTCGTCTGTGCTCACTTGCGGCACAGGGCCTCTGGATGCGGCTTCTCTGCATCGCGGCAAAATCCAACCCGACCGGCTTCGTAGCCGTGGCAGGACGACCTTGTTCCTCGACGGACATCGCGCGCTTAAGCGGTGTTGCCGAACAGGAGGTTGAATCGCTACTCGGCGAGCTTTCTCGGAACGGTGTTTTTTCCCGTGATGCACAGAAGCGCATCTATAGCCGACGCATGGTGCGCGACAACCGCAAACGTCAAAAACTGCGCCAGAACGGCGCGAAAGGAGGGCAAGCCAGCTTCTTGAACGGCAAAGGTATTTTTGCGCCGACCGAGCAAAATACCGAGCAGATACTCGAGCAAGGCCGCGAGCCCCAGAAGCCAGAGTCCAGAGTCCATAAGCCAGAATCTAAACCCCCTGTAGGCCCCCCAGCGGCCAACCCGAAGCCGAAGGCCGAAGTCACGGCTCTCGCATCCGACTGGTCGCTTCCTGCGGCTTGGCGCGAGATCGCCAAAACGCGCGGATGGTCTGACACTTCCATTGATCAGCAAGCCGTGCGCTTCAAGCAGTATTTCGGCTTCGGCAAAGGCAGCGGCATTCGGCGCAGCGACAAAGGCTGGCGACAGGCGTGGCTAAACTGGCTTGATCGTGAGCTTAAGTTTCATCCCGATGCGGCCACTGCCGCGCAAGAGGAAACACCGGCAAAGCCAGCGGACTATCCGCCCTTGCCGGAGGAAATTCTTTCAAAGATCAAAGGCCACTATGCCTTTAACGCAAACGTCATTCATCGGTGGTTAGCGCCCTGCGCGTTCGATCTCGAGCAAGGGATCGTCTTTGCGCCCACGGGCTTTCACGCCAGCTATCTCGAAAATCATTACAGCGAAGCGCTTTTCCGTGCGCTGGGCCGAACTTTCAAAATTGTCGTCAAGCCAAGGGAGGATGCCGATGGCCGCTAAACGTTGGACACAAAGCATGGTCGCCGATCAACTTGAGGATGCCATCAGAACGCTCGAGAAACTCCCGCCTGTGGTTGTGCAGGGTTATTTCAATCTGTGGCCGAAGATCAAATACACCGAACTTGAAATCCTGCAGCAGGAAAAACTGCCGATTAAGCTGCGCCCGCGCACGGAGGAAATCACGCGCCTTGAAGAAACGTTTTCCTGGATGGCTTGCCTCGAAATCGAGGAACGCAAACTGGTCTGGAAGCGTGCCACCAAGGTGCGGTGGAAAGATATCTGTCGGGAATTGGGATGCGATAGGACAACCGCTTGGCGGCAATGGGTGATCGCGCTCACCAAAATCGTGGCTTTTCTCAACAGCCGAGGAGTCCACAGATAAAAAAGTGTTGCAACATCTTTGTTCTCAACAAATGCAACATTTTCTGCCATAGTTATAACCATGATGCGCGATTTGTTTCGCCGTGCTTTCAAAACGAGGTTTTATGCCAACTGTTCTCATTACCGGTGCCAATCGCGGCCTTGGCCTTGAGTTTGTCAATCAGTATGCCGACGACAAGTGGCATGTCATTGCGGTGTGCCGTCAGCCAGACAAGGCGGACACGTTGCAAGACCTGGCAAAGCTTAACCCTTCCATCCAAATCGAAACGCTGGACGTGACAGATCGGGCCAGTATCGCCGCGCTCGCTTCCAAGCTGAACGGCCAGGCGATTGACGTGCTGATCAACGGCGCGGGGATCTATTCTGGCGGATCCGGCACTGGCGTCGAACACGGCGACGACACGCAAACCTTCGGCTCCATTGATCCCGAGGCTTGGGACAAAGTCCTACGCACGAACACCATCGCGCCAATCATGGTGACGGAGGCTTTTGCTCCGCACGTTCTTCTCGGCGAACAGAAAAAGATCGTCATGATCTCAAGCATGATGGGATCCATTAGCCGAGACACGGTCGGCTCCATCGCCTATCGCACGAGCAAGGCTGCGCTCAACATGGCGATGCGCAACGTCGCGCAAGTCTTGCGGAAGCACAACATCATCGTCATCAGTTTCCATCCCGGTTGGGTCAGGACGGATATGGGCGGCGCGCAAGCGGACATATCGACGGACGAAAGCGTAACCGGCATGCGCAAGATCATCGCAGGCCTTACGCTTGAACAAAGCGGAAGCTTTCTCGGCTACGATGGCGCCGTTTGGCCGTGGTAGCTGTTCATGAAGAAAGAAATTGCGATCGGACAAACGTTCCAGCGCGGCAACGCGCGAGGAAGGCTGTGGAGGGTCGAGGAGCTTCTCGTCTGGCCATCCGGCATTCACGTCCGCTTGAGCCGCGTTGACGATCCGACGACAAAGCATCTGGTCGCGGCGGACGCGCTCGAAGACAACGGTTATCAACCCGCTAATCCTGCATCTCTTTGAAATCTTGGGTCCTTCTGCCCGCAAAACGTATGCGGGCGGCAAGAGCGCAGGCCTTCGCTAGCGACTGAAACCTGAAACGGGTTACAGGGGCGGTTACAGGTTACAGGCCTGCGTACACCGAATTCACGACATTGAGGTTCTGATTGAATGGTCTGGCTCTACCTGCCGCCGGAGGCGATCGCGCATGCCCAAAAGGGCAAAGCGTGTTCGGCCTCTCGCTCTGCGCGGGCGCAGGTGGGCTCGACCTCGGCCTCCATCTCGCCGTGCCCCGATATCGAACTGTGGGTTACGTTGAGCGGGAAAGCTATGCCGCAGCCACGCTCGTGGCGCGGATGGAAAACGCGGCCTTGGATTGCGCGCCTGTCTGGGACGATGTTGCCACCTTCGACGGCAAGCCGTGGCGCGGCGTGGTGGATATCGTCCATGGCGGCTACCCATGCCAGCCGTTCTCGGTTGCGGGACGCCAGCTCGGCGACAAAGACCCGCGCCATCTCTGGCCGCACATCGCAAGGATTGTGCGCGAGATCAGACCGCCCCTCTGCTTCTTCGAAAACGTCGCCGGACATTTACGATTGGGGTTCGAACAAGTCCACGATGACCTTCGACGTATGGGTTACCGCGTTAAGGCAGGCCTGTTTACGGCGGAGGAAGTCGGCGCGCCCCACCGGCGCGAGCGACTGTTCATCCTGGCTTACGCCGAGAGCGCAGGAGAGCGGCGAAAAACAGGAAACCTTCATCAAGCGCAACGGGGACAGGACGGATCGTTGTTCCTGCTCTCTCGCATCGCAAATAGCGATGTGGCCAACCGCGACAGCGACGGACGGGAACAAGGGCGGACCGAACAGCAAACACGGCAGCGGCAGCTTGCATCTACCTGCCGCAGCGGTACAGACGCAGTGGTACACGCCGAACGTGCCCAACGGTGGACGAAAAAATCCGCTGGATATGTCGCCAACAGGAAAACTGCCCAGCGGCAAGAAGCGGCAAGTCGGGCTGGAAAATCAGGCCATTCAGATCTGGCCGACACCTCTTGCCAATCCAAACACCAACCGGCAGACCAAACCAACGCCATCGCAGTTGAAAGGCGAGCACGGTCTCAATCTGGCGATGGTTGCCGTGACCCACACATGGCCGACGCCGCGCGCATGCTCGGGCAAAAGATCGAGCGGGTCGAACCGGACAGAGATAGTCGAAGCCTGGGCGACGCCCACGACACGGGACTGGAAGGACGGGACGGCAACTGCAGATGTGGAGACGAATTCCCTGCTTGGCCGCCAAGCCCCGCGCAGCATGAAGAATGGGAACGCATCCCCGCTCACCTTAAACCCGCTGTTTGTCGAATGGCTGATGGGATGGCCGATCAACTGGACTGTCGCGTCGACCGGTTGCGGCTGTGCGGCAACGGCGTTGTCCCGCTGGTCGCGGCTTATGCGCTGCGAACTCTCGCGGCTGCTGCAATCGCAAGTGAATGAACAGCCGGATTTGTTCGCATGACCGTTCGCATTTTACAGGGGGATTGCCGCGAGGTTTTGAAAACCTTGCCGGATAGCTCCGTCCATTGCTGCGTGACGTCCCCGCCTTACTTTGGGCTACGGGATTACGGGACGGGAGCATGGTTTGGAGGCAATCCCGCGTGCGATCATCGCGGCGGGCCGATGCGACTTAAAGCCAACCTCAACGCAAACATCGGCACGGGCCGCGACGTCAAGAACGCCGAAGACCGCGAGTTCTTCAAGGAGGTTTGCGGCAAGTGCGGTGCCAAACGGATAGATCGGCAGATCGGTCTTGAGGAAACCCCGGAGGGTTACGTCAATCAGTTGATCGCCGTTTTTCGTGAAGTGCGCCGCGTCTTGCGCGATGATGGAACGCTGTGGCTGAACCTTGGCGATAGTTACTCCGGAAGCGGTAAGGGCCGGAACGCGGACGGCTCGCACAGCGAAGGCGCGAAGCAAAAAACGAATGCCGGCACGATCATCGGCAACCTGACGAAAACAATCGTTCCGTCCTGCAAATCAAAAGACCTGATCGGCATTCCGTGGCTGGTCGCGTTCGCTCTGCGCGCGGACGGCTGGTTCCTGCGCAGTGACATCATCTGGCACAAGCCGAACCCGATGCCGGAATCCGTGATGGATCGCCCGACCAAGGCGCATGAATACATTTTCCTGCTGAGTAAATCACCGACTTACTTCTACGATTACGAAGCCGTGCGCGAACCCATCGCCGAAAGCACGGCGAACGACAAGCGTCTTCAGCGGAAGAACTATCAGGCGGGACGGCCTGAGCGCGGCTATCCCGGACAGGCCTCTCATGGCGGCGGGTTGATTGTTCCGAAAAGCGATCCGTCCTTCCGCAACCGCCGCAGCGTCTGGACGGTGTCGTCGCGCCCGTTCAAGGGGGCGCACTTCGCCACCTTTCCGACGGCGCTGGTCGAGCCGTGCATCTTTGCCGGATGTCCGGAAGGCGGCACAGTGCTCGATCCCTTCGGCGGCGCAGGAACCACAGGTCTTGTCGCCGAGCGGTTGCAACGCAACGCCGTCCTGATCGAACTCAACCCACGCTACGCGGCTTTGGCAGAAGATCGAATCCGCTCCGATGCGCCCATGCTGGCGAGCGCTTTATAAGGAAGTAAACATGCTCAAACTCGAAGATTTTTACTCGGTTTCCCAAGTCGCCGAAGCGCTTGAAACAAGCGAGTCCTCGCTTAAGAAGCTAGCAGCGGACGGCGTTTTTAAGCCTTCTTCGAAAAAATCGAAGAACCCATACTCGGTAGAAGATGTCCAAGCCCTAGCCGTTTTCTTTCTGCTCAGAAAAGAGAAGAAAGACTTGTCCGCTAAAAAAGCCGCGCAGGTCGCCAAACGCGCCGTCTCCAGCATCTGTTCCTCAATCATTCCGCTTGAGCGAGACGCGCCCATGGGGACGCATATCAACGTCGATTACATCAGAAAGAAAGTGATCAACGTCCTTTTAGAAAAATTCTGCCATGAGTGACACGGCCACCCGCATGGCCGAGCGCATAGAGATTTGGCCGTTGGATCGGCTTGTGCCCTATGACCGCAACCCGCGCACGCATTCGGAAGAACAGATCGCGCAGATCGCGGCGAGCATCGTGGAGTTTGGGTTTCTCAACCCTATCCTCGTCGATACGGCTAATGGCATCATCGCGGGTCATGGGCGGCTGCAAGCGGCGCGGAAACTTGCGTTGCCGGTTGTTCCTGTCGTTGTCCTCGACCACCTGACCGAGGCACAAAAACGGGCCTACGTTATTGCCGATAACAAGCTGGCACTCAACGCCGGATGGGATGATGATCTCCTGCGCGATGAATTGGAAGCGCTTGAAAGCGATGGGTTCGACGTCAATCTGACGGGTTTCTCTGACGAGGAACTGGCCGATCTGTTGGAGAGCGATGAGGACGCGGCTGGCAACACGGACGACGACGCGGTTCCTGAAGTTCCGGTCGAACCGAAAACAAAGCCCGGCGATTTGTACGTTCTCGGCAACCATCGTCTGCTTTGCGGCGACAGCACATCGCTTGATAACGTCGAGCGCGTGCTGGATAGCGCACTGGCCGATATGGTCTTTACCGACCCACCATATAACGTCGATTACGGCAACACGGCAAAGGACAAGATGCGGGGCAATAACCGCACCATTATGAACGATAACCTTGGCGACGGGTTCGAAGCGTTCCTTTACGACGCTTGCGTCAACATGGTGACGGTTTGTAAAGGCGCGATTTACATTTGCATGTCGTCGAGCGAACTGCACACGCTGCAAAAAGCATTCGTCGCGGCAGGAGGCAAATGGTCGACCTTTGTCATCTGGGCCAAAAACACCTTTACTCTGGGCCGCTCCGACTACCAGCGCCAGTACGAGCCAATCCTCTACGGATGGAAGCAAGGTGCAGATCACTTCTGGTGCGGCGCGCGCGACCAAGGCGATGTGTGGTTCGTCAACAAGCCGACGAAGAACGATTTACATCCGACGATGAAGCCCGTCGAGCTTGTCGAACGCGCCGTCCGCAACAGCAGCAAGAGCCGTGATATTGTGTTGGACTGTTTTGGCGGCTCCGGCAGCACGCTGATCGCTTGTGAAAAGGCCGGACGTCAAGCGCGACTAATTGAATTGGATCCCAAATATTGCGACGTGATCGTCCAGCGGTGGGAAGAGTTTACGGGCAAGAAAGCCGAGTTGGTCTCGGCTTCCTAAATGCAGAAAAACCAGCGTTCGCAGACGGCAAGCAACTGTTCACGACTTCCGCCTTTCGCTTCGGCAAGGAAGGCGTTGATATCCTCTTTTGGTACGCGCTCTTTAAGGGCGGCGCGATGTGCCTGTTTAATAATGGACATCGCGCTGCCTCTGCGATCCAGAAGATAAACGCGCACTTCTGGATAGCGGCATCTGGGGGTTGGCACGCGTAGGCCAACATAACGACCGTAGCTTGAGCCTGATGGATCAACATAAAGCGTCTGGCGATCCGGCGCGGTGACTTCAATCACTTGGCGTTTCAGATTAAGGTATCCGCCTTTGCCTGCGAGCCATTCGCGATCTTGAAGCAGTGAGTTGGTAAAGGCATCGTATTCCTCCTCGTTCAAGGCCTTTGTCTCCGCAATCTTGACGGGACTGCCTGGTTCGCTCGTGTCTCTGGCTGCCGCAGTGACTTCGTCAAAGCGGAAGGGTTTGCGGGCAAAGCGGACGAAGATTTCTTCGGACATGGCTGTCTCCCTCAGTTGTTGCCGCGATGCAGGGCCATCGCAGCGGCGAAGAGCGCTTGCGCTTCCGGCAATCGTTTTTCGAAGTCCAGCACCGTGCCGATAGCAAGGTTCTGGTTGTCCTGCTCCATCGCTTCGTGCGCTTCCTTGGCCAGCGCGGCAGCTTCGCTTAGCCGCTCCGACAAGGCAGCGAGGTTGGCGGCGATGGCGGTTTGAATGGCGTTTTGCATTTTGCCCTCCGTTATTGCGTTTCTCATTACATGGTGATGATCGCTCTTCGTCGCAAGATTATCCACTTAATAAGGGATCATCGTATTGCGAAGAAAAGCGTCGAACGATCATTTGATAATCGTTCGACGCGGGTTGATCATTTCATTGCTCCGGTTCGGTGATCTTGTAGATGCGTTTGCCGCCTTTCGGCTTGTCGGAAACGATGTGGTAACCATGTTTCTTCTTGAGCGCATGTGAGATCGCGGCGCGGGCCGTGTGCTTTTTCCAACCGGTCAGTTCGAGAATTTCATCAAGCGTTGCGCCTTCGGGCCGCTTCAAAAGCTCGCTGATACGCACAAGTTTGGTTAGGCGGCCTTCTGACGCCTGTGCTTCCGGCTTCATCGCTGCAACGGCGGCAAATCCGGCCTGCATGGGCTTGGACAGTTTGCTTTCGTCAAGCGTTTTACTCGTCTTGGCTGAACCGTTGGCTTTGACCTTGACGGGCGCCTTGACGATGGTCTTTGGCTTGGATTTGGCGATTTTGCTTGGTTTTTTGGACATGATGACGTCCTCCTTTCCAAGCCATGAACGCTTCATTCGCAGCTTATATCCACTCAATTCCGAGCAATCCGATGGCTTTCTTCGGCCCGATTGGATCATCAAATGACACGAAACCATGGGATTATCAGCTTCCGCTTATGCCAAGCGCCGCGGCGTCAGCCATGTCGCCGTGCTCAAGGCCATCAAGACAGGCCGCATCGTCAAAGAAAGCGACGGCACCATCGATCCCGACAAAGCGGATGCTGCGTGGACGAAGAACACGGATCCCGCGCAGCAGCGAAAGCCAGCGAAGAAGATCGAGCAAGCGCCCGAACGTTCCGTTGATCCGCCTCTTGCGAACAGCGGCCCGAACTACGCGCAAAGTCGCGCGATCAAGGAGGCCTATCTCGCACGTCTTGCCAAACTGGAATACGAGGAAAAGTCCAGCGTCCTTGTTCGTGCCGACAGCGTCAAGGTCGCGTGGTTCAACACGCTGCGCGTCTTGCGCGACCGTGTGTCGAATCTGCCGGATCGGCTAGCTCCAATACTCGCTTCCGAAGCCGATCCCAAACGTGTGCATGAAATTTTGGACGCCGAGCTGCGACAAATCCTAACGGACGCAGCTGATGCGGTCGCGTTTCCCAGAGATATGCCATAGGAAAAGAGACGGAGAAATGAATAACCATTTTAGATCGCAACGCGCAAAAGCGTGGCGCAATTTGATCGTCGCGGCAACGAACGCGGCGCTTGAGCAAGGACTGTTCTCTTTTCGCGTGAACGATAACCGTTGGCCTGGCGTTGAAGAACGCAAAGGTTGTGTCTTCCGCTTCAAGTTTCTGGGTATGCCCTGTTCGGGGTATGTCGGCGATATAGGTTGCGGGGAATTGTCCATACGCGCCGCGCTCAAGCCGCCTGAAGGCGGAGAGGAACGAGTGCGTTCTTGCAATGCGGGCTTCTGGGCGGGAGAGGCCTTCGCATCAGGTTGTCTGGAGCGGGAAATAGGAGCCTACATGCAGGGCGCGCTGTCACTGCGCATCCGAAGGCACCTTATTCCGATCATCTCCAGCGCAAAGATCGAACCCACAGGTTACCGCGATCATCGCTGATTATTGGTCGCGATAGCCTTGAGGAGAAAGATTTTCCGCTTTTTCAAGGATCGACAGAACATTCTTCCTCGCCTTGAAGAAACCCATGAAGGTTGCCAGACGTGCTTCTTTCTCTCGCTCAAGCCAACCCATGCCGTAAGCCTCGCCGCCGCTCAGCCCGAGCTGCGGCAGAAACAGCCATTGCTCTGCATCAGGCTCGGGAAAGACAGCGGCATGCAAGGAAAGAACGCCGCCTCCTGCGTTCTTTACGCAGCAAAGTGAAGGAAAGCCGATGAAGGAGAACTTATAGACATAGCCTTTGTAGGGATCCGTTTCCGACCAACGATTGTCGTCTTTGCTCAGTGAAAACAGACCTTGTTCAATTCCGGCGTTGATGGCTGCGACCATAAGGTTACGCCACGCCTTGGCTTTCGGTCTCACATAGTTGGTGTCAAACCCGTCCCCATTAAACAAAGACGGAAGATAATGCGGATGCACTGGCTGTTCAAAAAGGCTCCCGCCCGAAGCTTCGACAAAAGACGCGCCGAGGCTTTGAAGCCGCTCATAGAAAGCGTCCTCGTTGATGCCAATAACTTCCAGAAAGTCCTCTCCTGGAACAAACGCTTCGGCATATTTAAGAACAGCCGCGTGCGTTTTATATCCCAAAGCGGCTGCCATGGCTTCGGAGAGATGCGAAGACTTGACGCCGGGAAATATGGGACGAAGCCGCTGCTTCGCGCGTTTGAGCATAAGTGGGGTGATAAAAAAGAGAGTCATTGCCGCCAACCTTTCTGAGGGATCGATGTCTGCCGATTACGCATCGACCTTGAAAGTGAAGGCCGCATGAAAGACTGAAATCAGGGTCGCTGATTTTTCGCTTTAACCCGGCAGCAGGTTTGGCGGAAAGAACCGCCGCCAAGATAGCATTTCTGAAAGTTCTGGCAATCTGAAAAACGTTATCCATGGATTCATTACAGGAATGCTTGGCGCATGCTGCCCTAGCGCTGCGGCCAGACCCGCGCCTGACGGTTTCGGAATGGTCGGACGCGCATAGATTTCTCTCGCAAACGGCCTCTGGCGAACCTGGGCCATGGCGGACGGAGCGTACGCCGTACCTGAAAGAGATTATGGACTGCCTGTCGCCGTCTTCACCCGTCGAGCGGGTCGTATTCATGAAAGGCGCGCAGATCGGCGGGACTGAGGCGGGCAATAACTGGATCGGCTATGTCATCCATCATGCGCCGGGGCCTATGCTCGCGGTACAGCCGACGGTGGAGATGGCCAAACGCTGGTCGAAGCAGCGCGTCGCGGCACTAATCGACAGCACGCCCGTTTTGCGAGAGCGCGTCAAGCAGGCACGTGCCAAGGACAGCGGCAACACGGTTCAAAGCAAGGAGTTTCCGGGCGGGATCCTTGTCATGACCGGCGCAAACAGCGCGGTGGGGCTTCGCTCCATGCCGGTGCGGTATCTGTTTCTTGACGAAGTGGACGCTTACGATTTTGACGTGGACGGCGAAGGCGATCCGGTGGGCCTCGCCACGCAGCGCACGATCACGTTTGCAAACCGGAAAATCTTTCTGGTCTCGACGCCGACCATTCAGGGCTTCAGCCGGATCGAACTGGAATACGAAAAGTCCGACAAACGGCGCTTTTGGGTTCCATGCCCAGAATGCGGCGACTATCAGATATTGGAAGAAAAGCGCCTGCAATGGGAAAAAGGCAAGCCGGAGACGGCTTCGTACTTTTGCTCCGCTTGTGGCTGCGGCATCCCGAGCCACAAAAAACGCTGGATGAACGGCCAAGGCGAATGGCGGGCCGAGGAACCCGGCGCAGGAAAAGCGGCGGGGTTTCATCTGTCGGGGCTCTATAGCCCGTGGCTGACATGGCATCAGATCGCAGAACGCAAGATCGCCGCCCGCGACGATGCGGCCATGAAGGTCTATGTCAACACCATCGAGGCGCGGACGTGGACTGAAAGTGGAGAAGCGCCGGAATGGCAAAGGCTTTATGATCGCCGCGAGAACTATCGGCTTTGCACGGTTCCTGCCGGAGGATTGCTCCTGACTGGTGGCGTGGACGTACAGGATGACAGGCTTGAACTTGAAGTCGTCGCATGGGGTCGTGACCGCAAAAGCTGGTCGGTCGATTATCGTGTTCTACAGGGCAAGCCGTCCGACAAGGATGTGTGGAAAGCATTGGACGCCGTTTTGGAAGAAAGCTTTACGCACGACAGCGGCGCACGGCTTGGTATCGTCAAGGTCGCCATCGATACGGGCGGGCATTACACGTCGCAGGTCTATGACTGGGTGCGTGGCAAACAGGGCGACCGCGTCCTAGCGATCAAAGGCGTTCACGGTCTCGGCGCGGCCATCGGCTTGCCGAGCCATGCGGACGTAACGACTAAGGGCAAACGCAAGCGACGTGGGTTGTTGATCTGGCCAGTTGGATCCTCCTTTTGCAAGTCCGAGCTTTACGGCTGGCTTCGCAAGGACAGACCGACAGACGAGCAGATGGAACAAGGCGAAGGCTTTCCTATCGGTTTTTGCCACTTCCCAAAATATCCCGAAGAGTATTTTAGGCAGCTGACGGCGGAGCGGCTGGTAACGAAAAAAGACCCACGCGGCTTTCCGCGCCGCGAGTGGCACAAGGTGTACGAACGCAACGAGGCTCTCGATTGCCGCGTCTATGCCCGTGCGGCGGCAGCAGCCTACGGGATCGACAGATTTACGGACGCGATCTGGGATCGGCTTGAGGAAGCGCTTGGGAGAAAGAAAGAAGCACCTGCGCAGGAAACAATCAAAACGTCAGCGCCGCAACCACCAGCGCGGCGCGTGATCAGGAGCAGTTATGTTTAAGCTGTCTCTGCTGTTTCGGTGTCGGGACTGGCTGGCTCAAGATTAAGCAAGTTCCATGCGTTTTTGTATTTTTCGAGCCATCCTGTTCCGTACTTTGTTTTGTCGCTTCCATACAAGCGGGAATAATCTGGCAACAAGCGCCGAACGTTCGAATCTTTATGCGCTTGCCCATTCTTTCCGGGCTTGGCCAGCCAGTACTGATGGGTCGTCTTGATAACATCCGCTACGACGTCGCTCGGCAAAATATAAATCTGGGGCTGATCCTCAAACGTTTTGCCCATATCGACGAAACAGTAAAACAAGTGATCGCCTTTAATATCGGTATGTTTGGGCTTCATGTGCCACCCGCCATCGGATCCGATTTGTCTGCGCGTCTTGACCTGAATTGAACACAGGCGATGTCCTTCGAGGTCTGTCACAACGATATCTGTATTGGGAACGCCTTGCGGCGCGAGCGCAGCTATGTATCCGCGACGAAGAAGTTCAGACATTACGAAGTGTTCGCCTGCAGCGCCAAGAAGTGTCGATTGAGAAGCCATAACAACCTCATAGTAAAAGCAATGACTTACACACTAGCTCAACGTGATGCCTTACGGCAAGCCATCGCAAGCGGCGTCCTGCGTCTCTCCTATGACGGAAAGACGGTGGAGTATCGCTCGATGGCCGATCTGAAATCGGCGCTGAATGATGTCGAAGCGGCGTTGGCGCGGGAGAACGGCGAAGTCCAGACACGCCGGATCAAGATTTACGCGGACAAGGATCTCTGATGAACGTCTTTTCTCGCATCGGTGCGGCGGTCAAATACGCCGCCACCGGACGCTTGTCCGCGTCCGCGCTCATGGGCGGCTTCGAGGGCGCGATGGCGCAGCGGCGGCTGGTGGCGTGGCGGGCGACGCAGGAAAACATAAACGGACTTCTTGCGGCAGGCGGCGATCTCTTGCGTGCGAGGGCGCGGCAGATTGTGCGCTCGAACCCTTACGCCTCAAACGCGTGCGAAAGTTTTGTGGCGAATGCCGTCGGTGCAGGTGTTAAGCCATCCAGCCTTGTCGCCGATCAGGCGCTCAAGGATCAAATTCAGAAAACATGGCTGGCATGGACGGACGAAGCCGACGCGGATGGCCTCACGGACTTTTACGGGCTTCAGGCGCTGGCTGTACGCGCCATGTTCGAGGCTGGCGAATGTTTCATCCGCTTCCGCCCACGCTTGCCACGAGACGGCCTGACCGTTCCGTTGCAATTGCAGCTTCTTGAGGCCGAGATGCTGCCATTGACGAAGATTGACATCGGCCCCACGGGCAATCCCGTGCGCTGCGGGATCGAGTTCAATCCCATCGGCCAGCGCGTGGCCTATCATTTCTATCGCAAACATCCGGGCGACAGCACAGATCAAAGCAACAAGGGCGAGATTGTCCGCGTTCCGGCATCGGAAATCCTCCACATCTATCGTCCCGAACGTCCGGGCCAGATACGCGGCGTGCCGTGGATATCGCCCGCGCTGGTGAAGCTTTATCTGCTCGACCAGTACGACGACGCGGAACTGGATCGCAAGAAGGTCGCGGCCTTGTTCGCGGGCTTCATCACGAAGAACGCGCCGGAAGACAATATGATGGGCGAAGGCGCGGCGGACGAAACCGGCGCAGCCATCGCGGGGCTGTCTCCCGGCACGATGCAGGTACTTCTGCCCGGCGAGGATATCAAGTTTTCAAGCCCAGCCGATGTCGGCGGGTCTTACGAGATGTTCCAGTACCGAACGCTTCTGGCGGTTTGCGCTGCCATGGGTATTCCCTACACGAACGTCACGGGCGATCTAAAAGCCGCCAATTATTCCAGCATCCGCGCGGGCACTGTCGAGTTTCGGCGGCGGCTGGATCAGTTCCAGTTTGCCACGCTGGTGTTTCAGATGTGCCGTCCGATCTGGCGGCGTTGGATGGAGACCGCCGTTCTGGCGGGCGTGTTCGACATGCCGGGCTTTGCCAAAAATCCGGTGCAATACACGGCGGTCAAATGGATCGCCCCGAAATGGGAATGGGTCGATCCGCTCAAAGACCGTCAGGCCGAGAAGATTGCGC
>CAZYPX010000028.1:0-18153 GCA_964649675.1 uncultured Rhodospirillaceae bacterium | reverse complement strand
CCGTTCATGAAAAACGGCGGCTCGATCCTGACGATGAGCTATTACGGCGGGCGCAAGGTGGTCGACAATTACAACCTGATGGGGCCGGTCAAGGCCGCGTTGGAAATGGCCGTGCGCTATCTGGCCGTCGAGCTTGGGCCGAAAAGCATACGCGTCAACGCGCTGTCGCCCGGGCCTGTGAAAACGCGCGCCGCGTCGGGCCTCAGCCACTTTGACGATTTGATGGAAAAGGCCGCGCTCGAGGCACCAATCCATCACCTGCTGACGATCGAGCAAATCGGCGAGGCGGCGGCTTTCATGCTGTCCGACAAGGCGCGGCACATCACCGGCCAGACGATCCACATCGACAACGGGTATAATTTGAAGGGCTAATTCTCCATGTGTCATTCCGGCGCAAGCGGGAATCCAGCATCGCGCGACTGCGTGATTTATGACTCATACGGCTCGCGGGCGCTCGCCGCTTGACCCCCGTTTTCACGAGGATGACGCAACATGTTTCACCGCGCAAAGCTCAGCCTTCTATAACTCAGCGCTTCGGCGATATGGGCGCGGCTGACGCTGTCGTGGCCCGCTAAATCCGCTAGAGTCCGCGCCACGCGCATCACGCGGTGATAGCCCCGCGCCGACAGTTTCATTTTCTCGCTTGCTTGCATGAGAAGGTTGCGCGCGTCGCCGTCCATCGCCGCGACATCTTCCAACAACTCGCCGTCGGCTTCGGCGTTTGTGTGGATCGGCTTAACTTTGCCGTTCGCCAAACGCGCGTAGCGTTCCATTTGAATATCGCGCGCAGCGGCGATCCGCGCCGCGACGGCTGCGCTGTCCTCGCGCGGCGGCGGCAGGCTGAGATCGGTGGGCGATACGGCTGGTACGTCCACGTGCAGATCGATGCGGTCGAACAACGGCCCCGAAATTTTCGACTGGTAATCCATCGCGCATTTCGGGGCGCGCCCGCACGCCAGAGCCGGATCGCCCATATGCCCGCAGCGGCAGGGGTTCATCGCGGCGATAAGTTGCACACGCGCGGGATAGGTCACGTGATGGTTGGCGCGCGCGACGACAGCGCGCCCCGTCTCCAACGGCTGGCGCAACGCTTCCAACGTCTGACGCTGAAACTCCGGCAACTCGTCCAAAAACAAAACGCCATTGTGCGCCAGCGATATTTCGCCCGGCTTGGCGCGCATCCCGCCGCCGATCAGCGCGGGGAGCGTTGCCGAATGGTGCGGATCGCGGAACGGGCGGCGGCGCAAAAGTTTTCCATCCTCCAGCAAACCCGCCAACGAATGGATCATCGAAACATCCAAAGCTTCGTCGGGCGCGAGCGGCGGCAGCAAACCCGGCAAGCGCGAGGCCAGCATGCTTTTGCCCGCGCCGGGCGGCCCGATCATCAGTAAATTGTGCCCGCCTGCCGCTGCGACTTCCAAAGCGCGTTTGGCGGTTTCCTGCCCTTTGATGTCGCGCAAGTCGGGAACGGGCCCGTCTTCCTCGCGGATGCGCGGCTCGGGCCGTTGCAGCACCTGCGCGCCCTTAAAGTGATTAATGAGCGCGAGCAGGGAAGGGGCCGCGATTACGTTCAGTTCCGAACTCGCCCACACGGCTTCGCCGCCGTTTTTCGCGGGACAGATCAGGCCGCGATTGTTGGCGTTCGCGGTGACGGCAGCGGGCAAAACGCCTGCGACCGGCGTCAATGCGCCGTCGAGCGCGAGTTCGCCCAAAGCGGTGTATTGATGGATTTCCTCTTTCGGCAAAATGCCCATGCCTCCGAGCGTGGCGAGCGCGATGGGCAAATCGAAATGGCTGCCTTCTTTCAGAACGTCGGCGGGAGCCAAATTAACGGTGATGCGCTTGGCGGGCATGGCGATGCCCAGCGCGTGAAGCGCGGCGCGCACGCGCTCGCGGCTTTCGGCAACGGCCTTATCCGGCAACCCGACGATGTTGAAAACGACCGAGCCTGCCGAAAGCTGCACCTGCACGTCGATGTCGAGCACGTTCGTGCCTTCGAATGCAACGGTGGCGATGCGGGAAATCAAGCTAAGAACCTTTGCCGTTCAATAGATTAAGAGCGTTAGTTGGGTAGCATTGTGCAAAGCTTGAAGCAAGGCCATCCGTAGCGGATAGTTTTCTTCCACCAACGCATTCTACATTTTGTAGCCGGTTGGGTAAGAGGAATACCCTGTATAACTATTGTGTCCCCTGACGCTCGAAGCGCAAAATCAGTTACCCGAAGCCTCTTGGTAATAATGAGTGCAGCCCCTAATTGTTCTTAAAGTCTTGTTAAGAAACGAAGTGTTGTGATTATCAGGTTTCTTGCCGCGTCAGGGCGTGACAGGCAGGTTAAGACGGGGGTAGTCTGATGCTTTGCGGTCTGGCCTAACCTCATTCTGAAGCGAGAACATAATGCAACGTTTTTCCTCCACAGCCGGTATCGCCATCGGCCCTATTCTTTTCGTGATCGCCTTGCTCGGCATCCTTGCCGCCGTGACGTCGACCAACATCGGGTCTTTCGGGACGGCGACGTCGATGGACCGCGTCACGGCCGATGTGGGCAGCCAGGCCAACCTGATCCGCTCCAAGATCAACGAATGCCACATGCAGTATCTGGCCAACGGCGTGAACAATTCCGTCGCCCCTTGCGCGGGCGATCCATACCCGTGTTCGGACCAGACGAACGGCACGCCTGTCACGGACTTGACCTGTCCAGGCGATCCGTTGGATGGCGGGGGCAATCAGCCCCACCTTTGGATGGGGCTGCGCACCGCCAACCTCGCTCCGCCAAGCCCGGGATTCCAGCCCTGGTATTATATGAACGCGGGCGCGTCGGGCGGCAGGTGCTTTTGGACATCGCCGACAGGCGGCAAAACGGCGGCTATCGTGGCGGGACTGTCCAAGGTGGCGGCGCGTTTCACAAGTCAGGAACACAGTTATTTGCCCGCGAGCGAATCGCAAAAGTTCGTGGTTTTCATCACCCGTCCCACGGGAGAGATCAACCCGCGTTGCGCGGTCCCTTAAGCTATCTGTTTGCGGCTCGACCAGCTTTGCGCGACTCCGAGGCCGAGAATCGCGGCAAAGGCCGCCGCCACGGCGGGGATATGAAGGCTGAAATCAACGCAGGCGTGAAGTCCCACGGTCGCCGATGCGCCTAAGGCCAGAATGGGGTATGTTTCCTGCCTCCTGCGCGTTCGCGCGCCACGCAGGCAAACGGCGACCATCAGCCCTATCGCGGTCATGAGCATCAGGGCGGCGGGTATGCCAAGCTCCAGCGCCATTTCGATGTAGTCGTTGTGCGCGTGCTGGAACCATTCCTTGAGCATAGGGTCGCGATAAATGCGAAAGGCGCTGTCGAAACTCCCCAATCCGAATCCCAGCCAAGGGTTGCTTGCGATCGCGCGCAACGCGATGTCGTAACCGGCCATGCGCATGGGGATGTCCTTGTCGGCCATGCGGTAATCGATCTGCCGCAGAGACGCCATTTCGTTCAAGGACGAAAAGGCGAAAACCAGAAGAAGGCCGATCGTCACGGCAAAAACGCCGAAACGCCATTTCCACCGGCGGTTCACGGCAAGCGCCACAGCCATGACCATTGCGCCGGCCAATGCGCTCACAACGCCGGCGCGCGAGCCTGTAAGCAACAACGCGCCCAGAACGACGAGGCACATCAGAACGTAGGGGCCGAGATCGGCCACCATCTTTTCGAACCACGCGGCGTTGAATACGCGTCGGGGTTGCTTATGCTCGATTCTGTGTTTGACCTTTACCCACAAAAGGGCGAGGCAGGCCTGAAGCCCGAGCCCTGCATAGGTGGCGTAGGAATTCTTGTTCACGAAGGTCGAGGTTACGAAACTTTCATAGGCCCATTTGTCGAACCACAGGATTTTCCGAAGGCCCGTCGCCTGCATCACAAGGCCGTACAAGGCGTACGCCACCGCCGCGCTCGCGAAAATCTTCAGGAACCTGTAGGCCAGCTTGTTGTCGCGTCCGCCCAGAAAAGCCAGAAAAAAACACGCGACATAGCTTAGTAAACGCACGAGGGATTCGGCCGATTGGTCCGGCTCCAGAGAAATGGAGCCTGCGAACGGTTGCGGAAGGCTTTTCGCGCTCTGCCAGATCGGGTGATGCCATGCGGACGGCATCCAGCTTTGTGTCTGGAGTACGGCCCATAAAACGACGCCCGTCAGCAACACGGCCGAAACGCGCAAGGGATGCATCGGCGCGCCGTCGGGCCAGCGTTCGGGGTTGCGATGCAGGTCAAAAGCCGTCGCGAACAAAAGAACGGCGCACAAAACGCCGAAAAGATCGCTGGCCCACGGACGGTTGCCGCCAAAGGGAACCGGAAGCAAAACAAGCAGAGCCGTGAAAGCCAAAAAGACATAGCGTTGTAGCCGATCATCGGCCGATGGGGGCGAGCGGTGCATAAAGCCTCACGTCGATAGGAAGCGGTGGGTGGAGTCGTAAAGAGCCAAAGCCGTCAAGGTTCCTGTGGCGTAGGCTCCGGTGTCGACGCCGATGCGGTTCGGCTGCACGTCGGGCTCCGGCAGGATGGAGTGCCCGTGCACAACGGTTTTGCCGAAATCGGCATGAGATCCCAGAAAATCGTGGCGGATCCACATTTTATCCTTGTCGTTTTGCCGGTCGAGCGGCACGCCCGGACGAACGCCCGCATGCACAAAATAATAACCGCCGCGTTCGCACGACAAGACCGTTTCTTCCAAAAAGCGTTTGTGGGATTCCGGAACCTTGCCCAAGGCTTCCTTTCGGAGAGATTCGAGGTCCTGCATCATCTGCGCACGGAACGGGTTGACGCCGTAACTGACGAGCGTTGCCGTTCCGCCGAGCAGCAGCCAGTCCTGTGCTTGATCCAGTTCGCCTTGGAGGAATCTAAGCATCGCGTCGTCGTGGTTGCCGCGCAGGAAAACTTTGCCTGCGGACGAGGGAAGTTTGTTCAGCAAAAAGTCGATAACGCCCTTGGAGTCGACGCCGCGATCGACATAATCGCCTAAAAAGATCAATTCTTTGTTCGTATGGGGGTGTTGCGCCATGTCGGTTTCGACAATCTTCATCAGCCGCATCAACAGGTCGATCCTTCCGTGAATGTCCCCGATGGCGTAAACAAGATGATCGGGCGGAAGCCCGGGATTTGGTCGCTTGTCGTTCATGGCGTTACCATGGAAAAAAAAAGCCAAGAAAACAAGCGGAAGGTGCGTTAACCAAGCCGTTTCGGAAACCTGTCAAGATAAATCAAGGCGTTTTGTATTTATGCGCAAGCGCAGCAGCTTAGGCGGCCAAAAGCCCGTAAGCGGTCCAGCGCAACAGAGACTGGCTGACAACGTCTTGAACCATATTATGTGCGCTTTCGGGCGTGGGGGATGCGGTGTCCATGATTTTGGACGCCAGCGCGGGATCGTTCGATACGCGTAAAAGCTCGAGCAGGAGCGCGTCCACCGAATCGGCAAGCCCCGCGCGATTGATGGCCTGCATCACGAGCGCGTCCCTCGCCGGAACCTCCACGATGCCGCCGACGATCTGGGAGGCAAGAGCCACACGCGGCTCGGTGATGGGGGTGTCATCGAGGTAAGCGTTGAAAGCCGTCGCCCATTTGAGCTTTTCGATTTTCGTGTTCTCTTTCGAAACGTAATGCCCGCGCATAGGCCGCGCTATGCCGACGGCCACAAGCGTGTGCAAGGCGGCGACGGCGTCTTCGGGCGCGATGCCCTGACCCAGCGGATGCGCCAGAAAGTCCCCGATGCCCATGGGCAGCAAGGCCATGACTTCCGTCATTTTGGCCATCACGGGCTGGCGCAGGTCTATGACCTTGTCGCGCAGCGCGATGGATTCGGGCAGACGGTCCCGCAACGCCGCGAGACCGAACGTGAAGCTTCCGAAAAGCTTGGCGAGGTCATTCACCGGCTCAGCGGGCATGAAGCACCATACGTCATGGCGAACAAGGCGGTTGGCCGCTAAGTCTTTGATCAATTCGTACAAAAGATGATTTTGGCACTTTTCAAGGATCGGGTGTGCGGCTTCGGGCGCGGCGAGCTCCATATAGTTCGCCGCAGGATCCGCCGATCCGGCAAAGGCGAAGCCAAGGGGAGCCAGCGACGCCATCATGTCCAGCGTTCCGGATCGAGCTTTCGATCCTTGATCGCATGTAGAAAAGAAGGCTTTCGGGTCGCCGTCGGCAATGGCTTTGTCCAGCGCGGCGTGCGCGATAGGGTGTTCCTCAAAGTAGAAAGCTCCCAGAGCCTTCATCTCATGAAGGAATTCCAGGGCCTGCATGCCGTCCATTTCTGGCGCGAATTCGTTGACAAGAAAACGCAGGCTCTCGTCGTTGTTGGTATAGGCGCGGTAGCTGATGGCCAAAAGGCCCGAGGGCTTCAGGTGTTTTTTGGCGATGGCGAACAGGGCGCTTCGCGCGCCGCCGCCCAGCGGCGTTTCGCTTTCGTCCGTCACGAGGTAATCGAGAGGAGGCAAGGCTGCGTTCGGCGAAGGCTCGCGAGCGAGGTGAAGAAAGGCCAGCTCGGCCATGAAGGTTACGTTGCCGACTTGGCGCGCGCGCGCGAGGGCCTGAGCCTTGACGGTTTCGCCCACGTCCGCGACAACCCCGACAAAGCGGCCTTCGGGATTGCTGGCGGCAAGGCCTATGAAAGCGTGAATATCCTTGCAGCCGAAACGCGCATAAGCGAAAGGCGTTTGGGGCGCGCGCGGTTTCACGCCGCGTAGCGCGGCGACGTAGCTCAGCGAAACAGGACTCGCGTCGATGGCCCGAATTGAATTGGACATTAAGAAAACCTTTTTGTTCGTTGCAGGCGCAAAGGCGCCGATTCGCTTTAAAGATACTTGAGAATGCTCAGGTTTGTCATCTTGGCCGTGGCGGCGTACGAAGCCTCAAGCTGGGCCTGAAACGTCGTGATTTTTATGGCCACTTCGTTGGGCTCGATCCTCTGAATGACATCAATCTGGCCGATCAGGTCGTTGATGGTCCTGTTGTGCAGTTCCTCGGTTTTTTCCAGTGTGGTGGCTGCGTTCGACACGTCCGTATGCACGCCGCGGATTTCGGTTAGGCCCTGGCTTATGAGATCGCGCGCGCGCGCAATGTTGGTGTCGTAATTGGGGACGTCCTGCGTGGCGGCGTAAGCCCAACGCAGGCCCATAACCAGTTTTTGAAAGCCTTCGTGTGTGCTGGTCACGCCGTAGGTGATCTTTTGAATGGTGTCGATGGCGACTTGATCCCTGACGTAGGCGCTGGAAACCTGTTTGCTGGGGTTGAGTGGATCGTAGTCGGTGTCGTAGGCGGGCAGGGCGTTGCCGGTGGTAACGTAAGGATCTTCTTCTGTCGGGGGCACCGGAAGGGCGGTAATGTCGCCGACGGGGGGGCGGCTGAAACGCGTTCCCGCGAAGATATAGCGGTCGCCGACCTTTTGATCCAAATAGTAGGTAACTTGCTGCATGAAGCCCTTGATTTGCGACGCGAACGCTTCGTTTTGGTCGGCGTTATAATTCGACGCGCTCAGGGCCGAGGAATAGGCCGAGCCGGCGATTTTCTCGATTTCCGTCAGCGACTTGTCATAGGTTGTCAAGCGCAGCTTCAGGTCGTTCGCCACGGTCAAAAAACCCCGTCGCATGGCGATGGATGTGTTGTGGTTCATCAACTGCTGCGCGTTGCTTGAGCTGTAATCGGTCAGATTCTGGGATCGTTTGCCCGTCGCTAGCTGGGTGTTGAGAATGCTCAGCTTATACTGGCCTTCGGAAAGGTTTTTGATGCTGAGTTGCTGGAGTCCTATGCTGCTGATGAAATTGGACATGGTTTAATACCTATCTGTACATGCTTTCGAGGATATCGAACATGCGGTTGAGCGTCTGAATGGCGCGCGCCGAGGCGGCGTAGGCGTTTTGGAGCATCGTCAACGTTATGATCTCGTTGTCCACGTTGACGCCGGTTTCGTTTGTCAAACGCTGCTGAAGGTAGTCCTTCTGATTCATGGCCGCGTCTTTCAGGGCGCCGATGTTTGAGGCGGCCTGCTGGAATCCGGTCAGGATGTTGGCCGGAAGCGTCTCGTAACTGCCGCCGCTGACGCTGAGTCCATCGGCTGTAAACGTGCGCGTTGCGGCGTTGAACGCTTCGCCGACAAATGGGGGGCTTGTGGTCTTGATGATTCGCGTGCCGTTGACGAGATTCGCGTTGACGGCGAAGGACGAAGCGTCGGTGCCGGTGAAGAAACCGGACAAAAGCTCGTTGGAGCCTCCCCCGAGGCGGTATGTCGTCGTCGAACCGGTCGGGGGCAGGGTCGTACCGGATCCGGCCGTGGCCATGGCGATAGCCGAGCGCGCCACCGGCGGCGGGCCGACTTGCCCTTGGTTTATGGCGCTTGCGATGTTTGCCCAAAGCCCATCGCCTGAATTGTCGATCTCATCATATACTTCAGTCGCGTGACCGGTAGACTGGATGGTGACCTTATAGGTGCCTGGCGCAGAACCTTGTCCTACGATCACCGAAATGTTGTTGCCCGATGTTCCGGAGGTCAGGGCGGTAAGGGTCAGGCACGTCGTCCCCGCGTTGCCGCCGCCCGTCAGCGTATGCGTCACAAGGTCAGGAGCGGCGACGCCTTCGCCTGCCGTTGCGGTTATCAGCGTCGATGCGGGCGTTGGGGGCACGCCGCCGCCGTTGTTGATGGCGTCGGCAAGATTGACCCAGAACGCGTTGCCGCCGCCGCCGTCGTCGATGTCGGTGTATATTTCCGTCGTCGTGCCGTCGGTGATCGTGGCGGTGTAGAGTCCGGGGCCTGATCCCGCCTCAAGGGTGACGGATATGTTATTGCCTTCAGCTCCCTGTGCGCTCGCGAAACAGGTGATGCAATTGCTTTGCGCCGTGACGGACGCGACGCCGTTGCTTAGAATCCCGGCGCTCGCGGTTCCGTTGGTGCTGCTTCCGTTTCCACCCGCTAGCGTGTAGGTCGCTGCGGCAGGCGCCGCCGATCCGTTGCCGAGCGTGGTGGCGGTGATGAGGCGCGAGGCGGGCGAGGGGGGGGCGCCGCCGCCGTTGTTGATCGCGTTCGCAAGGTTGGCCCAGAACCCTGCTCCGCCTTCGGTTAAACCCGTGTAGACCTCGTCGGCTTGCCCGTTCACGCGGATGGTCGCCGAATAGGTGCCGCCGCCGGTGTCCGCGATTTCCACCGATGCGCCGTTGCCGAAAGTGCCCGAATACTTGGATTCGAAAAGAATGCCGTTGGGGATGGTCGCCGAAGCGATGCCGTTATAGGCGTTGGCAAAGCTCGCCGGAGGCCCCACGGTTGATTCCGTAAAAGCCTTCACGATCACGTCCATCTGCGACCGCAGTTTCTGGATCACGTTGGTCGCGGGATCCATGCTTGCGGGCGTTTGCTCTGCGCGGAAGTTGATCAAGGCCTGAAGCTTGCCGCCCGTCAGCGCGAAATTAAGCGGCAAAGAAGGATCTCTTATCGAGCTGACGTTCGTTCCGTCGTAGGAAAATCTTTGCGGGTCCCCGTCCAACAGCATGTAGCCGCCCGGCGTGTAGATCGCGATCTGTCCTTGCGGACGGTTCATGACGGTAATGTTCATAACGCCGGCGATTTTCTGTACGAGAAGGTCGCGCTGGTCTTCAAGGGATCCGACGTTGACACCGGCGCTTTCCCCGAGCGCGATCTTTTTGTTCAGGTCGGCGATCGTGGACAGGTCCTTGTTCAGGTCGGCCAGCGTGTTGTTGATGTCGTTCCGGCACTGCAGATCAAGGGATTCGATCGAGGACATGATGTTCTTGACCGTCGAGACGAGATTCGTCCCCGCCTGCAGCACCTGCCGCTGGTTCACGTTGTTTTCGGGAGAGGCCGCCAATTGCCGCCATGCCGCAGCGAAGTCGCCCATGATCGCCGACAAAGGCGGATTGGTGCTGTCGGTCGCGCCCAGAATGCTTTGCACCTGCTCAAGGTATTTGTTCTGGGCGCCGCGCAACCCCATATCCGATAAGGCGATGCACAGGGTCGTCGCCAAGGCGTCGTTGGAAGCCCGCGTAAAACCTTGAACGCTCGTGCCCCCGCCTTCCTGCCCGAGCGTGACGGCTTGGGTCACGGCCTTCTTGTGGGTATAGCCTTCGTTGCTTGCGTTCGCGATGTTGTTCGCGACGACCTGCATTTGCGTCGTGAGAGCCTGCAGGCCCGAAAGCGAAATCGAAAGAGAGTTGAACAACGACATGGAGCAACCGTTCCTTCAGCGTACCAAAGGCCTTAACGAATGATGTTGATGACTTCCGTCAGCATGTTGTCGGCCGTCGTGACCGTTCGGGCGTTCGCGGAGTAAATGCGTTGCGCCTGAATGAGCTTCGTGAACTCGTTCGCGATATCCACGTTCGAACTTTCCAGAGCGTTCGCCACGATCGTGCCCGCGCCGTTGGTGCCGGGCACGCTGTAGCGCGCGCTTCCGGAGGCGAGAGTCTGCAGATAGGCCCCGCCGGACACGCGCTGAAGCTCGTCCTGCGCGAAGAACTGCACGATCGGTATTTGCGATATGATGCGGTTTTGCCCGTTGTCGTAGTTCAGCGAGACAAAGCCGTTTTTGTCGATCGAAAGGCTTTGGAACGAACCGCGCGGAATGCCGTTTTGGCCGAAGGAGCTGACCGAAACGGTGTTGTTGGGATCCGCGAACTGCGTCAAGGCGTTCGACGACGAGTTGTAGTTGCCGAAGCTGATGGTGACGGTCTGTCCACCCGTCAGGCCCGATCCCGTGAAGTCCAGAGGCATCTGGACTTGCGCCGCTCCGCCTGCGACAACAGCATAACTGCCCGAAGCTCCTGGGCCGGTGCTGGGTGTGATGGATTGTATGGTACCGGCCGTTACCCCCGAGGCGCTGAAACTGTTAAAATTGAAGGGGATGGTTGCGTCATAGCCCAAAACGTTGCCGCCGCCGTCCACGCCCCCGCCGCCGGGGACGCTCACTGAAAGGAACCAAAGATTGTTATTCGCGCCGGTGTCCATGCCGCCGTTGAGGTCGAAAACCATGCCATCGGCGGGCGCGACCGAGCCATCGCCGATTGCCGCCCCCGTGACGAGAACCGAGGCCGATGTGGGGGGAACGCCCAAAGGCTGGCCGTTGTTGATCGCGTTGCACAGGTTGGTCCAGAAGGCGGGCGTTCCGGCTCCGTCGATGCCCCGATAGACTTCCGTGATGCCGGCTCCGTTCGTGACGGTCGCGGTGTAGGTCAGGGCCGGCAATTCGTCCGACAACGTGACCGTAATGTTGTTGCCGGCCGTGCCTGCCGTGCGCGCCGTGAACGTCGCCGCGTTGTCAAGGGTCGCGAGGGCTTGCGCGTCGGACGGCGCTTTGGTCCACCTAAAGCTCAGGTTATGCGTGCCGCCGAGAGAATCGTAAATCTGGACGGTGGACGGCGAAGAAATGAACGGCTCGCCTACGGTTGATGAGACGGAGGCCGGCAGGTTGGCCGCATAATTGATGCCGGAGGTTGCTACGGGATTGTCGAGCAAGGCCGAAAGCATGATCGCTTCGGTATGCGAGGCATCGACGTTGCCGTTCGTATCGACCTGATAGCCTGTCAGATAAAAGCCGGCGCCGTTCACCAGAAAGCCGTTTTTGTCGAGCGTGAAGTCGCCAGCGCGCGTATAGTAAGGCGCTGTGCCGATCGATGTGGTGCCGTCAGCGTTGACGATGCCTGCGCGGACCGGAAAATAGCCTTGACCGCTTATCGCGAGCGATGTCGCGCTTTTCGACTGGATCAAACCGCCCTGAAGGCTGTTTTCGTAATGCGGTGTCGCGCGCACGCCGCCAGGGTCGTTGGCGAACTGGGTAGATTGGGTGACAAGCGACTGGAAACGCGTGTTGATGCTTTTGAAGCCCGTCGTTTGCGTGTTGGCGAGATTGTCCGACACGTTGCCGATAGCGCTGGATTGGGCGGAAAGACCGCCAACCGCGGTCGTCAAAGCTGCGAAAAGAGACATGCATTACCTCGTCTGCTGGATAATTAAAAAAGGCGAACGGCCAGAAACCATAAGGAGACAAAGCAAACTTCGTGCCAAAACATAACAAGGTGTTTTTGCTGATACTTTGCATGAGCGTTGAGGGACAGGACGTGGGCAAGAGATGCGCTAACGCTGCGAATCGTCGGCAATATTTGCCTCGGAACGAGAAAAAGCGGCAACATGCGCTTGACAACATATCGTGAACCAAAGTAGAACGATATATTCTTGTTTTGTTCCTTACGCGATTTACTGCTTCTCACAAGGATTGAGGTTGCCATGTTGACCCGCAAACAAAAAGAACTGCTGCTTTTGATCCGTGACCGCGTGGCAGCGGACAGCGTTCCGCCATCGTTCGATGAGATGAAGGAGGCGCTAGGGCTCAAGTCGAAATCTGGCATCCATCGGCTTATTTCCGGTCTTGAGGAGCGGGGCTTTATCAAGCGTTTGCCGCATCGCGCCCGGGCATTGGAAATCGTCAAATTGCCCGAGGGCTTTGAAGCCAAAACCGCCAAGGCCGCAAAACGCGCCAAAACACTGCTGCCTTCGGGGATGCCCAGCATGGCCGCCATCGCGAATAGCATTAGCCTGCCGCTTTATGGCCGCATCGCTGCGGGTACGCCTATCGAGGCTTTGCGCGATCCTCATGGACAATTGGACGTTCCGGCCGGAATGCTGGCCACGCTGAAGGGCAAGGTTGCGGTGGACGAACATTATGCGCTTGAGATTTCCGGTGACTCGATGATCGAGGCCGGCATCATGGACGGCGATCAGGTCATCATCCGCAAAGCCGACACCGCTGAAAACGGCGCGATTGTCGTGGCGCTGGTGGATAAGGAAGAAGCCACGCTCAAATACCTTGAACGCCGTCCCGAAGGCGTTGCGCTTATCCCCGCCAACCCTGCCCACGAAACCCGCGTATTCGCCCCAGGTCGCATCGAAGTGCAGGGGAAATTGGTGGGTTTGGTGCGGAAGTATTGATTTAAGGGGAGTGGATCAGCTATCAGGGTTCAACATTCAGGGAGCAAAAACGGATCTTATTCCGACCCCCTGACCTCTGGCCCCTGACTCTGATTAATAAAAAATGCCCGTCGTCGTCCGCTTCCCTCCGTCCCCCACTGGTTTCCTCCATATCGGAGGGGCGCGCACCGCGCTGTTCAATTATCTTTATGCCAAACATCACGGCGGCAAGTTCCTTGTGCGCGTCGAGGACACTGACCGCGAACGGTCAACGCCGGAATCCGTTCAAACGATCCTCGATGGCTTGTTGTGGCTTGGCATGGATTGGGACAACAAAGACTCACCGTTGAACAACGGCAAAATCTATTACTCGCAATTTGAACATGCCCCGCGGCACGCCGAAGTCGCGCGGCAAATGCTGGCGAACGGCACAGCCTATTACTGCTATTGCTCGCCCGAAGAACTTCAGGCGATGCGCGAGGAGCAAAAGGCCAAGGGCTTGTCGCAAAAATACGATGGCCGTTGGCGTGACCGTCCGGCAAGCGAAGCTCCTGCTGGCGTGAAGCCCGTCATTCGCCTGAAGGCTCCTCAATCGGGCGAAACGATAATCGACGACAAAGTGATGGGCGCAATCACGGTTCAACACAGCCAGCTCGACGACATGGTTTTGTTGCGCGCCGACGGTACGCCGACCTATATGCTCGCAGTCGTCGTGGACGACCACGACATGGGCGTCACGCACGTCATCCGCGGCGAAGACCACATGACGAACACGTTCCGTCAGGTGCAAATCTATAAGGCGATGGGCTGGGACGTTCCGGTTTACGCGCATTTACCACTCATTCTTGGCCCCGATGGCGCGAAGTTTTCGAAACGTCACGGCGCGCCTGCCGTCAGCGATTACCGCGAGATGGGCTATCTGCCCGAGGCGATCCGCAATTACCTGTTGCGTTTGTGCTGGGCGCACGGCGACGATGAAATCATCTCCGACGAGCAAGCCATCGCATGGTTCGATTTCGACGGCATCGGCAAATCGCCCGCGCGGTTTGATTTCGCCAAGCTTAATCACCTGAACGCGCATTATATCCAAAAGGCCGACGACGCGCGTATCGTGGACCTTGCGAAGCCGTTTCTCGAAAAGAAGCTTGGACGGGGCATGACGGCCGACGAGACGGCGAGACTTGCGCGCGCCATGCCCGATCTCAAGCCGCGCCTTCATACGCTGAGCGAGATTACGGATTTGGCGCTATTTTATTTCTGCCGTCTTCCGCCCGACGAAAAAGCTCAAAAAATTCTGGCGCCGGAGGCACGCGAACACATGCGCGCGTTGGCTCAGCGCTTAGGGGGCTTGCAGGAGTTTACGCCGGAGGCTCTTGAGGCTTTGTTCCGGTCGTATGCCGAAGAAAAAGGCCTGAAACTCGGAGCCGTTGCCCAGCCGTTTCGCGCCCTGTTGACGGGGACGAACGTTTCGCCACCGGTTTTTTCTGCCGCCGCTTTGCTGGGCAAGGGCGAGGTTTTGGCGCGGATGGGGACGTGAAAGCCTGGCTTTTCCAGCCTCGGCAACGGCGAAGAGTCGAAACCGTCTTTCCGTTAATAAAAATTTGATGATTGCCGACTACTCTTCCTCGGAAATACTTTCACCTGATAGTGGAATGACTTGCGGGCCTTTGCGCCCAAACAGCGAGAGAAGTTGTGTAACAGTGTCCGAAACGACGACGGAAGAAACGAACAGCGAAGCGGCACCTTCCTTTCCCCAGACATCGACATGGCTGGATCAGGACGACACGTTGCGGGAGCTTTGGCTGAGCAACGAATCTCCGGCCATGATCGCCGAACGTCTCGGGCGCTCGGTCGCGGCCGTTATGACGCGCGCCGCGCGGTTGGGTTTGCCGCGCCGCGCCGCGCCCGGACGCAAGCCGGGGTATCAACGCAAAAAAAATGTGGACAGGGACGGCATGAGCGCGCTTGGCGCGCCAACGTCAAGACATGCGGCGCTCCTGAAAAGCCATGCCGCCGCGCCGCAAGCGATGCCCATGGCTAGAATTTGTTTGATGTGTCTCACAAAGTTTCCCTCCGAAGGCCGTCACAATCGCATTTGCCCCTCTTGCAAAGGTTCGGCGGAATACAACGCGGGGAGCAGCATCCCCGATATTTTTAAGATCGATGCTTGACTTTGTCGGGCATCTGATAGTGTAACGTTGCGGTGAGGGAAAAAGGCGCAGGTTAGGGCAAAGGAGCTTTCGATGGCCATCAAGGACGCCTTGGCGACCGTTTTAAACCGCAATGCATTTTACCGCGAAGGCTATAGGATGCTTTTGCGGATAAGCATCATTCAAGGCATCATCCTTGTTATGCTGGTTGCGGCCATTGCGGCGATGCTGCTTTCGATGGAGACCCGCCATGTGTATTTCGCGACGACGTCAGACGGCCGCATTATCGAAATCGTGCCTTTGAGTCACCCTTTCCGTTCGCGCGCGGACGTCATTTCCTGGGCGGCGGGTTCCGCGCAGAAAGTCATGAGATTCAGTTACAATGACTACCGCCAACGGCTTCAGGAGGCGGCGAGCAACTTTACGCCAACGGGATGGGAAAGTTTTACAAGGGCCATGAAGGAGGCGCGGATTCTCGAAGCTGTCGAGGCGCGCAAGCTGGTCATATCCATGGATATCGAAGGCGCCCCCGAGATCAAGAGCGCGTTCGTGCGTGACGGGGTGTACACATGGTACCTTCAGTTTCCCGTCACCATAAAATTTCAGGGTAATGAACCGCCGTCGCCTATGCGCGCCACGCTCCTTCTTCAGGTTGTGCGCGTTTCGACGCTGCAAAGCCCTGAAGGAATCAGCATCGAACAGTGGATCGCCACGGCTACACATTAGGGCGTTTTTATGAAACAGCCGCCAGGCTCTATAGCCGGAAAAACTCCGGAGTCTAGTACCAAAGCCCAACCTCCGGTCGCGGCCCAAGGCGGAAAAAAGCCTGAAGACATGGGAAAAAAAGGCCAAAAGCCTCCCAGGAAATCGGAAGTGTCCGGTCTTGCGTCCTTGTTCGGTCGTGAAGAAAACACCGAAGAAAGTGTTCAGGACGAGGCGGACACAAGCGCCCGGCACTTCCTTCTTTTGAATTTGATAAAGGCCCAGGCTTTTGCGATCGGCATTTTGGTCGGCATCCTGATCTTTGGCGCCCCGATGATGCAGCCGGTTTACCAATACTTCGCTGTGACGCCCGAAAAGAAAGAAAAGGAACTGGTCACGCTTTATTCGCCGAACATGACGAACCGCGCCATTTTGTCGTGGGCGGCCACAAACGTCACGGAAATCATGACGATCGGTTTTGGCGATTTTGATCAGCATCTGAGGCTTCAGCGGAGGCGTTTTACGTCGGTGGGGTGGGAAAGCTTTCAAAAGGCGCTTGTTGAACAAAAAGTTCGTGAACGGTTCAAGGCCAGACAGATCGTTTTAACCACGGTTCCCTCGGATGCGCCGGTCATCGTCAGTCAGGGCTTTGATGAAAAGGATACGTATCAGTGGACCGTGGAGATGCCCGTTATCATGACCTTCGTGACGAACAATGATGTGTCCAGAAAGTCACGATCGGTTGCGCGATTAACGATCGTGCGCGTGCCCCCCAGCGTGAACGTGGGCGGCATTGCTATCAGGAACTGGTCTTTCGAAAATTAACCATAATGATTTTTTTTAGCGCTAAATGCTTTTGCGGGTATAGCCTTTCTTTCCAATTATCTGGTATAGGTTCAGCCAACAACAGGGTGCCAAATTGATGATGGCATCTTCATAAGACGTTAATTTGTAAACTTTATGTTAACTTCGCTTTGGTGAAAACTAATAGTTGATGCTGTTTGCATAGATTGATTCGGGGATTTCCTTTGTTCCAGAAAACCAAAAAGCTTGAGTGCTCTCTGGTCGTCGCGATGGCGACGATAGGGGCTTCTTTTCTGACGGTTGCCTCCCATAACGCTTTTGCCCAGACCCAGCCTCCGGCATTGGTCGCATCGACGGGAACGATGGCGGCAAAGCCAGCGGATGGAATCGCGTTGCAAGGCCCGCTGCCTGCCACCACGAGCGTTGCGGACGCCGAACAGCTTCAGCGACTTGCCGAAGAGGAAGCTTTGCGCGCCGCTGCCGAAGATGCGAGGCTAGAGCAGGAGCATAACGAGAAATCCTACAACAAGGCTTCAATGGGGCTTTTGCCTTTGTCGCCGGATCAGGTGCGTTCGTTCATGCAGCGTCTGGAATCGACGCAAGACGCCGCGCAGCCGCCGCTTGCAGGCCCTCCCAAAGGCGAGGTGAAGGTCGCTTCGTTGTCGCTTGATCCGGGAGGCGAGCCGCCGGTCGTCAATCTGGCCGCCGGTTACGTGACCACCATCGGCATGATCGATGCGACGGGTGCGCCGTGGCCTATACTTGATGTCGGTGTCGGCGGCAATTTCGAGGTGACTCCGACGCAAGCGGGATCCCACATCGTGCGGATTGTTCCCTTGACGCGGCTTGGCAACGGAAACTTGTCCATTCTTCTCAAAGACCTTCCCACGCCCGTTATTTTCCGTTTGTCTTCGGGCGGCTCGTCTTTCCACATGAGATACGATGCCCGCATACCCAAGCTGGGCCCCAACGCCAAAACGCCGATTATTGAACGCGGCCGGATGGGGCCCGTGGCCGGCGATCAGGTTATCACCATGATGCTTGAAAATGCGCCGCCCCGGAACGCGCGCCGCTTGAAAGTCGCCGGACTTGATGCGCGGACGATGGCTTGGCAACTGGACGACAAGGTTTATGTGCGCACGCCCTTGAGCTTGCTGTCGCCGGCCTGGAACGCCAGCGCTTCGTCGCCGGACGGCATGACGGTCTATGAAATAGGCGACGCTCCGGTTTTGCTTATGTCGGATAACGGCGCCATGGTTCGGGCGCGGCTGATGCGGGAAGACAATCATGACAAACGATGAAAATCTGGACGAATTCGAGCAAGAGGGTTTTGACCAGCAGCCATCCTCGTCCAAAACCGATGGCGGGCTTAAGGAACGCTTGACGGACGCTTGGCGTACTCAGCCTCTCTTCAAGCTTATGGTCATCATGGTCGTTGTCGGTGTCGCCATCGCCGGAGCTTTGGGTGTTTTCTCGGGGCCGCCGCCGGTCGAGTCGTCCAAGCTGGCCCGCACGCCCGATATCAACGAGCCGCCTAGCGGAAAATCGTCGCCCTATTTTAT
>CAZYPX010000027.1:0-18588 GCA_964649675.1 uncultured Rhodospirillaceae bacterium | reverse complement strand
ATAAGAGCCGCGCGCTGCCCCTGCAGGGCGTGCGAAACGAAGCCGTTGGCGGTACTGTGGTTATCTCCGCCCTGACTGGCGAGGGGCTGGACGATCTCGCGAAACTTCTGGACGAGCGTTTGGCCGTGCGATCAAGGATCTATCATCTTGAAATTCCTATGGCGGAAGGCGCCGCCTTGGCCTGGCTGTATGAGCGCGGCCATGTGCAGGCCCGCAAGGACAAGCGCACGAAAACGGAAATCACGATAGCTTTGGATGTCGCCGATTTCGGACGTTTTATCAATAAGTTCGGCAAAATAATTCATGTTAAAAATTAGCGTAGAAGACATAGCGGGGCATATCCGCGAAGTTGCCGAAACGGAGATTTTGCCGCGTTTTTGCAAACTCCGTGAAGGGGACATTGCGTTCAAAATCGGCGACGATCCCGTCACAATTGCCGATAAAGAGGCTGAAAAAGCTCTTTCGAATCGCTTTTTAGCCCTTTTACCCGGGTCGAAAGTGGTGGGAGAGGAGGCTTTTGCCGATAATCCCCAGCTTTTGGAATGTTTTTTTGGCGAATCACCTGTGTGGATCATCGATCCTATCGACGGAACACGCAATTTCGTGGCTGGTAAAACCACTTTTGGAGTCATTGTTGGTCTCGCGCAACGAAATGAGATGGTCGCAGGTTGGCTTTACGATCCGATGTCGGGGCAGTATATCGCGGCGGAACGCGGGGCCGGAGCGTACCTTTTCGGCAAAGCGGCGGAGCAGGAAAATTTCTGCGAAAGGACGAAAGGTTCCCAAATAACATCGAAAGAAGACGAAACCTTCCCCGAATTTGCCCCTAAAAGGAAGGAAGCTTCCTCCTCAGCAGCCCAAAAGGACGAAACCTTCCCCGAATTTTCCCCTGAAAGAAAGAAAACCTCCCCTCGGAAAGTAAAGGTTTTGTCCTCAAAAATCGGCGACGCTAAACTTATCGGTTCGCCCGGCGGACGGTTGACGAAAGCGTACCAAAAGACTGGCTGTCCCGACGGGCCCTTTGCGCCGCGCGTCGAAACGGGGTTGATGTCGGCCTGCCACGAGTACGCCCGTTTGCTCGCCTCCGCTCCCGACTTTTCCGCGAAGGGGCCTCAATGGCATTTCCGCATGTCCTTGACGGCCTGCACGCCGTGGGACGATGCGGCAGGATTTTTGATCCATCATGAGGCGGGGGGGTACGGCGCGCATTGGGACGAAACGCCTTTCCGGCCTTCATCGCTCGACAAGGGGTATGTTCTTGCCCCCGACCGTGACGCATGGCTGCGTTTGCGCACATGGGCGCAAAGCCTCGGCGACCCGCGCGTACCGAGCTCGAGTTCCTAAAAAACGTCCACGCGCCGCACGAACGGAAACTTGCGCCACCGTCCTTTGCGGTAATAAATCACTGGACGGCCAGGATCATCCCCAGAACCGAGAGTTCGACGATTTGCTGCAACGTGCCGAGCAAAGGCCCGTTGTACCCGCGCACGTGATAGGCGCCGATCACCGCGACCACGAGTCCCGCAAGCATGCCGATGCCGAGAACGTGTCCAGCGTAAGATCCCAGAACCGCGAAGGTCAGCAACGCGCCGAGTGCGAGAGAAAGAACGACCCGCAGAGGAGGTGGCTGTTGAAAGTGTCCGGCGACGGGATCGCCTTCGATGGGGCGCAGCCATGCTGCGGCCACGACCATAAGCGCGCGCGACCAGCATCCCGACGCGATCAGGCTTTGGAACACGAGATCGCTTGACGCAAGGCTCGCGATAGCGCCGATTTTCATGATGATGACGAGAACCACGGCCAGCGTTCCGTAACGCACCGATCGCTCTTCACGCAGCCAGCCGATTTTTTGTTCCTTGTCCATCGACTGGCTATATTGGTTGGCGAGGCTGGCGAACTCTTCCTCGTGCATGGCGCGCGTGACCCACAACATGCTGATAACCGCAAAGGTCGCGGTGATGATGCCGGGCAGGTTGATCTGGCTCATGATCCAGTCGATGGTCGCGCCGAAAATGCCGATGAGCGCGCCGATGAGCGGAAACCACGCCATCGATTTGCGGACGAGACGCGGTTTCGGGTCTTCCTTGAGCGAAAGATTAAGGCGCGTGAGATAATTTGCCGCGATGCACAGCTCGGCCCACATGTTTTCCGGCGAAGGCGGTTTGAACGTGATGACGGGCTTTTTGTTCGCGATGTCCGCTTCGGGAGGCGGGGGCGTTTCGGCGGGCTTGTTTTCGGGCGAGTCGGTCATGAAGACGTTTATAGCTTAACCCTCCTGAAAGGCAATCGGCTGCTTGCGCCGCCGTCTTGTTCCGTTGCATTATGGGAAGGCGGATATGTTCGCCGAAGCGCCTGATATTTTGGAAGCAAAATGATACTATAAGATTTTACAGTATAAGTAAAAACTAAATATAGCTAAAATATAATATTTATATCAGTCGTAAATTAAACAAGGAGGACTATGATATGAGTAAGAATTTTGTTTCCATTGTCGGCCATGCGCAGGACGACGTGGCGTCCAAGGAACCCCGAAGCGTCGCGAAGGCCATGCGCGACATGTCCAGCAAAAAGATCGTTTGCAGCATGGGCGGACAGGAATATCTGGTGACGAAGGGCGAGTTTACGGACGGCTGGGGCGGGCGGCATGCCGTTCTGACCGATATCCGCAAAATCGTGGCGCGGAAGGCGGACAGTTTAAAGATGTCCGGCATGACCTTCAGCGACGAGGTGTCCAAAGCCGAGAAAGATTATTTGCAAGACTATTTCTTGACGAAGGAGCTCAAGCGCGGCGTCACCGTTCATGGGCCGTCCTTGGGTTAAGTCGTCGGCTATTCGCTTACGATCTGGAGCAGTCCGCTTTTGCGGCGCGCGGCCTCAAAGGTGCGCAGGTAAACCGTAAGCGCCATCGCCAGATAGGCGAGATTGAGAACGAACGGGATCAACATATAATCCACCCTCAGTTCCTTTTCGTTGACCAGCGCGCGCATCGCTTCGAACACATAGGTCGGCGGCAATGCCCACGAGACCGCATGAAGCCAGTCGGGCAAAACGCTTACGGGGTAATACACGGCCACGAAAGGCGAGATCAAGGCGATGGCCATCCAGCCGAACCATTCCGCCGAAGGGCCGTACCGCAGCAGCATCGCCACGATAAGAAGGCCGAACCACCATCCCGCCATGATCAGGTTCAAGGCGAACCCGAACAGCGGCAGCCCAAGGGACGGAAGCCAATAACCGAAAAACACTTTCGCCAAAAAAACACAGGGAAGCATCGCGATGGTCATGCGCGCGAGGCTAAGCAGCATAAGATCGATCACGTAAGCCGTAGGGCGCAACGGCGTGGCGAACAGATTGCCCAAATTGCGCGACCAGATTTCCTCCATGAACGGCTGCAGAAGCCCGAATTGCGAGCGAGTCAGGACGTCCCACAGGATCGCGCCCGCCAGAACCGCCCCCGCCACGATGGCGATGCCGGAGGCTTGCTTGCTGACGTACGAGTTCATGAAGCCCCATACAATCATGTTGATCGTCGGCCAATAGAAAAGCCACAACAGCCGCGGCGGCGAACCGCTCAGCAAATACAGATCGCGCAGGAACAGCGCGCGCGTGTGGCGTGGCTTAGTTACGGCCGGATGCGCGGCGGCTTCAGGCGTTGCGTCCGCGGGCGATGTCAAGGAACACCTCCTCAAGGTTTTCGCGTTCATAGGTCGTCAGCAAATGGCGCGGCGAGCCGCGATCGACGATCCTGCCTTTGCGCAGCATGATAACATCGTGGCACATCCGTTCGACTTCGTACATGTTGTGCGACGCCATCAACAGCGTGGCGCCGGAATTTTTTTGGTACGCCAGCAAAAGCGTACGCACCCAGTCAGCCGTATCGGGATCAAGGGAGGCCGTGGGCTCGTCGAGAAGAAGAAGTTGCGGGCTGTTCAAAAGGGCCTTCGCCAGCGACACGCGCGTACGCTGTCCAGCCGAGAGCGAGCCGTATTTCCGGTTCAGGAAGGGGCCGACCTGAAGTTCGGCGGACAGTTCCTCGATGCGGCGTTTGATCTCCGGCACGCCGTACAGATGCCCGTACACCGTAAGGTTTTGACGGACCGTGAGGCGCTGGGGCAAATCGACGTAAGGCGACGAAAAATTGATGTAAGGCAATATGGACGTACGTTCGCGCAGCATGTCGCGTCCGAGGATGGCTATGCTTCCGGATGTGGGCAGCATCAGGCCCATCAGTATGGCCAGCGTGGTCGTTTTACCAGCGCCGTTGCCGCCCAGAAGAGCCGTGATCGACCCATGTTTTATATCGAAATCGATGTTGTCGACGGCGGAGGTTTTGTCGAAAACCTTGGTAAGGCCCTGAACGGATATGGCGGAACTCGTCATGTTCATACGCCATAAAGTATGCCGCACTTCGGCTCGAAAAATCAAAAGGTTAATTTTTACGCGACGCGCTGCGGAAAGGGTACATTATCGGTTGTCTTGGGCCTTCCTTATAGCTATAAGCGGTTTTCCGCACGCGCAAGACGCCCAGGTAGCTCAGTCGGTAGAGCAGGGGACTGAAAATCCCCGTGTCGGCGGTTCAATTCCGTCCCTGGGCACCACCTACCCTTCCAAGGACGCCTAAAGACATCCAAAAGCCGCGATAATATTAAAGACTTATTGGCTTTTTTGTTTGTTGTAATCCTTCATGATCCAGCGGTATCCGAGCCACAACCGGTTCGTACAATATAGCTATCTGCATGGTGAATTCGGTGCAGAAATGCTTTTCTTGGATTTATGAACAGTTGCTGCCATAACTTAGCTATGTTCAGGATTCTCCTCTGTCGTTGTGTAAGCAATCTCTTCGCCATGCCGTGGGCGGCGGGGATCGTATTGCTGGCGGGTTTTGGCTCGCTCGTTACGGCTTTTACCGCGCAGTACGTCTTTGACGTAGCGCCTTGCGAACTTTGCTGGTGGCAGCGGGGGCCTTACGCCCTTGCGATCCTGCTTGGCGGTCTTGCGCTCGTCTTTCAGGCGAACGCGAAAGCCGCAAAGATTTTCCTCGCCCTTGCCTCGTTCGTCTTTTTGGTTGGGATGGGCTTGGCCATTTATCATACGGGAGTCGAGCAGCACTGGTGGGCTGACGGTTCTGCCTGCGCGTTGACGCCGATTACCGAAAAAAGCCTGAGCGAATTAAGCATAGCCGATCTGCGCAACCAGCTTTTAGGCGCAACCGCTGTGCCTTGCGACGAAATTACATGGACGTTCCTTGGCTTCTCCATGGCGAATTGGAACATCTTGTTCTCTTTGGGGCTGGCCGTCTTTGCCGCGCTCGCGGCATCCGGCCTCGTGCGCGAGGGCAAACCCTGTCGTTGCTGCCGTTCGCGCCGCTGAATCATACCGGATCGAGTTCGGTATCCCAGTAAAGGTAGTCCCGCCAGCTTTTGTGCAAATAATCAGGCGGGAAGGAACGTCCGTTTTCCTGCAACTCGTAAGTCGAGGGCCGCCACGGCCTGCGGCGAGGGTGCATGCCGCATTGCTCTGGCAATTTGTGTCCCTTTTTAAGGTTGCAGCTCATGCAGGCGGTGACCACATTTTCCCACAACGTCATGCCGCCTTTAGAGCGTGGGATAAGATGGTCAAACGTCAGTTCGTGGGTTGGTTGCGATCTGTTGCAGTACTGGCAGCTGAAGTGGTCGCGCAAAAAGACGTTGAAACGCGTGAAGGCCGGATAACGCGAGGCGGAGATATAGTCTTTCAATGCGACAACGCTGGGCAACCTCATTTCAAAACTGGACGACCTGACGACGCGATCATATTCGGAGAGGATGGTCACGCGGCCCAGAAACACGGCCTTGACGGATTCCTGCCAGCACAAAAGCGACAACGGAAAATAACTCAACGGGCGGTAATCCGCGTTAAGAACAAGTGCCTGACAACGATCTAAACTTGGCGTCAACGATACAACTCCCGAGTCGCTGACTTACTCTTTTAGTTAATATCATAAAGGAATTCAACCCGCAGAGCCTGAGCCGCACGACATTATATAATTCCGCAAGACTTGAAATGTTCAGAAAATTTCTTGTCCGATACAATGACGTGATTCATGAACCAGCTCGTCACGAAGGCCAGAACTTTGGCGGCCAGTTCTTGCGTGGCGCCAAAGCGGTATTCGGCCTGAAGTTCGTTGGTGCGGCGGGTGAGCTCGTAATGCTCCTTGATGTGCGCGGCGGCGGCGGGATAGGCGGTTTGCGCAAAAAGTTCTTCTTCGCGTTTAAAGTGATAGGACGTGTAGGAGATAAGGTCGTTCAAAATATCGCCCAGCATTTGCTGATCCTTGTTTTCGCGCAAGGCCGTTCCCAGGCGGTTGAGTATGCCCACAAGGTGCTGGTGATCCTTGTCGATGGAGTCGACTCCGACGCTCATTTCGGGTGTCCATTCTAGAAAGGGCATAGGCGTGCTTTCCCGCGTATAGCGTCAGGCGGCTTGAACGTTCGCCAAAGCGAATTCCGCGCTGGCAATGGCGTCATTACCTTCCTGATCGCGCAGAGCCATCGCCATGTCCAGATCAACAGAAACAAGCTGTGATACGCCGCGTTCGCTCATGGTCACGCCATAAAGCCTATCCATGTTGGCCATGGTCAGGCGTTGATGCGTAACGATCAGAAAACGCGTGCCCGTTTCTTTGGCGATGTCCTTAATGAGGGCGCAGAAGCGATCAATGTTGCTTTCATCAAGGGCGGCTTCTGCCTCGTCGAGAACGCAGATGGGCGAGGGGTTGGTTTGGAAAACCGCGAACAACAGGGCCAGCGCGGTCAACGTGCGCTCGCCGCCCGACAATAACGACAGGACTTGCTGCTTTTTTCCAGGAGGACAGGCATAGATTTCCAGTCCTGCATTAAGGGGGTCTTCGTTGTCGATAAGCTCAAGGTGGGCGCCGCCGCCGCCGAAAAGGCGCTTGAACAGGACTTGAAAGCGCTCGTTGACGGTCGAAAAAGCGTTTTGGAGCCTTTCGCGGGCTTCGCGATTGAGTTGGGATATGCCTTGGCGCAACTTGCCGATGGCTGCGACAAGGTCGTCTTTTTCGCTTTGCAGCTTTTGGATATCCGCCTGAACAGCTTCGGCTTCGACATCGGCGCGCAGATTGACGGGTCCCATGTTGTCGCGCTCGCGTAAATAACGTGCCAGTGTTTGTTCAAGCTCAAACATGTTTGGCCAGTCCGCGTCATCGCCGAAGCCCGCCACCTTCTTGAGGTCTTCGGGCGCACAGCCGACTTTTTCGGCGATGCGTTCCTTGAGCGCCGCTTGCGACTCATGCCCCGCCTGTATAGCGCCTTCAGCGCGGACGCGTTCCTCACGCGCGGCGGCAAGCGCGTTTTCGTCGTTTTTAAGTTGATGTTCGGCAACGCTCAGGCGCTGTTCGGCCGCGATAAGCGCGTCGGCGGCCTTTTTACGTTTAGATTCAGCTTCGCTTAGCTCGTCCAAAAGCGCGCCTAAGGCTTGAGCGATCCGCCCGGGCTTGGCTTCAAGATCAGCAAGTTCTTTTTCAAGCGTTGCCATGCGTTCGGCCAAAGTCCGGCTTTGGCTCTGCGCTTTGTCGGCGCGGTCTTGCCATTCCGTTTTTTCCTGCGCGATGGCGTGGCGGCGTTGGTCGCAAATTTCCTGTTCGCGCTTCAGGCGGTCGCATTCGCTTTGCTGTCGGGAAAAAGCGTTGCGCTCCTCGGCCAGCTCAAGACGTTTGGCGACGATGTCTTCGCGCATTTTTTCGATGTCCGGCAACGCGGCGCGTTCCTCCTCGACGAGGTCGGCGCGCGCGCCGATCTGCGCGATGTCGGTGGTGATTTGGCGCAGGGATTCGCCAATCGCGTTAAGACGCGCGTCGGTGGCGGCGGAGTCACGTTCCTGTTTGGAGAGATGATCGCGCGCTTCATGCAAAGCCTTGAAAGCTTTCTGCAACGAGGCGCGGGTTTCCGTGTCGAGATCCTGACAGTTCTGGAAGATCGTCGCCGCTTCTTGCTGAGATGCCTCGGCTTTACGCGCCTCGGCTTCGGCAACGGCGATATCGTCCATCAAGGCCGCAAGCCGGTTACGCTGTTGAAGGCGCACAGCCGTCGTCGCTTGGGCCTGCGGCGTAACAGTGAATCCGTCCCATCGCCAAGCCCATCCGTCGGGGCTGACCAGAGTTTGACCGGGCGCAAGCAGACCGGCGAGGGCTTCGCCTTGGTCCTGATCGCGCACGAGGCCGATTTGGGAAAGGCTGCGTTCAAGAGCCTTGGGGGCATGAATATGGCCGCTTATCGGCATCGCGCCTTCGGGAAGCGCGGTGCAAACGTCCAGCGGTGGCAGTTCACGCCAATGTTGCGCCGCTTTCGTGTCCAAAGCGGCGGTTAGGGCGTCGCCAAGCGCCACAGCGAGAGCGTTTTCAAAGCCAGGTGCGACGGTGATAAGATCAATAATCTGTTCAACGTCGTCGTCATGTTGCGAGAACATGGCCGTGATGGCTTCCGCCTCGGCCTTGAGTTTTGTTTCGCGGCTCAGCGAATCCTGCGCTCTCTCACGTTGGGCCTGCAGGGCCGCTTCGGCATCGCGTCGCGCTTTTTCGGCGGCTTCCGCTTGATCCTGTCGTTTCGCAAGCTCTTTTTCGCAAGCTTCGACAAGCGCCTTCGCCATGGACAGGTCGGGCCGCGCGGCGATTTCCTCGGCAAGCGCCATGCGCTGTTCATCAAGCGCTGCGCGGCGTTGCGTCAGTTCGCTGCGACGTTTCGCTAGGGCTTCTATTTCCTGTTGCAAGTTCTTCTCGACGACTTCGGCCGAGGTAACCTGCTTGAGGAAATCATTGAGTGTCGAATCCATCTCAGCGACTCTGGCCTTTGTGGCGGCCAAGACTTCCGTTATGTCCGGCAACGCGCTGGCCATGTCCTGCGCTTTGGATAACAGGGCTTGGTCTTCGGCCAAAAGCTTAGCCACTGCGGCTTCACTGTCACTCAGGCGGGAAGTTTCGCGCTCATAATCCTGCCGCGTCTGTTCAAGCCTCAATTTTTCGGAGGCGATCAAGCTTTCAAGGCGTTCGCGCTCGGATTCGAGGTTTTCGCGATTAAGGGCAAGTTTCTGCACGATGGCTGCCGCCGCCGCTTCACCTTGCCTGAGGGCAGGAAGCTCGGCAGCAATTTCCGTTCTAAGCGCATTGCCACGTGTCACGACGGCTAATAGGTCGTTAGCATGACGTTCCGCCGATCCGAGCGCTTCGCGGGCTTTAACGTCATTGCTCTCGGCCTCCAGCCAGCGCAAATGCAACAGCGCGGCTTCGGTCTTTCGGATACCTTCGGCGAGGTTACGATAGCGCGAGGCCTGACGCACCTGTTGTTTGAGGCTACGCAGTTGCGCGTCGAGCGTACGAAGCACGTCGTCCACACGCGTCACGTTTTGTTCGGCGGCTTTCAGCTTGAGTTCGGCCTCGTGACGGCGCGCATGCAGCCCAGATGTTCCCGAAGCCTCTTCGAGAATTTGGCGGCGGTCTTGCGGCTTGGCGCGTATGAGGGCGTCGATCTGGCCTTGGCCGACAATACTTGTGGAGTGAGCTCCCGTCGCATGATCGGCAAAGAGGACATGCACATCCCGTTGGCGGACGGGTTTGCCGTTGATACGGTATTCCGAACCGCCGCCGCGCTCGATGCGGCGAGTAACCACGATTTCATCCGAGTCGTTGAACTCGGCGATCGTGGTCCGTCTTGTGTTGTCGAGAATAAGCGTGGCTTCGGCAAGATTGCGCGAAGGCCGCATCGCGGTACCGGCGAAGATGACGTCGTCCATTTCGCTTCCACGCATGCGCTTGGGCGAGTTTTCGCCCATCACCCACCGCAGGGCTTCGACAAGGTTGGATTTGCCGCAACCGTTCGGCCCAACGATCCCCGTCATTCCTGCGTGGATGTCAATATCCGTTGTTTCAACAAAGGACTTAAAGCCCTGAAGGCAAAGACGCGTAAGCTGCAATTACAACCCCTGCTGATTATTTGTTTGTCGCGGCGTTCGTCGCGGTTTTTGCCTTGTCAAGAAGGCGCTCAATCACGGCCTCGTAATCCTCAAGCTTTAACGCGCCGACGATTTTCTCCTGGCCATCGTTGAATATAAACGTGGGCGTGGACGTGATGTTGTATTTTTCCTGCCCCAATGCGCGTCCCGCGACGATGGCGTCGAACAGATTCGTGTCCTTAAGGCAGGCATTGGCCTTGTCTTCGCTCAAGCCGCCCAGTTTGGCGTATTGTATTATTGTTTGCTCGGGCGTTTTGCCAAAGGCCCACTGATCCATGTTTTTAAACAGAACCTTGACGAGAGGATAATACTGGTCGTCCGGCATGCAATGCGTCAGGGCCGAAGCTTTAAGGGCGATCCCGTCGATCGGAAAGTCACGGAAGATGTACCTGAGTTTTCCCGTCTCGATGTATTTCTTTTCAATCTCGGGGAAAATGTTAGTTTTGAAGGCGCCGCAGTGCGAACACGTAAAAGAGGCGAACTCCTGAAGCGTAACCGGCGCGTCTTCCTTGCCCAGATAAATTTGCTTGGGTTGCGCGCTATGGGCCTGAGAGGGCGAAGCGCAGACGGCGAAAAGCCCGAAAACGGCCAATAAGCACATAATTGGCTTTGTCATTTTTTTCACTCCCGAATCAAGAAGTTGGCAGTATAGGCGGCCAAGGCGGCCTGACTCAAGCAAACATGCGATTGTCGCATGTTTATGGCGGATGTTGGTTTAATTCAAAGGGCGGCGTTTGGGCAACGCAATTCGCGTCGTTAACTAAATTTAATTACTGGAGGCCGATGTTTTGGTGGATGTTTTTGGGTCTGTGCTATAAAGATGCGTCGGCCTTTTGGTGATTGAAACGGACGGAGATTCATCTGTGGGTGATTGGTTTATGAACGTTTTGACCTGGAGTCCTCAATGGTTCGTTTTTTTCGTCAACAACATCCTGTTCTGGATATGCTGGGGCTCGCTGGGGCTTATGGCCTTTAACATCCTGTTCCATAAAAGCGTTCCGAATATTCGCACAGCTCCTGCCATCCGCGAGAAAGTCATCGACTTGTTAAAGCAGGATTATGCCAAGCGAAAGCTGGATTCATATACGGTTATCGATCTGGGATCGGGTAATGGGCTCTTTACACGCGAAATAGCCCGCGCCATGCCCCAGGCAAAGGTCATCGGCATCGAAATCACGTGGCACACTTATATGTGGTCGAGATGCCTCAAGTATTTGTCAAAGATGAATAATCTTGAGTACCGTAATATGAACTTCCTCGATTTCGATTTTTCTCAGGCTGATGCGGTTGTGGTGTATCAGATGCCGCATTTCATGGAGGGGATAGGCCGGAAACTGAAACAAGAAGCGAAACCCGGAACGTTCATAGCCTCCAACAAATTCAAGTTAGGGCACGGCTGGGTTCCCGAGGAAACGTTGCGCGTCAATACGCTTTATTTGCATCAACGCTATCTGCATCTGTACCGCAAAGCTTAGGGCATCGACTTCGCAAGGCTTTCGAGTGCGGCGCGGAGCTCTTCGTTTTCGATGTCGTTGATTGATTCCGGAATGGGGATGATCTTGCGGGGGAGGGGTTCTGCTCCGTCATCCTTGTTCGGCGGGGGCGTGTAATAATAAGTCTCTAGCGCGATTTTCTCGATAGCTTCAAAACCGCAGAAGGAAGCGATGCGCTGGCGTATTTGCTCCGAATGGAAAGCGAACTCCATCGTCATGCCTTGCGGCAGGCGTATGTGCAAAACGCCATCGGTCCGATGTCCTTGCGTCCATTTTTCGTTTGCGGCCTTTCCTTTTGGAAAAGACACTTTTACCGGTGTTGTGACTCTGGCATATTCTTCGCCGACGATTTCGCCCCAATGCCTGAGAAGCATGCTATACAGGTTCCAGTCTTTGCCGATCGTTTTACGGGCGACGTTGTCTATTACGGCGGCGAGCGTTGACGGAAAGGCCATGGCGCGAAACTGCCCCAAAGATGGCTGGCGCGCAAGGGGCCTATCCATGTCCACTCTGCGTTTCCACGAAGGGCTTACGCATTTATGAGCCAAATAAGCAGGAAAATACTTGCGTGGTATGACCGGCATCGCCGCGAACTGCCGTGGAGGCCCTTACACGGGGAGAGCCCCAATCCCTACCATGTATGGCTTTCTGAAATAATGTTGCAACAGACCACGGTTGCGGCCGTAACTCCCTACTTCGAAAAATTCGTCAAGAGATGGCCCAACGTAAAGGCATTGGCAAAAGCCAAACGGGAGGACGTTCTCAAGATGTGGGCCGGACTGGGCTATTATCGCCGCGCGCACGCGTTGCACGAAGCTGCAAAGGTCGTTTATCACGACTATAAGGGCGAATTTCCTTCCTGCGAGGAGGAACTCCGTAAATTGCCGGGGTGCGGGCCCTACACGACGGCGGCTATCACCGCCATTGCTTTCGATAGACCTGCGAACGTCGTGGATGGCAACGTCGAGCGGGTCATGGCACGCCTTTACGCGGTTACGCTTCCGTTGGACAAGGCCAAGCCGGAACTTAGACGGTTGGCCGCAGCCTTACTACCGCGTAACCGCTACGGCGACTATGCCCAAGCCCTTATGGACCTTGGCGCAACGGTATGCGTGCCGCGCAAGCCAAGGTGCGCTCTATGTCCGCTTGCAAACGAGTGCCGCGCGGAAAAAAAGGGCATGGCGGAAGACTTGCCGCGCCGCGCCGCGTTTAAGGACAAGCCCACGCGCTATGGCTTCGCCTTTTTCCTGAAAAACAAAAAGGGCGAAGTGTTTGTGCGCCAAAGACCTTCCGGCGGACTGTTAGGCGGGATGACGGAAATACCCTCGTCCTCATGGCGCGAAGGCGCAATCCCCACGCTCGATTCCGCAACATGCGAAGCCCCGTTGCGTGCGCAGTGGAAGCTTTTGCCTGGCGCGGTGCGTCACGTTTTCTCGCATTTTAGCCTTGAAATGTATGTCGCCATTGCCACAAGCTCGGCGCGTTGCGATGGACGTTGGATCGCGCCGGCCCGTCTTAACGAAGAGGCTTTGCCGAGCGTCATGAGAAAGGTTATACGTCATGCCATGAAGCAAGAAGGGATGAATAGCCATGAAATGTTTTTGTAGATCTTTTTTCGCTAGAGCCTCGTTTTTCTTGACGATGCTGTCTATGGCCGCCGCGTTGCCGTTAGTTCCGGCCCATGCCACGGAGCATGCCGAACTCACATACGGAAACCTTGTAAAAACCCTGATCAGGTTCGGCGCCATAGACGTCAACGACGACGACGTGATCGACAGCGTCGCCTTAGTTCAAGAGTGCGCTCTGTACAACCATTATTTCAAGAACGACTTCAGATGGGCCGAATTTCAAAATGCGGTACGAAAGTCCATTCGTCAGGAAATCGAAACCTACCCGACCGCCATCGCTTACAAGGCGATTCTCAAATTGGACCGCTATGATTTCGACGAGAAGATCTTTCGTTTTACGTCAACATCTTCGCCCAATAACGCGAACACTTTGACGTTTAACGGCAAGATTGACGCAGCCTGTGAAAATGAAGGCAACAAAAGGAATATTTTGCCTACGATGTTCAGGTTTGTGCTTGACCAGCCCATAAATTTGCCCGGAATCCCGTTGGGGGTCGATGACGGGAAGGCTTTGCTTGAACGCTTAAAAGAAGATGGAAATAAATCGCGGATCATATTCGCGCAGTTCAATATGCGCATCACGAATATTGAAAAAATGTCACGTCCTATAAACAATATTGGGTTTTCCGCGAATAGATTGACTCAGGGCAAAGGCGATATCGCCCGCATAGACGCTCGACTGATCTCGCTCGATCTTTACGAGGATCAGGATTATAAGAGGCTTGTTTACCAGTACGCGCCGCAATGATCAGATGGCGTGGTTGACAATCTCAGCGCGGATGCGCTGCCGTAAAAGATCGATAGGCACAAGCTTGTTGCCCGCGTCGAAACACCAGAACGTCCATCCATTGCAGGCCGGAAGGCCTTGTACTGTCGCGCCGACCTTGTGAATCGAGCCGCGAATTTCCTCGCCGGAACGGTCGGCGGCGATCAGCGTAGCGTCGGCCTTGACGCGCGCGCGGTGGCGTTGGCGTTCGTCGTAAAGAAAATCGCCAGGCCGCAACATGCCGCGCTCCAAAACCGTGCCGAAGGGAATGCGCGGCTCTTCGCGCCTGGACGGCGTAATAAGAAATTCGGGTTGCGGCGGGGATTTGATCTCGGCCAAGCGTTTTTTGGCGTGTTTTGCATAGGCCGGATCGCGTTCGATGCCTATGTAGTTGCGGCCAAGCTTTTTGGCAACCGCACCGGTGGTGCCGCTACCGAAGAAGGGATCGAGGATCACATCGCCGGGTTTCGTCGATGACATGATAACGCGGTAAAGAAGGGCTTCCGGCTTTTGCGTCGGGTGGACTTTTCCGCCGTCTTCATCGCGGCGACGTTCCTTGCCCGAGCAAATAGGCAGTATCCAGTCGCTGCGCATCTGCTTTTCGTCGTTCATATTCTTCATGGCTTCATAATTGAAGCACGGCTTGGCGTCGGGCGCCGTGGAGGCCCAGATCATCGTTTCGTGGGCATTTGTAAAACGTTTACCACGGAAATTCGGCATCGGGTTCGTCTTGCACCAGATGATGTCGTTCAAAATCCAAAAGCCGAGGTTCTGCAAAATCGCGCCAACGCGGAAGATGTTGTGGTAACTGCCTATAACCCACAGGCTGCCGTCGGGTTTTAAGACGCGCTTGACTCCCTTAAGCCATTCATAGGTGAACTTATCATAAGCCGCGAAATCGGAAAACTTGTCCCAATCGTCATCGACGGCATCGACTATTGAATTGTTGGGCCGCAGAAGTTCGCCGCCGAGTTGGAGATTATAGGGAGGATCAGCGAAAACGGCGTCAATCGAATGCGGTGGAAGCTCGTTCAAAATGCCGATGCTGTCCCCAAGCAAAATCTGGTCGAGGGGCAGTGAGGAAACTTCAGGCGTTATTTTTTTGATAGCTCTTCGCATAAGGCAGGAAAATATCCACAGACTAGTTAATGACGCGTTAAAAGTGTAGCAAAAAGAGTCTTTGGAATCATTAGCTTATTGATAAGCGCTCATAAACTGGTGCAAAAGAATCACGTGGGGGGATAGAAGATCAATAGATGGAATCCTAAAGTCGCTGGACTACTAAATATGCGATCCTGTCACGTTATGTTGGTTAAACGGCTTTTTTGAGTTTTGTCACCGGCTCGAAGGTCATACGGTGCCAGCATGTGGCGCCGAGTTCCTGCAGGGCTTTCAAGTGCGCAGCAGTTCCATAGCCTGCGTTCTTGTCCCAGCCGTAGCCGGGATGGTCGAGCGCGAGTTTTTTCATGAGCCTGTCACGTGTGACTTTGGCGATTATCGACGCGGCGGCGATCGAAAGGCTTTTGCTGTCGCCTTTCACGATGGTGATGGTTTGGCAGGAAAGGCGCGGCGCTTTGTTGCCGTCGATAAGGGCAACATCGGGTTTGGCGGATAAGTTTTCAACCGCCCGCGTCATGGCGAGAAGGCTGGCGTTAAGGATATTGATGCGGTCGATTTCCTCGACTGTGGCTTCGGCGACAGCGTAACAACAAAGTCCGGTCAAGACGGGAAACAACAGTTCGCGTTTTTTTTCGCTGATTTGCTTGCTGTCGCGTATCTGGTTTTCGATATCCGCAGGCAAGCCCACGCGCGGCAGGATGAGCGCAGCGGCTATGACTGGCCCCGCCAAGGGGCCACGGCCAACCTCATCAACGCCGCAAATAATCTTGCCCTCATCGAGGCCATAGCGCTTTTCAAAGTATAAATCAGGCATGAAAGGACCGGAAAAAACGCGATATCGCGCGATTCAATCGCGAATCGCATATGCGTGAATTTAGCATCATCGCCATGGCTGGACAGGCGCAAAAACAAGGTTATAGCCATCAAACAAAAAAAACTGTTGTCCGCAACAGCCAAGAAGGTTAAGACATACTGGCTTGCAAAGGATGCCTGCTATGTAACGGGGCATCGTGATCCGCGGAGGAACCGGGAGGATGCAAGATTAAGAGTTGTCGAACGGTCGCCTCATCACGATAAAAACAATAAGGGCGCAAGGACAACGGAAATAAAGTGGATAATCGCGTTTAATTACAGTTACGGATAGGACACACATATGAGACAAGGTCCAGGCGGGAGGCGTTCGCGTGGCCGTCATCACGGCGGTAACGGTGGAAACAACAGCGGAGGCCATCCCTCTTCGCAAGGTTCGATGGGATCAAGCCGTCCGCGTTCTGCGGCGTCATTGCGCCACCAGACATTCGACAGCAACGGGCCGGAAGTAAGGGTGCGCGGCAATGCGTGGCAGGTCTATGAGAAATATCAAACTTTGGCGCGCGACGCATCGAGCTCCGGCGATCGGGTCGTGGCGGAAAACCTTTTGCAACATGCCGAGCACTATTACCGGATCATCGAAGCGATCAACGAAGCGACGGCTTCGGAACAACGCGCGCGCGGCCCGCAACCTCAACAGTTTGGACAACAGCCCGATATGCCGTCCAATTATTACACGACGGATGGTCAGCTGGCGCCGCCTGTTAACGCTGCTCCTGACGCGATGGCGGATGGAAGCGCGCAACCACAGCCGCAAGCCCAAGCCGCCGTCGAGCGGCGATCGCCGGCCGCGACTCCTTTTTTTGGGCCGGAAGACACGGACGACAACGCGAGCGGAACCCAGCCTTTGGTTGCGAGACGGTAATATTTGACCGCGCGCGGCATTGAGCATTGGGAAATGCGCTATGCTTGACATTATCACTTTCGGTTGCCGCATGAACACCTACGAGTCCGAGGTGATGCGTCAGCATGCCGAGGCTGCGGGTTTAACGGACGCCGTCATTATCAACTCGTGCGCCGTGACTGGCGAGGCCGAACGCCAAGCTCGGCAAACCATCCGAAAAATGCGGCGCGAGCGCCCCAAGGCTAAAATCATCGTCACGGGCTGCGCCGCGCAGGTGAATCCCGACGCCTTCGCCGCAATGGAGGAAGTCGATCACGTTATCGGCAACGACCTGAAAATGAAGCCGGAGGCCTACCGCTCTCTCGAGGGCGAACGTGTTCGCCTGAGCGACATTCAAAAGGTGAAGGATGCCGCCGGGCATCTTGTTCATGGCTTTGAAGGTGTCTGGCGGGGCTTTGTCCAGGTGCAAAACGGTTGCAATCACCGTTGCACGTTTTGCATCGTACCTTTCGGACGCGGCCCGTCGCGCTCGGTGCCGGTTGAGGCTGTTGTCGAACAGGTGAGGACGCTCGTCGAGAAAGGTTACCGTGAAATCGCCTTTACAGGCGTGGATATCACCGCCTACGGCGCTGATTTGCCTGACAAGACGACTTTAGGCGGCATGGTGCGCCGCGTTTTGGACGATGTTCCGGAATTGCCGAGGGTGAGGCTTTCCTCGCTTGATCTCCTCGAGGTTGACGAAGATTTATGGCAACTCATCGCCGACGAACCGCGCCTCATGCCCCATTTGCACATCAGCATGCAAGCGGGCGACGATATGGTGCTCAAACGCATGAGGCGCCGTCATTTGAGCGATGACATACGGAAGTTTTGCGAACGCGCGAGGACCTTGCGCCCCGATGTGACGTTCGGCGCCGACATCATTGCCGGGTTTCCTACGGAAACCGAGGACATGTTTGCGCATACGATCAATCTGGTCGAAGCATGCGGTTTGACGTGGTTGCACGTGTTTCCGTATTCCGCGCGATCGGGAACGCCGGCTTCCAAAATGCCGATGGTCGATATGGCTGTGCGGCGCGCGCGCGCTGCGCGTTTGCGCAAGCTTGGAGAAACGGCGGTCACGCGGCATCTCGACGCGTTGACCGGACAAAAGCTTGAAGTCCTTGTGGAACAAGACGGCTTGGGACGAACGCCGACGTTTGCCGAGGTAAAGTTGCCTTTCGCGGCGAAAGTCGGCTCCATCGTTATCGTGGAGATCGTATCGCGCGACGGCCAACGCGCCGTTGCAAAAAAGCCGCAGGAAAGTGTGGATGAGGTTTCGTAATCATGAGAGATAGTGATCGAAAGACCGGCTGGTTTTCGCGCCTCAAGGCGGGGCTGCACCGCTCCAGCGAAAAGCTATCGGGCAGCATTGCCGGCGTTTTCACAAAGCGCAAGCTCGATCAGGAGGCGCTTGACGAGCTTGAGGAGCTTTTGATCGCCGCCGATCTCGGCCCGTCTTCGTCGGCCAAGCTGGTGTCCGATTTCGCCAAAAACCGCTTTGGCAAAGAAGTCACCGACGAAGAGGTTCGTCAGGCGTTGGCGGAGTCGCTGACTGAGCTTCTCACGCCTTACGCCCAACCGCTCGCCATCAACCCCGCGCGCAGACCTCATGTTATTCTTGTGGTGGGGGTTAACGGCACCGGAAAAACGACAACCATAGGAAAGCTGGCGCACACCTACAGGCAAGATGGGGTTAACGTTATGCTGGCCGCTTGCGACACGTTTCGCGCCGCCGCCGTAAGCCAGCTGCAGGCGTGGGGCGAGCGGGCGCATTGCCGCGTTATCACGGGAGAGCCGAACAGCGACGCGGCGGCCCTTGCC
>CAZYPX010000026.1:0-18647 GCA_964649675.1 uncultured Rhodospirillaceae bacterium | reverse complement strand
GCCACCGTGGGGCCGCCCCGTCCGCTCAGGGCTCGATAGCCAGCCTCGCAAAGGGTGACAGGAATCCGGCACATGCATCCTTCGTTGTCCTTTGACGAAGCTCTTTGTCTTCCTCCGCAGGGGCATAAGGCGCGCTGGTTGGCTCTGGTCCTTTTGTTCGCGGGACCTTTGTTTTTCGGTGTTTTGGCTCTTTATCTGGGGCAGGACGCCAACTGGGATTTGCGGAATTACCATTGGTACAACGCTTATGCTTTTGTGACGGGGCGCTATACGTCCAATCTTTTGCCTTCGCAAACAACGTTTTTTTACAACCCGACTGTTGATGTGTCTTTTTATTTGCTTGCAACGCACGTTCCGGCTCGTGTCGCAGGTTTCGTTCTTGGCGCGGCGCAGGGGTTGAACTTTGTCCTCCTTTTTATGTTGGCGCATGTCAGCCTGATTATTCCAAACCCGCGCCATAAGGTTCTGGCATGTGCCGCGCTTGCAGCCATCGGCATGTTGGGCGGCGGCGGCATCGCGCAAATAGGCACGACGTTTTACGACAACGTCACGAGCTTAGGCTTGTTCCTGTCGGCGCTGATCGTCGTGCGTCACTATAAAATGCTTGTTCGCGGGTCCGTCCGACGTGCGGCGGGAATCTCCTTGCTGGCGGGGTTTCCGGCAGGGCTGATGATGGGCCTCAAGCTGCCCAGCGTTATCTTTTGTCTCGGTCTTTGCTTTGCGTTATTGCTAGTGATGGGTTCGCTGCGCCGCAGAGTGATGATCAGCTTCCTGTTCGGCGTAGGTGTGTTGATGGGTTTAGCCGTATCGTTGGGGCATTGGGCCGTGTTTTTGCAGACGCATTTCGGCAGTCCGCTGTTTCCCTATTTCAACGACGTTTTTAAATCGCCGCTTGCGCCGTTCACCAGCGCGCGCGACACGCAATTTTTGCCGCCGTCATGGCATGATCGCATTCTTTTTCCGTTCATTTTTGCCAAAAACCCCTTGCGTGCAGGCGAAATTCCTTGGCGCGACCTGAAGATACCGGTCTTGTATGCCTTGCTTCCGCTGGCTTTGGCGGCCCGTTTTTTCCTTGGAAGCAGGGTTCAGGCATCCGAACACATCGCCGTACCGTACGCGGCGCGTTACCTGCTGTGGGCGTGCGTGATCGCTTATGCGGCGTGGGTCGCAATATTCGCGATTTACCGCTACCTTGTCCCGCTAGAGATGCTCGCGCCGATGCTGATCGTCTTCGCGGTGGGCCTGTTGCCCTTGCGGGCGCGAACGCGCGGGCTTGTGGCGGCGTCCGTGCTTGCCGTTCTTGCCGCGACGGTTCAGCCAGGCAACTGGACGCGTTTGGATCGTTGGCTCGATCGCGCAGTCCAAGCCGATATCCCCCCTGTGCCGTTGGAGTCCAGCCCCATGATCCTGATGGCGGGGTTTGAGCCTTATTCCCATGTCGTAAGCGCATTCCCCCCTGAAATCCCCTTCGTCCGGATCCAGAGCAATTTTGCCAGTCCTGACGAAAACAAAGGCATAAACGCCGTGGTGCGGGAGCGCCTGACGTCCCATAAGGGATCGTTTTTGCTGCTCATTCCGCAATGGCAGGCGGAGCTGGCGGAATCGGCTCTGGCGGCTTATAACCTCACGCATATTCCGCAAACCTGCCAAAAGGTCGATGACCGCCTTTACGACAGTCAGCTGGTCTTGTGCCAAGTGAAACAAACACCTTCGGGGACTTCTCATGAATGAAGCCATGCGCATCGCCGTACTAATCCCCTGCTACAACGAGGAAGCTGCCATCGCGCAGGTCGTGAGAGACTTTCGCCGTGCGTTGCCGCAAGCGAAAATCTACGTGTACGACAACAATTCGAAAGACCGCACGATTGAGGCCGCGATGAAAGCGGGCGCGATCGTGCGCCGTGAGCCGCTGCAGGGCAAGGGCAATGTCGTGCGCCGCATGTTCGCCGACATTGAAGCGGATGTTTATGTTTTGGTGGACGGCGACGCGACGTATGACGCCGCGTCCGCGCCGAAGATGGTTCAACTTTTGCTCGACGAACGCCTTGACATGGTGAACGGCGCGCGCATCACGAATATCGAGGAGGCTTACCGCCCCGGCCATCGTTTTGGCAATTGGCTTCTTACCAGTCTTGTCGCATGGACATTCGGCAACCGGTTTAAGGATATGCTCTCAGGCTACCGTGTGTTTTCGCGCCGCTATGTCAAAAGCTTTCCGGCGTTGGCCGTCGGATTCGAGACGGAAACGGAACTCACTGTGCATGCGTTGGAGCTGCGCATGCCGACGGCAGAAGTCGAAACGCCTTATAAGGATCGCCCCGCAGGTTCGATCAGCAAGCTCAGCACTTTCCGCGATGGCTTTCGAATCTTGTGGATGATCACGGTCTTGATCAAGGAAGAAAGGCCGATGCAGTTTTTCTCTCTGTTCGCCGCATTTTTGCTTTTGGCTGGGACGGGGCTGGCCGTGCCGATCGTGATAGAGTTTTTGGGGACGGGCTTGGTGCCGCGCTTGCCGACGGCGGTGTTGGCCATGGGCATGTATCTGTTGTCGTTCCTCAGCTTTTCGTGCGGCCTGATCCTTGAGACGGTTACGCGCGCGCGGCGCGAGTTGAAACGGATGCGCTACCTCAACATCCCCGTGACGCAAAGCCGTGATTAATCGCGCCCATAATTTCTTTTTTAAGCTGATGGCTGATGGCGTCGGGGAAAAGCGCGCGCGGATCGTGGTGGAATTCTGCAAATTCGGCGGCGTAGGCGTGGCCGGTTTTATCGTCGATACGATCTTTCTCTATGTAGGCATTCATGCCCTTGGCTTAAGCCGCATCGGGGCGGGCCTTTTCGCTTTTCCGTTCGCGGTAACGGTAACGTGGTTTGGCAACCGCGTTTTTACGTTCCGCGATATTGATCATGAGCCGATGGCCAAGCAATGGACCAAGTTTGCCATCGTCTGCGCTGTCGGCCTTGTCTTTAATCGCGGCGCGTACAGCCTGAGCGTCAGCACGATCCAATTAGTTTATGATTACCCCTTCATCGGCCTTTTGATAGGCACGGCGGCGGGGATGTTTTTTAACTTTTTCGTGTCGAAACGGCTGGTGTTTCGGTGATAGGCATCTGGGGCGAGATATGAACTGCGCCTTTTTTCGTCCCCTATCTTTCTCCCCGCCCCTTGTATTTTCCTGATGTCTGCCTAAATCTTCTTCTGTGCCAGTCAGGAAACACGCTCCATGATCAACCTCGAAAAATACACCGACCGCGCGCAAGGGTTCCTTCAGAACGCGCAGATGACCGCCGTCAAAATGCAGCACCAGCGTCTGCAACCTGAGCATATGCTCAAGGCGCTTTTGGAAGATCGGGAGGGCTTGGCGGCCAACTTGATCAAGGCGGCGGGCGGCGATTCGCAAAAGGCCATGCAGGCCGTCGATGCGGAGCTTGAAAAAACGCCCAAGGTTTTCGCGTCCGGCAGCGCCGACCAATTGCTGCTGACTCCGGATTTCGCCCGGGTTCTGGGCGCTGCGGAAGATCTGGCCAAAAAAGCTGGCGACAGCTACGTCACAGCCGAACGCATGCTGCAGGCTTTGGCGGCGATGCGGGGATCGGCGGCCCAAAAAGCCTTGGCCGAAGCGGGCGTGACGCCGGAGGGTCTGAGCGAGGCGATCGCTGAACTCCGCCGTGGCCGCACCGCCGATACGCCAGGAGCCGAGGAGGGGTATGAAGCGTTGAACAAATACGCGCGCGACCTGACCCAGGTGGCGCGCGAAGGCAAGCTTGATCCCGTCATCGGGCGCGACGAGGAAATTCGCCGCACGATACAGGTTCTGGCGCGGCGCACGAAAAACAATCCGGTGCTGATCGGCGAACCGGGCGTGGGCAAAACCGCGATCGTCGAGGGATTGGCCCAACGCATCGTCAAGGGCGACGTGCCCGAAGGCCTTAAGGACAAACGCGTTTTGGCGCTTGATCTCGGCGCTCTGGTCGCCGGCGCGAAATACCGTGGAGAATTCGAAGAAAGACTGAAAGCCGTCCTGAAGGAAATCGCGGCGGCTGCGGGCGAGATTATCGTTTTTATCGATGAGCTTCATGTGTTGGTCGGCGCGGGAAAAACCGAAGGCGCGATGGACGCTTCGAACATGCTCAAGCCTGCGCTGGCGCGCGGCGAGCTGCATTGCGTCGGAGCCACGACGCTCAACGAATACCGGAAATACATCGAAAAGGACGCGGCCTTGGCGCGGCGTTTTCAGTCCGTCTATGTGAGCCAGCCAACCGTCGAGGACACTATATCCATCCTGCGGGGCCTTAAGGAAAAGTACGAACTGCATCACGGAATCCGCATTACGGACGGCGCGATCGTGGCGGCGGCGACCCTTTCCAACCGCTATATTACGGATCGCTTTTTGCCCGACAAGGCCATCGACCTGATCGACGAAGCCGCCGCGCGCCTGCGCATGGAGGCCGACAGCAAGCCGGAGGAAGTCGATGAAATAGATCGGCGCGTCGTACAGCTTAAAATCGAACAGGCTGCGCTCAAAAAAGAGCGGGACAAAGCGTCTCAAGAAAGGCTTGCCAAGTTGTCGGGCGAACTGGCGGCGCTCGAGGAAAAAGCGGCGGAGCTTACGGCCCGCTGGCGCGCCGAAAAAGAGCAGCTTGCCAGCGCGCAAAGGCTTAAGGAGCAATTGGAGCAAGCGCGAGCCGAGCTGGAGAACGTCGAACGCGCCGGCGAGTACGCGCGCGCCGGCGAATTGATGTACGGCATCATTCCCGATCTTGAGCGCAAGTTGTACCTCATAGAAATGCAGGCCAAGAACCGCATGCTCGACGAAGCGGTCAAGGACAGCGACATCGCCGCCATCGTCAGCCGCTGGACTGGCGTGCCGGTCGATAAAATGCTTCAGGGGGAGCGCGACAGGCTGCTCAAGATGGAGGAACATTTGCGCCGTCGCGTCATCGGGCAGGACGAGGCCATCGTGGCCGTATCGAACGCCGTGCGCCGTGCGCGCGCGGGGCTTCAGGACCCGAACCGGCCGCTTGGATCGTTTTTGTTTCTTGGGCCAACGGGCGTTGGCAAGACCGAGCTTACCAAGGCTTTGGCTGAGTTTCTGTTCGACGACGAACAGGCGATGGTGCGGGTCGACATGTCGGAATATATGGAAAAGCACGCCGTCGCGCGGCTTATCGGCGCGCCGCCGGGCTATGTGGGTTATGAGGAAGGGGGGGCGCTCACCGAAGCCGTACGCCGCCGTCCCTATCAGGTCGTTCTGTTCGACGAAGTCGAAAAGGCGCACCCGGACGTTTTCAACGTCCTGTTACAGGTGCTTGACGACGGCCGTCTGACCGACGGGCAAGGCCGCGTCGTCGATTTTCGCAACACACTTATTGTGCTTACCTCGAACATCGGGGCGGAAGCCATCGCGCAGGACGACGGCGAGCAGCTTTCGCCGCACACGCGCGACCTGGTCATGGAAAGCGTCCGTCGGCACTTCCTGCCCGAGTTCGTGAACCGTCTTGACGAAATCCTCGTCTTCCGCCGCCTCAGCCGCGAGGACATGGGCGGCATCGTCGGCGTGCAGATCGAGCGCTTCAAGAAGCTTTTGGCTGAACACAAAATCATGCTCGACATGACTCCCGAAGCCCTGAAATGGCTGGCCGAAGCGGGCTATGATCCCGTTTATGGCGCAAGACCCCTGAAGCGCGTTATCCAGCGTACGTTGCAAAACCCTCTGGCGCAGGACATATTATCCGGAAAAGTCCAGAACGGCGCGAAGGTGACGGTTGGCGTCGAAAAGGACGGGTTGACGTTAAAAGCAGGAACGGAAGCGTGACTTTACGCATCATCATCCCCGCCCGTTACGGCTCGACGCGGTTCCCGGGAAAGCCGTTGGCGCTCATCTCTGGCGTTCCGTTGCTCCAGCGCGTGTGGGCGCTCGGCGCGAGCGCAGCGGGCAAAGACAACGTCGTCGTCACGACCGACGACCACCGCATTGCGGATTTCTGCGCCAAGATAGGCGCGGCCTGCATCATGACAGCACCGGAAATTTCCAACGGCACCGAACGCGTTCATGCAGCTCTCCAGCAAATGCCCGCCGACGTCGACAAGGTGATCAATCTGCAAGGCGATGCCGTGCTTACGCCGCCGTGGGTCATCCGCGCGATCAGAAACGCGATGGAGACGGATTCATCCGTCGGCATCTTTACGCCTGCTGTTCGCCTCACCAAACAAACTTATAAAGCGCTGCGCGCCGCCAAAGCAGTCGGCGAAGTCGGTGGCACGACGGTGACGTTCGACAACCATTATAACGCGCTTTATTTTTCAAAGAGCGTCATTCCTTTTGTAAGAGAAGGAGCGGAAAATCCGCTCGTTTATCGTCACATCGGCATGTACGGCTACCGTCGCCAAACGCTGGCGCAAATCGTCGGGTTGCCGCAGGGACGATTGGAACAAGCGGAAAAGCTGGAACAATTGCGCGCGCTTGAAAACGGCCTGAAAATCCGCGTCGTCGTCGTGGATTATCAGGGCCGCAGCCATATCGGCATCGACAGCGCCGAAGATGCGATGCGCGCCGAAAAGATCATCGACAATGAAGGCGAGTTGCTTCCCGCGTATGACGGGGCGTATACTTATCCGTCATGAAAAAAGCCTCGCTTATTCTTTTTCGTCACGGCAACACGTTCGAGGCTGGGCAAACGCCTGTATGGGTGGGCGCGCGCACGGATTTGGCGCTTACCGCCGATGGCGAGAAACAGGCCCTTGCCGCAGCCGCGTATGTCGAGCAACGCTTTGATCCTGTCGTGGAAATCGTCGCAGGACCGCTGTTGCGCACATGCCGTTTTGCGGAAATTATTGCCAACCAAGCGCGCCAGCCTTTTCGTGTCGATGAACGCTTGCGCGAAATTGATTACGGATTGTGGGAGGGTCTCGATAGCGTCGCGATCCGCCAGAAATACGGCACGGAACCTCTGGAACAGTGGGAGAAGTTCGGCGATTGGCCTAAGGCGATGCAGTGGAAGCCTTCGCTCGAGGAGCTTAACGCGGCGCTGGCCGATTTTCTGCGCGAACAAAACCGCAAACTGGTTGATACTATGATGGATTCGCCCGAAGGCGCCTATAACATCGCGGTGACCAGCAACGGCATCTTGCGATTGATATATACGCTGGTGACAGGCAAGCCGTGCGAGCAAGCCAACAAAGTGAAAACGGGACACGCATGCGTTCTTGCTCCCGATGGCGAGGGATGGCACGTGATGGCGTGGAACGAAAATCCCGCCAAAGCCAAGCTCCAGCCTCTTTGATCCTGAATTTTACGCGCGTCGGCACTATTTTTTGTGATCGGCCCCGATGGCGTCTTGAAGTTTTTCCAGCGAGTCCTGGCGCAGATGGGCCGCCAGTTCGTTTTTGATGCGGTTGACGACCATCGGCCCTTCCAAAGCCAGGGCCGTGTGGATCTGCACCATCGAAGCGCCAGCCCGTATCTTTGCATAGGCGTCTTCGCCGTTCAGTATGCCGCCGCATCCGACAAGGGGGATTTTGCCCTTGGTGAAGCGGTACATGTTGGACAAAACCCGCGTTGACAGGCTGAAAAGCGGACCGCCGGAAAGGCCGCCTCTTTCGGCTGCGATGTCGCGCGGCACGTTGCTGGGGCGCGAAAGCGTCGAATCCCCGACGATCAAGCCTTGCAAGCCCACGTCGAGAACGATCGCGGCAATGTCCCTTTGCTGGGGTTCCGTGGCGTCCGGTGACATCTTGGCGAAAACAGGCACGATCCTTTCGAGCTTTTGACGCGCCTTCATGATGGGCTCAAGCGCGGCGGCAAGAAACGCGCGGTATTTGGTTGCACGCTCGCCCGGCGCATTCAAAAAGGAAAGATTGATCGTGATGAAGTCGGCATGCAGGGCGATTCGCGACAGGCTTTCGGCAAGTTCGTCTCCCGCTTTTTCCGGATCGTTTTGCGGGCAAAGATTTACGCCTACGGGGTTTGCCGTTCGCGCCGGTTTTTCGCGCCAGTCCTTGAGGCGTTGGCACATGATGTCAAGGCCGTCGCTCGGTTCGCCGAGGCGGCGAAGCTGGGCTTTGGCTTCTTTGACCCAGAACAGGCGCGGCGTAGGATTGCCGGCGTGAGGCTTGGGTCTGACCGTTCCGATCTCGACGGAGCCAAAGCCGAAACGCATAAGTTCGTCGATAGCCACGCCTTGACGATCAAAACCCGCAGCGAGACCGACGGGGTTGGGAAAAACCAGACCGTCGATGGTTACGGCCAAGGCCGGATCGTCGGGCGTTGAAAAATCAGGGCCATAGCCCTTCCAAAGCAACAAAAGCATGAGCTCGTGTACGCGTTCGGGCGGGGCCGCGAAGAGCAGAGGTTTTAATAACGCATAAGTATCGAGGCCTAAAGGGTTCCAAGGATTGAATGGCATAGAGAAATATCCCGAAATCTTAAAGTAAAGCGAATACAACGCCGGGGGCGATAGATAAAGGCCCTATTTACTTGCGGCAAAGCCCGTAATCTGGGTTGGGTAAAAAAAGCGAACAATATCTAGGCGTTAAGGGCTTTTAGCCTTTATGGTCGGCGCCTACGGCCTCGGCCACGGACTTGAACCCGTCACGCTTGAGCGCGGTGGCCAGTTCCCGCTTGATCTTGCGAACAACCAGCGGCCCTTCGTAAACCAACGCTGTGAAAATCTGAACCAGCGAGGCACCGGCGCGGATTTTCCGATAGGCTTTTTCGCCCGTGTCGATGGCGCAGTTCCCTATGAGGGGTATTTTTCCTTGTGTTAGCCTGTACATGTTGCCGAGCAGTTTTGTCGTCATGTCGAACATGACGGGGCTTGAAAAACCGCCCGCTTCTTTGGCGAGATTCGAAGGAATGATCTCGGGTCGCGTCAACGTCGTGTTGCCGACGATCAAGCCTTGAATCCCACTGGAAAGGACAACGGCGGCGATGTCCTCCTGTTGGGGTTCGGTGACGTCAGGCGATATTTTAAGGAGTAAAGGCAGGTTTGGAGCATGCTTTTGCCACGCTTCTCTGGCTTTGGCCAAAAGCTCCGTCAAATGTTCGCGCTTTTGCAGATCGCGGGCTCCCGGCGTGTTCGGCGTCGATACGCTAATGCAGGCGTAGTCGACGTAGGGGGCGACCTTGGCCAGACTAGCGATGTAGTCGGCAACGGGATCCGCGCTGTCTTTGTTGAAACCTATGTTCACGCCGATAGGGTTGCGGAACCGTTTGGTGTTTTCCATCCGCTTTTTAAGGTTCGCCGCGAAAGCCTCCGCGCCGATGCTGTTCCAGCCGAAACGGTTAATCAGGCCTTTGGCCTGCGGCACGCGGAACATGCGCGGTTTCGGGTTGCCGGGTTGGGGAAGCCGGACGACGGAACCAACCTCCACGTGTCCAAAGCCGAAATTCATGAATGCATCCGTGGCCGTCGCTTGCTTGTCCATCCCCGCCGCAAGGCCCACGGGGTTAGGGAAATCGAGGCCGAAAACGTTCGTATGCAGGACGGGATCGTCTTCTTCGGCAAGGCGCGGGCCTAAACCGAAACGAAGCATTGTGATGGTCAGGTTGTGTGCGTCTTCGGGGTCGATAAGGAACAAAAAAGGCTTGATGAGCGGGTAAGGGTCAAGCCCGAAGGGACTCCAAAGGTTAAAAGACATGGACAGCCTATCGCAAAGTGAAGAGCATTTTGCGACACCATGCCCCTTGGTGTTGCGGTTTGCAATACCTTGCGGCCTCCCTTTGTGCCGGACGACCATTGCCATGCTTGTGAAAGGTCTTAGGAAGGAATACGTTCGTATTCGGTCCGACGGCTTTGGCACGGGGTATGCAAGGAACAGGTCATTTAAAAGCCTTTATTAAAATTCATACCGGAGAATGAATATGAGCAAAAACATTAAAAAACCGCCCGCCCGCGAACCGAAAAACCCTAGCGAAAGACCATGCGTTCGAGGTTTTCAGGAAGGCGATGGCCAAGAGCCGCTGAAACTAAGTCCGGCCATGCAAAAAGCCCTCAAAGCCGTGCGAAACATGGGTAAAAAGAGCGTTCATTAAAGTGCGTGGCCGAAAGTAAAGGGGCCGCATAAGGCGTTTGCATCCTGTGCGACATTAAGATAATATTCCTACCATGTTGAAACATTCCGATGTCTGGAACGCCATCGATCGGCTTGCCGAAATTAACGGCCTGTCGCCCTCCGGCCTTGCCCGCAAAGCGGGCCTGAGCGCTACCGTTTTTAACCCCAGCAAGCGTACGCACGGCAAGCGCAAGCGCTGGCCCTCGACGGAAAGCATCGCGCTCATCCTCAAGGCTGTGGGCGCGACCCTGGACGATTTTGTGGCTCTGGCAGGCAGCGGCGCCACGCCTCGCACCAGGCTGCCCTTGTTGGGTTATGCCGAGGCCGGACAGGAGGGGTATTTCGACGATGCGGGTTATCCCGCAGGCAAGGGCTGGGATGAGATTGCCGTGCCTGCCGCCCTTGATCCGCATGCGTTTATGCTGGAGATCAGCGGCAAAAGCATGGAGCCCGTGTACCGCGAAGGCGACAAGATCGTCGTCTCGCCCGCCGAAAAGCCGCGCCGCGGCGACCGCGTCGTTGTCCGCACGCGCAAGGGCGAGGTTATGGTCAAGCAACTGGGTCGCGAAGGCGCACAAAAGATCGAACTGCTTTCGCTCAACGCCGACTATCCGCCTGTGACGCTCGCGCGCCGCGATGTCGATTGGCTATACCGAGTCACATGGGCGAGCCAGTAGAGCTGAAAAGCGACGGCTTCTTGCTTTCCGCGCGCATTTGGAAAAAGATAGGCCATGATCAAAACCCAAGCGCCTGTCGATCTTTGGACCGCCGAATACCGGAACGGCGGAATTCCGTCATCGACGCGCACGACGCCGTCAGGCGCGGTCGAGTGGGCTTTGGCCAAGCTGCGCGAGGCCCATGTGCGGCTCAAGAACGCGGTCGACGTCGGGTGCGGCAAGGGCCGGAACAGCCTTTATCTCGCGTCCGAAGGCATGAAGGTCACGGCGATGGATTTCACGCCTATGGCCATCAAAGCAGTTAATGAATCGGCGCAGGAAAAAGGCCTTAGCGATAAAATCCGCGCCATTGTGCATGACGTGACCGAGCCTTGGCCTGTCGGGCGCGAGGACATCGATTTTGTCATTGATACGTTTTGCTTCAAGCACATAACGCCGCACGATATGCGGCGGTCATACAAGGAGAATTTGCTCAACGTGCTGGGCCTTCGCGGGCATTACATGATTTCGTTCGCCAGCATCGGCGATGGTTATTACGGGCAATACCGACAGCAGCCCCTGAAGCCGCCGATCCTGGACGACGACGGCGCCGCCGAGGAAATCGTTACCGATTCCGCCAGCAGGATCGAATCCGTCCTTTATAACCGCGAGGGGGTCGTTAAATTTTTTGCCCCTGAGCTGGAGGTTTTTGCCGAATTGAAAAACACGAAGCCTATCGAGAGGCACGGGAAAGCGTATGAGCGCGAAACCTATGCGCTGCTTTTCCGCCGGAATCCGCGCCACCTTGTAGCGTAGCGCTCCCGTTTTGCATGTGCCGGTCTTAAAAACACACTTGTTTCCATTGGTTTGGCCTCATATGCTCGCTGACGCTCGCGCTGGATTTCCGCGAAAGCGGAATTGACGTAATGATGCCGACAGGCTTTTGCGCTGTTTTTAGGGCGATGGTCGAATAATTGAGAGAGAACAATGTCTGAATCTGTTGCGCCGTTATCTGAAGGCGATGAGGTTGTTCGCCGCACAGCCAAGCTTGAAAAAATCACCGAGCTGTATGGTGATCCGTTTCATATTACCAAGTTCGACAAGAACTATTCGAACGAAAAGGTCAAGAATGAGTTCGAGCATCTCGCGGCAGGCGAAAAGACGGATAAGCGCGTCAACGTCGCGGGACGCATTATGGCTATCCGCAACAACGGTATGTTCATCGTCATTCTGGACGACACCGACCGCTTACAGATTTTCCATGACCTGAAGACTATATCGTCGGAAAACGCGGAACTTTTAAAGCTCTTGGACCTCGGCGACATTATCGGCGTGAAGGGACTTGTGCGCCGCACGCCGCGCGGCGAGATCACGGTGGACGCGGAGGAGCTAACGGTGCTTAGCAAAGCGCTTATCCCGCCGCCGGAGAAATTTCACGGACTGAAAGACGTCGATGCACGTTTTCGTCACCGCGAACAGGATCTGGTAGCCAGCGAGCGCACACGTGAAACGCTGCGCGCGCGGTACAGGCTGGTGTCGTCGATGCGCCGGTTTCTGGATGAAAAGGGATTCCTCGAAGTCGAAACGCCGATGCTGCACGTCATCGCAGGCGGCGCCATCGCCAAGCCTTTCGTGACGCACCATAACGCGCTCGACATGCCGCTTTACATGCGCATCGCGCCCGAATTGCACCTGAAGCGCCTTGTTATCGGCGGCGTGTCGGAAAAGATTTATGAGATCAACCGCTGTTTCCGTAACGAAGGCCTTAGCCCCAAGCACAATCCCGAATTCACGACGATGGAGCTTTATCAGGCGTATGTGGATTTCACGGCGATGATCGAGATTACCGAGGCGATCATCTATAACGCGGCAATGACGTTGCACGGCGCGGCAAAGGTCAAATTCAGCGATAAGGAAATCGACTTTACCCCGCCATGGCCGCGCAAGGGCATGGTCGAGCTTATCCGTGAACACACAAGGCTTGATCTTGACGCCATTCCCGATCCGAAAGCCGCGCGCGAAGCGGCTAAAAAAATCGGCGTGCATACCGAGGAGGGCTACAGCTGGGGACAGGTGGTCGAGGCTGTGTTCGGCGAGAAGGTGGAAGATAAACTTGTCCAGCCCACGCATGTCGGTGACTTGCCAAAGGAAATCTCGCCGCTTGCCAAAGCGTGGCCGGATCGCAAACTGGTTGCGCAACGTTTTGAGACGTATGTCAACGGTTGGGAAATCGCCAACGCGTTTTCCGAGTTGAACGATCCGCGCGAACAACGCGCTCGCTTCCTTGAACAGGCCGAACAAAAGCGAGGTCCCGACGATCCTCCGCACCCGATCGATGACGACTTCATCAAAGCGCTGGCGTTCGGCATGCCGCCGATGGGCGGGCTTGGCATCGGCATTGACCGTTTGGCGATGCTGTTGACGGATAGCCTGTCGATCCGCGAAGTCATCGCGTTCCCGACGATGCGGCCGTTGGAGTAGGCGACAAAAACGCCCGAAGGAAACTTCGGGCGTTTTGCATAAAGATACCGGCTTCCCGAAAACGTTATTCGGACGCGGGTGATGCCGGTTCGGCCGGGGTCGCGGGAGTCACGTTTTGTTGCCGCATTTCCTGACGTTTTTTGCGGGCTTCTTCCCGTTTGGCCCTTCTTTCCTCGCGTTGGGCTTTCGCTTTTTCGCGGCGTTCGGCACGCAATTCCTTTATCTTTTCGTGATCTTTTTCCATGTCCGCGCGGTCTTCGCGAAGCTTTTCGCGGTTGGATTTCATGTTTTCGCGGCGCTCACGCATTTTTTCGCGCGTTTCTTTCATTTCGGCGCTCATTTCAGCCCCTTGGTTCGGTTCGGGCGTCGCTTCGGCTCCGGATTCCTGCGCCATGGCGGGCAAGGCCAACAGGCAACCCAACACGCCGAGACAGCTAAGTTTTTTCAAAGATGACGTCATTTTTTTCTCCTTGGATGGGTGATGTCTCTAGGAAGAAGTTACGAACCAAAATGCGCCGTAATTATGGCCGATGCGGAACGTTGTCTTGCGCAGGCCAGATAACCTCGCGTTCGGAAACCACGGTGTCCAGTCGTATGTCGTAAGGGCCTGTGGGTACGGAGGAAATCTCTTGAAAGGCGTAGCCAAGACCCACCGCCAAAACGCTTTTTTCTTTGCGCAACCTGACAAGCGTACGGTCGTAATAGCCCCCGCCTTGCCCAAGCCTGTTGGCGCGCCGGTCAAAAGCCAGCAAAGGCACAAGGAGCAGCGACGGCGTTGCGGGTGTTGCTTTCTCAGGCGGCTGGGGGATGCTGGACGGTCCGGGAACCAAGGGATCGCCCGGGCGCCAAAGGCGAAAGTCAAGAGGCAAGCCTTTGCCTGAAACGGCGGGGAGGCATAACGTGTGACCTTCGGATAAAAGCGCCAGGCCTAAAGGCATGGGGTCGATTTCGTGTTTGTGCGCGATCGTAAGAGCCACGCAGGTTTCACGAGGCAGCGCGAAGGTTTTCAGAAAAAGATCGCGAACGGCCAAAGCCTCCCCGCGATGTTTGGGGGCCTCATCGGCGCGAAGCGCAAGCATTCGCGCGCGAAGATCTTTTTTTTCGTGGCGCAAGGAATCCTGAGAGCCTGTCATGCCGCCAGTTTGGCAAGATGCGGCGGCGATATCCAGTCCTTAGGCGCGCTTGAATTCAGGGACCAGCTCTTCAAGGCGCGCGATGGCTTGAGACTCGGGCATGCCGGCTTGCAGCAAGGTCGCGAATTGCCCCAAGGATTGCTGGAGGTTAACCAATTCAACGGTCGGCGAAGTGGCGATCCGCACGCCGTCGGCGGAGGAGGGCACAAGCTCTTCATAGGGTGAAAAAAGCTCTTCATACAATTTTTCGCCCGGGCGGAGTCCCGTGTAAGCGATTTTGACGTCTTCGTCGGGACGCAGTCCGGCCAAACGGATCATCTGGCGCGCAAGGTCGGCGATCTTGACGGGTTTGCCCATGTCAAGAACGAGAACCTTGCCCCGCTGGTCGCCAGGCTGCACGCCGAGCGCCGAGGCTTGCAGCACAAGCTCCACCGCTTCGCGTACGGTCATGAAATAGCGCGTGATATCTGGATGCGTTACGGTGAGAGGACCGCCTTTCGCTAATTGTTCCTGAAATCGCGGGACGACCGAACCCGTCGACCCCAGCACGTTGCCGAAACGGACCGTGATGAAGCGTGTGCCGGTCGTATGGAGGTCGAGCGCCTGACAATACATTTCCGCAAGACGTTTCGTCGCGCCCATGACGTTTGCGGGGCGCACGGCTTTGTCCGTGGAAATCTGGACCATGGCGTCGACGTCGGCGGCTAAAGCGCAATCGGCCACAAGGCGCGTGCCTATGACGTTGGTCAAAATGGCTTCACGAACGTTGGACTCGGACAAAGGCACGTGCTTGATCGCGGCGGCATGGAACACGAGCTGGGGCTTTTCGTCGCGAAAGATCTGCGCCAGACGCGCCTTATCCCGCACGTCGGCGATGAAAGCGCTGATCGAAAGGGTAGGCCAGGAATCCCGAATTTCCGTCTCGATGCGGTAAAGATTGTATTCGCTGACGTCGAGAAGCGCCAGACGGGAAGGCGCGAGTTCGGCGATTTGCCGCACAAGCTCGGAGCCTATGGATCCTCCCGCGCCGGTGACGAGAATACGGCGTTCGTGCACAAGGTCGCCGATGGCCTGACGGTTCAAAATCGTTTCGGGGCGGCCCAGAAGGTCTTCAAGCGCGATGGGCTGATCGCGGACGGTTTGACCCGCGCCAAGATCGTCGCGGATTTCGGTCAGATTGGGAACGCGGGACAGGCTGAGGCCAAGCGCGGCGCTCTGCTCAAGCAAATCCGCAACCGCAGAGCCGTTGAGTCGCGCTATCGCGCGCGTCAAGATCAGTCGGCTCGGCGCGAGATCGCGCACACGGAGCTTGTCCACAACAGCGGGGAGATCGTCGAGGGTGCCCCGAACCTCGATACCCTGAATGTTGCGTCCTACGCGGCGCTTGTCTTTACCCAGAACCCCGACGATATGAAAGGGCGCTTGCGGGTTGCTGTGCACCGCGCGGATGAAGATGTCGGCCTCGTCGCCGTCGCCGACAACCATCACGTTTACCCGTCCCCCGCCTGAGCGTTCCCATAAGGCGCTCAGCCGCCTTTCCCGCAACAGGCGGAAGGCCATGCGCGGCCCCCCAAGGCCCGCCAACAGGATGAACCATGTGATGAAGGGCGCCGAACGGGGGATGCCTTCGAGACGCGAGAACAAGAAACCCGCGAGCGCGAATACGGCGATGGCCAGCGAAATGGCGCGGAAAATCTGCGTCAAATCCCGCAGCGAGGCAAAGGCCCAGACCCCGCGGTAGAGGCCGCTTGCAAAAAAAACGACCGCGCACGTCAGCGTAAACAAGGCTGTGGACGTGACCAGATCGTTCGCAGGAAGGTTCAGGATCTCGTCGCCCAGACGCAAATAGAGCGCAAGCACGAACGAAAGCCCGGCCATAAGGATGTCGTGGGAAAAAGCCAGACCACGACGGCTGATGCGAAAGGATGGACGTATCATTGAGGCGCCGATTTATGCATCCGCGCCAGCAAAAGGGCAACCAAAATGATCGCCAGGCCTGCCCCTGTCCAAGGTTGCGACAAAGAAATCAGCGCCGTGGCGATCAGCGCGAGATTTGTGAGCTGAATCCAGATCACGACAGGATCGTGGCGTCCTGCGCCTTGCGCCGCGCGCTGGTAGAAATGCTGGCGGTGAGGTTGCCAGAATTTTTCCCTTTTTATAATGCGGCCGACGAGCGTGACGCCACTGTCGGCAAGATAGTACAAGGGAAGGATCAAAGCGGGCAGGGGGTAGCCCAGCAACGCCACCTGAAGCAAGAGAAAGCCTGTGATGAAGCCGAGTGGCACACTGCCCACGTCGCCCAGAAATATTTTTGCGGGATGCCAGTTGAACGCCAGAAAACCGCAACAGGCGCCCAGCAGCAACGTTTGCAAGGCGATGATGAAGGGGTCGTGATGCAGAAGAACGCCAAGCAACAGCGCGACGCCCGTGACAAGGCTGATGGTTTCGGACGCGGCGATGCCGTCGATGCCGTCCATAAAGTTCGACAGGTTGATGAACCATGCCCACACCGCGACGATAACAAGCCGATCAGCCCAAAAAGGCAAAAGGCCCGAAAAGAGCAGCGCGTCGTCGGGAAAGGCCAAACTTCCCGTAAACGCCGCCACGATATGCGCTCCAAGCCGCAAGACGGGGCTGACATGTTGCCTGTCGTCGATCCATGACACAAAAGCGAGAAGGAGGACGGAGGCCAGAATCCATGACGTTGGCGCCTGCAGGAGCTTGTCCTGAAGAACGAACGCCAGTCCTGCGAAAAGCACGATTAAAATCGCAAGGCCGCCCCCGCGTGGAACGGGTTCCGTGTGCATGCTGCGCTCGTTGGGCCGGTCAAGCACCTGATGGCGCACCAGATGCCTGCGCACAAGGGCAGTTGTGACCGCCGAGGCCAGATAAGCGCCCGGAAGAGCCAAAGGAAGGAAGAGGGGTGAATCGATCATGGGGCGTAGCCGGGGTTTGGGCGGGGGGGTATTATGGCGGTATTATAACCTTGGTCGTCTTGTGTTCGTTTGCGCGAGCTTCTACACTATGCGATAGCTTGTTTAAGGAGGCAATGCCTATGCCGGAACCCAGCGATTCGCGCCTGACATCGGTTATCATGGTGACCCATTATGACGGCCAAGCGCTTGAGCCGACGGTTGATTCGTTGTTGGCGCAAACTTCTCCCATCGAAATTATCCTTGTCAACAACGGATCCACGAAAGCCGCTGAAGCGTGGTTCGCCGAGATCGCCAAGAGTGACCCCCGCCTTAGGGTCGTCAGGGGACAAGGCAATATAGGTCTTGCCGCAGGCAATAATCTGGGCGCAAAAGCCGCGCGCGGCAACGCATTGCTGTTTGTGCGTCCGGGCGTATTGCTTGCCCCGAACGCCGTCGAGTTGTTGTGCGATAAACGCGCCCAAAAACTGACGCCGTGCGCGATTGGCGCACGTCTGCTTGATAGAAGGGGCGCCGAATGTCCAAGCGGTCGCAGGCGCATTTTAACGCCGCTGGTTGCGATCGCTGAAGGCCTATTGCTGACGTCTTTTTTTCCTTCCCTAAGGCTGAGCCTTGCGGAGGAGCCAGTTCCCGAAGACTTGGTCGAAGTTCCGGCCGTTACCGGGTCATGTTTGTTTGTTTCCGCAAAAGATTTTACCAGCCTTCGCGGGTTCAACGAAAAGTATTGTGCCGACATAGATGACATGGACTTTTGCCTCCGTTTGCAAAGAGCCGAAGGCAAGGTGTTTTATGCGCCCGATATTGTTGCCGAAAAGCAATCGGACGGAAAAGGGACGTTCGACATGGATGGTCAAAAAAGCAGAATCCGGAGTTTTATCCATTATTTTCACGAAAACTTTGGGCATGCCTATCCCCAGCCTGTTCTGTGGGCTTTGGACGCTTTGCTGTGGGGGAGGCTGTCGAAACCATGGGTTTTAAGCCAACTGGGGAACCTGGGGCTTAAGGGCACGGTAAAATAATACCGCAGGCAAAAGCTCAGTATTTTTGTTGGTTTTTTGTTGACTCCGGATGCCCTTGTGCGTATGAGACCCGCCTTGGCCGCCGTCGGCATTCCGCCGCGCGGCGCTTTGGGAAGACAGGTGCAATATGGCGGGTAAAATCCGGCTTTCAAAACCCAGCGTGCAAACGAAAAGCTTTGCGCTTAAGCATGGCGAGCAAAAAAAGAACTGGGTTCTTTTCGACGCGGAAGGCGTCATTCTTGGCAGGCTTGCGGCGGCGATTGCGACGACGCTTCGCGGAAAAAACCGCGCGACATTTACGCCGTCCGTCGATTGCGGCGACCACGTAATCGTCATCAACGCCGAAAAGGTCAAGCTGACCGGCAAGAAAA
>CAZYPX010000025.1:0-19525 GCA_964649675.1 uncultured Rhodospirillaceae bacterium | reverse complement strand
CGATGCCGCGCCGCACGGCGCCGCAGGAAGAGCCGAAGAGATCATCAACAAGGTTCGAGGCGTTGCGGGCATAAAACGCGTGCGCATGCGCCCCGGGGGCAGCGTTTTGTTTGTGGATGTTGTGGTTGCTGTCGGGCGTGGGCTGTCGCAGGTGCGCGTTGCAGCGATCAAGGAAGAAGTCATCGCCGCATTAAAGGCCGAAATGCCCGAGGCCGAGGTTACGGTGTCATCGCAACCTTTGGCGCTAAACGACGAGACGGTCCATGAACGCGTCATGATCATCGCGCGGAACCATGGCGCCCACGTGCATCACGTGACCGTGCATCAGTCCGGAAGCCAGCTAACGGTTGGCCTTGATATCGAGATTGATGAAAGGCTGACGCTGCGGCAAGCGCACGGCATAGCCTCTTACCTTGAAAACGATATTCGCGAGGAGTTCGGCGGTGAGGTCGATGTCGAAACGCATATCGAGCCACTGCAAACCGGCGCCGCGCGAGGAGAAGAAGCTGCACCGGAGGATGTTGAGGCCATAAAACATTTGATAAAAAACATGTCCAAAGAAGCGCGCTATATGCACGACGTTCATAAGACGCGGGTTTGGCGAAGCGACCAAGGACTCATTGTCGCTTTTCATTGCCGGATGGACGGCAGGCGTACCGTGGGGGAGATCCATGAAACCATGGACGATCTTGAGCGCGCAATCCGTAAGGAACGCCCCGACATCTGGCGCATCGTGGGACACGCTGAGCCCGCGCACGGAAGTTAGCTAGGTTCTGCTTGCGGTGGCCTGAAGCAGCAATTGTGAAACGAGGGCCGCGTCGGGCGTTCCTGTATTTTTAACCGTGGCCTCGGCGTCGCACAGATTCGATAAAAAGCCCTCAATAGAGGCCGAGGGCCAGCGTTGGACTTGTCTTGCCATGTGTTCCACGTGTTTCCAAAAAACCTTTGGTTGCAGTTTTTCGATGGCGGCTTTCGGAGCAAGCCCTTTGTCAACGTGCGCGCGTGCCAGCTGTAAACGGAGAAAATGCCGTTGGGCCGCCCTTAGCAAAGCGACAGGCGACGTCTGTTCCGACAACAAATGGTCGATCAGGAGGGCGGCGCGTTTGACGTCGCCGCTTGCAACGGCGTGGACCAGATCGTCTATTTCTGCTGCTGCGGCGTTATGGAGCGCGGCTTGAGCGTCGCTTAAAGTGACGCTGTGCTTGCCTCGCGCATAAAGGGCCAGCTTTTCCGTTTCGCTGCGCATGGCGAGACGGTCGGCCGGCAGGGAGTCGGCTAAATAAGACAAAACATCACGCGATGCTTTTAGTCCTTCGGCCTCAAGGAGAGCGGCAACAGTCCGGACGCGCTGAGCGGCGTCTTCAAGATAGCAGGGTATCGCAATAACGCGTTGGTTAGAGCCTTCGCATAAAGCGCGCAGCTTCGAGCGCTTGTCGAGATCGCCGGACTCGATGATAAGCAAAGAGTCGCCGGGCGGAGGATCTTCCAAAAAAGCCATCAGAGGCGACGCAAGCGAGTCGGGGGCATGCTGAATGCGCACGATCCTTCTTCCGCCGCCCATCGTTTGGGTCGCCGCTTCGTCATAAAGCCGCGCAGGATCGGCGGATAGCGCGCTGGGCGCCAGGAAGCTGGCGCGAAAAGGATCTTTTTGGTCGGGGACGATTTTTTTAGCGATGCCGTCGGCGCGTTCGCGAACCAGCCCGGCATCGGGCCCAAAGAGTAAAACAGCCCGAAAAGGCGGATCGGGCGATCGGAGAAAGGAGTTGATCTGGGAAGCCGTTGGTTTCATGAGGGCCGGTTTCGTGAAACGTTCATTAGTTAGTCATAAGGCTCGGCAGAAAAAACCTCTTTGGCTTTGTCCGCGCGCAAGAGCTTTGCTCAACCTTCGTTATCCGCTTGATGTTTTTCCGCGAAATAAAGGCTCAAGCGGTTGACGATTTGTTCACCGACTTCCTTAAGGGCCCTTTCGGTGGCGTTGCGCTCGGCGGACAGCGTGCCGTATTGCGCGTCAAGTTTGCTGTAGCTAACGACGCTGTGCGCCGCTCCCTTCAGCAGCGTTCGACCGTCGTTGGTCAAAAGTGCGTAGTTTGCCCACATGTTGAGCTGCCTACGCGAAGCCGTAGCGTCTTTCTGGATGCCGAGGTCCGTTTCGGTGCTGCTCAACGAAACGGTAAGCTTTGTTTTTGGGGAAGAGGGCCGACCGGCGACGTACATGCGGTCAATTAAATGGTTGCGCAGCGTTTGCCCTTGGCGATCGGGAATGTTGGTGATGGCGATGCCGTTGAGCGCGGCGTGGACGGGCTGACGCGATTCACGATCGGCGTACACGGGGCTGAAACCGCAACCGATCAGCAATAAGCAAAAAACAGGCGCAAGCGCAAAACCGCAAAACAGTCCCCTGCCCTTGTTTATCGCTTCTTGCCCCTGTTCGTTTTGCATGGTTTACACCACGATGCTGATGATTTTGTTGGCGACAACGATAACTTTTTTAGGAGGCTTGCCGTTTAGGGTCCGTTGCACGTTGGGATCCGCAAGAGCCGTCCTTTCGGCTTCGGCGTTTGGCGCGTTGCGCGGCAAGGCTATAGTGGCGCGCAGCTTTCCGTTAACCTGAACGGCCACCGTGGCGGTGTCGTCGATCAAGAGGGCCGGATCGGCTTTCGGCCAAGGCGTTTCGCAAAGAGTGGCCTTGTGCCCAAGCCTTGCCCATAATTCTTCCGATATGTGCGGCAGCATGGGGTTGATAACGCGGACAAGCGTTTCAAGGCCTTCGCGCAAGACCCAGCCTTCGCCCTCCTCCTTGCCGTCAAGAGAATCCAGAGCGTTCGACAGCTCACGGACATGCGCGACGGCGCGGTTGAAGTGGAATTTTTCATAGGCCGTCGAGACATCCGCTATGGTCCGGTGAATGCTGCGCAAAACCGCTTCGGCTTTTTCGGCAAGCCGCGCCGGTTTGGCCGATCCGTGCGGAGCAAGCGCGAATTTTGGCTCAACGACCGATTTCCATAGACGATTGACATAACGCCAGCACCCTTCGACGCCCGCTTCCGTCCACTCAAGGTCGCGTTCCGGCGGGCTGTCCGAAAGCATGAACAGGCGCGCGGTGTCGGCGCCATAGCGCCCGATGATGCGACCCGGATCCACGACGTTCTTTTTCGATTTGCTCATGACCTCGATGCGACCGACGGTCACGGGCCTTCCCGTTTCCTTGTGCGTCGCCGTTCCGTCAGGGTGTTTCTGCACGTCCTCGGGGTAAAGCCACTTGCCGTTTTCATCCTTGTAGGATTCGTGAATGACCATGCCTTGCGTGAAAAGCCCCGTAAAAGGCTCTTCGATATTCAGGTGGCCCGAGCGCTTCATGGCGCGCGTGAAAAAGCGCGAATAGAGCAAATGCAGGATCGCGTGTTCCACGCCGCCGACGTACTGGTCGGCAGGAAGCCAGTAGGCGGCATCGTCCGCGTCAACGGGTTTGTCCGCGCTGTTGGCCGAGCAGTAGCGCGCGAAATACCAACTGGAGTCGACGAAGGTGTCGAACGTGTCGGTTTCGCGGCGCGCGGGCTTGCCGCATTGCGGGCACGTCACGTTCTTCCACGTCGGGTGGTGGTCGAGAGGGTTGCCGGGCATGTCGAACGTCACGTCGTCAGGCAGCACGACCGGCAAATCTTTTTCAGGAACCGGCACAACCCCGCATGCGTCGCAATGGATCATGGGAATGGGGCATCCCCAATAACGCTGGCGGCTGATGCCCCAGTCGCGCAACCTGTATTGAACCGTTCCCTGCCCTGCCCCGATTTCCTCGATTTTACGGATGGCCGCTTTGATCGCGGCGGGGACGTCAAGTCCGTTCATGAAATCTGAGTTATAAAGCTTGCCATCGCCGGTATAGGCTTCGTCGGCTACGACGAAAGTCTTCGCGTCGGCATCCGGCGGCAGCACGACGGGTTTGACGGGCAGACCGTACTTGCGGGCGAAATCCAAATCGCGCTGATCGTGAGCGGGGCACCCAAAAATAGCGCCTGTTCCGTACTCCATAAGAACGAAGTTGGCGACATAGACCGGCAGCTTCCATGCCTTGTCAAACGGATGCTCGACGAAGAGCTTGGTGTCGTAACCTTTTTTTTCGGCGGTTTCGATGGCGATTTCGCTGGTGCCCATGCGGTTGCACTCGGCAACAAAATCCCCAAGAGCTTTGTCGCTTTTGGCCATGTCCGCAGCCAAAGGATGATTGGCCGAGATGGCGACAAAAGATGCACCGAACAACGTATCGGGGCGCGTGGTGAACACCTCAATCGAAGACGCGCCCTGCCCCGCGCCGTCGGCCAAATTAAAGTGAACGCGCGCGCCCTCGGATCTCCCGATCCAGTTTTCCTGCATAAGGCGCACTTTTTCCGGCCAGCGGTCCAGAGTTTTCAGGGCGTCGAGAAGCTCGTCGGCGTACGCCGTGATTTTGAGGAACCATTGCGAAAGCAAACGTTTTTCGACGAGCGCGCCCGAACGCCAGCCGCGTCCGTCGATGACCTGTTCGTTGGCAAGAACCGTGTGATCCACTGGATCCCAGTTGACCCATGATTCCTTGCGGTAGGCGAGGCCGTCTTTAAGAAAAGCGAGAAAAAGTTTTTGCTGATGCTTGTAATACGACGCGTCACACGTGGCGAGCTCGCGCGACCAGTCGATGCTCAACCCCATGCGCTTAAGCTCGCCGCGCATGGTGTCGATGTTGTTATGCGTCCATTGGGCCGGATGCATTTTGCTGTCGCGCGCGGCGTTTTCGGCCGGAAGGCCAAAGGCGTCCCAGCCCATAGGGTGCAAGACGTTATAATTTAACGCGCGCTTGTAACGCGCGACGACGTCGCCCAGCGTGTAGTTGCGTACGTGCCCCATGTGGATGCGTCCCGAAGGGTACGGAAACATGGAAAGCACATAATATTTTTCACGTGCAGGATCGGCTTCGGCTTTAAAGCTTTGGCGGTCTTCCCAAATTTTTTGCCATTTCGTTTCGGTGGCTTGCACGTCGTAGTTCTGGGCCATGGTATCGTCTATGCCTTTGAATTAATATCATTTTTTCTCTTTTTGCGCGAGCCTGAGCTGGCGCGCCCGTGTCAAAATCGTGTTTTCCAGCGCGCTCGCCGTGGCCGCCGCCACGGGCGCGTCCTGCCACGCGTTGCCTGACGCGCGGGTTTGCCGGAAAACGGAAACGCGAACGCCGTCTGCGCGCAATTCGCGGTCAAGTATAAGGACGTTGATTTTCAAGCGTTCGTCGGGCGTGGCTGGGGCCGAATACCAATCTGTAGTAATTACGCCACCGAAAGGATCGGCGTTTGCTATAGGCATAAAGGCGATGGTGTCGAGCGTAGCGCGCCATAAAAAGCCGTTGACGCCAATGCCGCCGACTTCGGCGGACTTTTTGTCGGCGCCGCCCAGAATGGCGATGCCGCCCTCTTCGCTTAAGATGCTTCCGTGTTTGTAAAGGCCTTCGCGGTTTTTGTCCTCATAGGATTTTTGGGTTTCAAGACCAAGGCTGGAACAGGCTCCTACGGCGAGAGTCAAACAAAACACGGTCAACAAACGCAAACGAAGCGGCGAAGCGGCGAAGATACCCATGAAAAACCTATATCTGCTGTTAACGATTTACGCTGGCATTTTCTACGTGAAGGCGTAAAAAATCAACGTGTTGCGAACGCGGCGCACGTTAACATGTTTGTGGCGGTTATGCCACACAGAAAGAGTGAGTCGCTCGACAAAGGCATTTCAAGCTTGTCTGTGCAAGGCTTCTATACCAAATTCGGTTCCTGACGGGGCGACCTGCCCTCTCAAGTCGAGTTAAATACAGTATCAACAATCTTGTCCATCCATGAGGGGGATAACACATGCGTAAAATTCTTCTGACGACATCGGCTTTGGTTGCCTTTGCTGGCGCCGCGCAAGCTGCAGGGTCGCCCATCACGGTCACGGTCGGCGGTTACGTCGATTTCCGCGCCGCCATGTTCCATGAATCGCAATCCGAAGTGAACAAGGGCATAATTCCTGACACGACCGACACCCATACGGGCCGTCGCAGCCACGACTTTGAAACCGAGTTCCGCCTCAACATCGCCGCCGAAGGCAAGGCCGCCAACGGCATCGAATACGGCGGCTTGATCAGCCTGTGGAACGGCTCGGACTACACCGACAGCTTCCAGGGCGGCGGCAACCGCGTTCATATGGACCAGGGCTATGTCTGGATGTCTGGCGCTTGGGGCAAGCTGCTTCTGGGCGACGAGCACGGCGCTTCGGATCTTTTCGTGTACGCCCCGACGGTCGGCCAAGGCCAGATCGACGGCACCTACACGGATTTCACGGATCCGACCACGTTGATGAAGCTGCAACCGTCGTTTATCGACAACACGGAAAACAGCACAAAGATCACGTACTACACGCCTAAGGTCGGCAACGCGAACCACAAGCTCCAGCTCGGCGCATCGTATGCCCCGAACTTCTACGATCAAGGCCAGAACGTCGTGAAATACCGCGACGTGAATTTTGGAAGCTATGACGCGCTGTATGTTGATTATGTCGAAGCGACGGCCCAGTACACGGGCAACTTCGGCGCCATCAACACGGTCGTCAGCGCCAACGTTCAAACGGCTTCTCCTCGTGCGGCGGGCGTAGTAGCGGGCGATACGCGTCTTCGCAGCTTCACGGCGTGGGGCTTGGGCGCTCAGGCCAGCTATGCCGGTTTCACGCTGGGCGGCTCATACGTTGATGCCGGACGTTATCGTACGGTCACGGAAGCCGACACGCTGGATACCAGCCAGAACAAAAAGCAAAGCGTCTGGACGGCCGGCTTGAAGTATGAAAATGGCCCCTATGCGGTTGCCGTCAATGGCTTGCGCGGTCAGGGCTACAACAACTACTTCGCGCAGGCGAGCACATTCCCTGGCGCTACCGGAAACAACTTGCTCTACGTGCGGGACTTCTCGGCCATTGGCCTCGGGGCTACCTACACATGGTTCCCGGGCTTGACGACTGCGGCGGATGCTGTGTTCTTCGACCAGCAGCGCAACGACACGCGTAACGCAGCGGGCAAATTCGATCGCGCCAACAACGGACACGTGTTGATGCTGTCGCAAAAGATCACGTTCTAATTATCTACGGGTAGTTGGATAACGTAACGAGAAGGGCGGTGGGCAACCACCGCCCTTTTTGTTGTCTTCGTTAAATGTTTTTACGAGCGACACTACAAGCGGGCAGGGCACGCGGAAAAGAAAAACCCCGGAACACGGCTGTTCCGGGGTTTCGTTTTTTTGCAAAGGAGAGGGTTTTACGCCGCCCTGTTTTTTGAAAACTTGATGATGGTCGCGTTCATGTTTTGCGTAACGGGCTCGACGCATTCTTGCGCGATGCGCGAGCTCATCTGCATCATGCGGTTGGCTTCGTTCATGATGCTGTCAAAGCTTCCGCGTACAAGGCTGGATTGAACGTCAACCAAATCATGCATATTCTTGACGTTGACAAGAGCGCGGCTGGCCGCTGCGCCGTTGTCCAAAGATTTCTGGATCAAGGCGTTCATGCTGTCGCACAGGTCCTCGCAACCTTTGGTGAAAATCGTAGTCGACTGAAGCGCGGCGTTCATGCTGTCGCGCATCATGATGTTAATGTCTGAATAAGCCTTTTGAAGGCTATCCGTTATCTTGTCGACGTGCTCTGTTGACATTTGCATTCGGAACTCCTGAACGTTGCGCCGTTAATTGTGCCTGATGGCAACAACTATGACGAAAAAATGGATAGAAGCTAAAGCGATCGCCATAGCTTTGCTGCACCGCAACATAAGTTTAATTTATTAACCAAGACTGCAAAAGTCAAGAAGACTTCACAAAAAACACGCACAAAGTTTCTTGCGTTTTAAGTTTGCAACGTTGATCTTAGGGTATTCAATCATACCAGCGAATCAGTGAAGCCCCCGATGCTGATATCTCGTTTCTGGAAAACAGCCATCTCCTTGATGCTATTGGTTTTTGTTCTTGCTGTTGGCGAAGCCAGCGCGAACACCGGAACAAAAAACAAGAAAAAAACACAGCCGCGCCAAACCAAAAGCCAAAAAACCTTGCCCGTTGAAAGCACGGCCCGTTACGCCGACATCGTGATCGATGCGGTTTCGGGGCGGGTAATCCATGCCAAAAGCGCGAGCAGCCTGCGGCACCCTGCCTCGCTAACGAAGATGATGACGCTTTATCTGACCTTTCAGGCCTTGGAGTCGGGCGCTTTGCGCCCTGACCAGCGCCTTTCTGTCTCCGTACACGCCGCTGCGCAATCGCCCTCAAAAGTCGGGCTTAAGGCGGGGGAAACCATACGCGTGCGCGATGCCATTATGAGCGTTGTAACCTGTTCGGCCAACGATGCTTCCGTGGTTCTTGCGGAGGCTCTTGGCGGCTCTGAAAGCCGCTTTGCCGACATGATGAACCGTCAGGCCCGTGCGCTGGGGATGCGGCAAACCGTGTTCAAAAACGCTTCGGGACTGCCGAACCCCGATCAGGTTTCGACAGCACGCGACATGGCGATGCTTAGTCATGCACTGATTTATCATTACCCTCAGTATTACGACATGTTTTCAAGCGAAACGTTTGCGTACGCGGGGCGGGTCATGAATAACCATAACCACTTGATGAAGCGCTACGAAGGCATGGACGGCATTAAAACCGGATATGTGCGCGCCTCTGGCTTTAATCTGGCGGCATCGGCCGTTCGGGGCGATACGCGACTCATCGCGGTGGTTTTTGGGGGCAAGTCCAGAATCGCGCGAGACAATCAAGTGGCCCAGCTTCTGGACCGAAGTTTTGCGGAAATGAAAGCGGACCATGGTTTTGCGCAAAATCCGGCCTTGGGTCAGGAAGCGCAGGGCGACAGCTCCGATGCTGCCGAAAACCTTTACGTCGCCCTTCCTTCCAAGGTTGCCGCCATATTTGGTCCCCCTGCGCAGGAACTTCAAAAACAGGAACACCTTAAGGCTTCGGTGCAGCACGCTAGTGTCGCATCCGGCGCGGGCGGATGGGGAATTCAGGTCGGAGCCTTTAGTGACGCGGAGTCGGGGCAGCAAGCCTTGCGCGCCATGTCGCGGGAGATGCATACGCTATTAAGCAGGACGGAAGCGGTTGTGCAAAAAACGCGTTCTGATAGCGGGGACGACGTGTACCGCGCCCGTTTTGTGGGCATGGAGCTGGCCACGGCACGCTCGGTTTGCGCCTTTTTGGTCAAAAAAGGACAAGGGTGCTTTGTTGTCGCGGCGGAGGCCGGAGACGTCTATTAATCGTCTTTAAGTATCATAGGCGATAAGGCTGGTTACGGGAACATCAAGTTTTTCCCGCCCTTTAAGGAATGACAGCTCTATAACGAAAGCGGCGCGGACGACATCGGCCTGCATCTTGCGCGCCAGCGTTACGGCCGCTTTTGCCGTTCCGCCTGTGGCCAGCAGGTCGTCGACGATCACGCATCGTTGTTCCGGCTTTAGCATGCCTTGCTGGATTTCGATCGTATCGTTTCCGTACTCAAGATCATAGCTGTGCGCCACGGTTTCGCCGGGCAGCTTTCCTTTTTTACGCACCATTACGACGCCGAGCCCTAAAGCGGCGGCGAGGGGAGCGGCCACCAAAAACCCTCGCGATTCAATGCCAAGCAAAACATCGGGTTTGTCGGCCCGCACCATGTCGGTCATTTGCGAAATTGTTTCTTGCCAGGCCGGCCCGTGGGCCAAAAGCGTGCCGATATCATAAAAAAGTATGCCCGGTTTTGGGAAATTCGGTACGTTGCGTATATGGCTTTTCAGGTTTATTTTTTCCATAAGAGGATTCCGTTAACAAAAAAGGTTGACCGCAAGACAGTTTTGCTGCTGGGCGGAAAAAAGCAAGACTAAAGTCTTAGGGCTTCCAAAAAGAGGGCTTGCCGATAAAATAACTTGGATTATGGTAAAAACAGGAAAGTCTGAAGCGCACAAACAAAAAACAACCTTAAAGGTTTTGAGAACGGGGAGCGGACAATGGCAACGCATTTGTCAAATGACGACGTTGTTAGACTATTAGAAGAACCGTCCCCACATGTTCGCGCCGAGGTTGCCGGCAAGCTGGCTCAGGAGATTGACAGCCCGCGCCTTACCGAAAACGAACACCAGCTTGCTCAAGAAATTATCCGGCTTATGGCCAAGGATGTCGAAGTCATCGTTCGGCAGGCTCTTGCCCAAAGCTTGCGCCACGCGGTCAGGCTTCCTCACGATGTCGCGCTAAAGCTTGCCAAAGACGTTGAACAGGTCGCGTTGCCGATACTTGAAAATTCTTCGGTTTTAACGGACAGCGATCTAATTGAAATCGTCAACGAAGGATCGCCGTCCAAACAAGAGGCCATAGCTGGCCGTCCCAACGTTTCGACGCAAGTTTCTGAAGCCATTGTTTCGTTGGCGAGCGAAAAAGCCGTGGAGTTGTTAATGGGCAACATAACGGCCCAAATATCTGAACAGAGCATGGACAAGGCCATCGACCGCTTTCACGAAAGCGAGCGGGTAAAGGAGGCCATCGTCAAACGGCCGATCCTGTCTGTCACCATGGCGGAGCGATTGGCCGCCGCAGTTTCCGACAGGCTTCGGGATTATCTTGTGGCTCACCACGATCTCTCGCCGACTGTGGCGGCCGATTTGGTTATGCAAAGCCGGGAAAAAAGCGTTGTCGGTATGACCGCAGGCCGCAGTGGAAACGATATAGAAAAGCTTGTCGCCCAGATGTATCACAACAAAAGGCTTACGCCCTCGATCGTTTTGCGGGCGTTATGTATGGGAGAGGTAGCCTTTTTTGAATCGGCGCTGGCCATCATGGCCAACGTTCCGCTTTTGAACGCGCGCATCTTGATTCATGATGCTGGCCAACTTGGCTTAAAGACGTTGTACGAAAAAGCGGGGATGCCCTCGGGCCTGTTCAATATCGTTCGCGCGGCGTTGGACGTTGTTCATGAGACGGAGCTGGACGGGTCCGATGGGGACGTTACGCGTTATCGAGCGCGCGTTATCGAGCGCGTTGTGACGCAGTTTGAAGACATCGACTCCGAAGATGTCGACTATCTTCTTGCAAAACTTGGCGACATCATGGTCGCGCCCACCGTGCATATCGCGTGAGGCTCTTGTAAAGCGAAACGCGCAAGCGTAGGCCCGAGCCGTTACGCATTATTTAATCAGCATGAACGAATTCTTAACGATTCGCCGCCACATTCAAACGGTGGCTTCAGCGATTTCGTGCCCCGTGTGTGTGTGAACGGGGCGGGGAGCTGCGCCACGCTGTGTGTGTATGCCGAAGTGAAATTCGGCACGTGAGGTTTGGATGAGCGAGGAGAATGGAACAGGGCCAATGGCTCTGCGCCAACTATCGTCGTATGGGTGTGCGTTGCCGAAGGCGGTGAATCGGCGCGGAAATTCCGCATGTGCCGTTTCGATAACCAAGAAAAGGCGATGTTCAGGTTTTGCTGTTGGCCCCATCCTTTATGTTTTGGCCTTGGTGGGCGTTGGCTCTGCCGTGCTTTTCAGCGGCTATGGCCAGATATTGCGCAGCAATGTTCAAGTCACGAACAACGTTGCCGCGAAAAACGAGCTTAGCTCTTCGTCCCAAACGCTTTCGGCGACCGCCGAACTGAGCGTTGATGCGACTTTATTATGCCCCCCCCGAAGCGAGCACGAATCGGTGGGAGCCCCGTGTACTAATGCGCCTGTGAAGCTTGTTCGCTTTGCTGACGTTCCGATGGCCGATGCCTCTAAACTTCCATCAGGTTACGCGAACGCTGAAAGCACAGGGAGTCCGGTTGAGGTTGGCGTTTTTGCCGCTGGTGCCGGGGTTAAGCAGTTAGATCCATGGGGCCGGTTCTACGTATATTGCCGTTGGGAAAATCCGCGCGCGCCAGCCGATGCCGATAAACCGGCGATCCTTTTAATAACGGCAGGCCAAGACGGAACGCTAAGCACACAATGCGGAGACGCGACGCCCAAGGGCGACGACCAAATGGTTTTACTTTCCGTTGGTGCGGCCATTCAACGCTCGGCGTTGTGGTCAGCGACGGGAGATGCCGACGTGCGCTATGGCCAGACAGGTTCCCAGGTTTTGGTTACGGCGACAGGCGGCATTGACGCGTTGAGCGTGACCGCTAGCGCGGCTTTTTTGAATTCGCTTGTCTTGTCGACGCCTTTGCCAATTTCAAGCGGCGGAACTGGCGCAAGCACAGCGGGGGCGGCGCGGGTAAACCTTGGGTCAGGAATTATAGGAGACTCGCTGTTCCAATCCAACACGGCTTCAGGGGCGCGAGGACTTCTTGGCTCCACTTTGGTTGGCGACGCTCTTTTTATTACAGCCAGCGCTGGCGCGGCTCGCGCGACACTGGAAGCCAGCACCGTCGGTGACATTCTTTTTACTTCCGATGCTCCTACGGGTCGTGCGGCATTAGGCTCCGGCGCTGTGGGCGATGTTTTGTTTCAGGCGACGACGACCCCAGGCGCACGCGCGACATTGGGATCTGGGGCTGTTGGCGACGCCCTTTTTGTTGAGGGCACGGCCACAGGCGCGCGCAGTGTTTTGGGGGCGACTATTATAGGCCATGCATTGTTTACGGCCGAAACCGAACCCTTGGCTCGCGCTAGTCTTGGCGCAGGAGCGGAGGGAAGCCTTCTCTTTACCGCCACAAGTCAGGCGCACGCTTGGGCTATACTGGGCCTTACCGGAACGTTGATCCCAACGCTTGATGCCAACATCACAGGACAGGCCGGATCGGTTAACGCGACTGGCATTATAGGGATCGTTCAAGTTACGCAAGGCGGAACGGGGGCCTCGAACGCTCTGGACGCTCGCGTAAATCTGGGGGCTGATGATGCCTCCAACCTTACCAAAGGCACGCTCGCTGTCGCCCGCCTTGCGAATTCAGGCGTAGTCGCCGGAACTTACAACTGGGGCACGGTCGATGAAAAGGGCCGAGTCTTGGTGGCGCAAGACGTTCTAACGCCCAACGGCATCACCGATGGCGTCGGCGACGCCATTTGGGCAACGGGGACGCCCGGCGAAGGCTGGCTTTATTTTATGACCAGCAGCAGCGTCAATATGGTGATTGACCCAAGCGGACGCCTTGGTCTGGGCACGGCGACGCCTCAAGAGCGTCTTCATGTCAATAACGGAAACATCCGGATATCGGGTCCTGAAGGCTCGAACCGCCAGATCCAATTTACCACAGACGAAACGGACAAGCGCTGGACGATCACGGTGGATGGTTCGACCGAAGGCGGCGGCAACGGCGGCTCAAACTTTTCGATAAACAGCTACAATGATGCCGGTGATCTTATTGGGTCACCCCTTATTATTTCGCGTGCCACAGGTAATGCATTCTTTGGCTCCAATGTGACCGCAGCGAACTTTTATGGGAGCCTTATCGGTGACGTCACCGGGAACATCTCGGGCACAATATCTTTGTTGGATGGAAGCGTTTCTGCGCCAGGACTATATTTTACGAACGATACAAACGTGGGCATATATCGTCCCGGCGATGACCAAATGGGACTCGTGACGGGCGGCGTGGAGGCCATCCGCATCACGGCGACGCAAAGCGTAGGGATAGGGGGAACGACAGTTCCCGCCCAAGCATTGGATGTTGGCGGCAACATAAACGTTAGCGCGATCACGAACGGCTATTACATCGCAAACACGAAAATCCTGCACCAACCGGCGAGCGATACTACATCGATTGCAGTTGGCTCTGGTGCGCTGGCTGCGCAAGGGGCAGCGAATCTGCAAAACACAGCCGTTGGCGCAAGCGCCTTAGCTAATAATACGGCCTCTCGGAACACTGCGGTGGGTTATAGCGCTTTAACAACGAACAATACCGGGTTTAGAAACACAGCCCTCGGCCATATGGCTTTAGATTCTAATATAAGCGGGAGCTATAATACGGGGGTTGGAGATGGAGCCTTGGGAACCAACCAAACTGGCATTGGCAATACGGCAGTTGGCACAGAAGCGTTGCTGCACACGGTTGGTAATTATAATACCGCTATAGGCATTGCAGCAGGAGGGTCCGGGGCCACCCTCAAGGGCATTACAACAGGAAACAGTAACGTTATCATTGGGCCTAGAGTCGCGACAACAACATTATCTACCGGATCCAACAATATCCTGATCGGCACATCGTCTTTGGTCGATACGACGGGAAGCGGCGATAACGACCGCCTGAATATCGGCAACACGATTTTCGGCGATTTATCCTCCGGCTCGATCGCCATCGGGCGCGCGTCAATACAACCCGGCGCGTCGCTAGACATTGGCATCCGCACGGACAGCGTATTGCTTCCTTTGGGCTCCGCTGCGCAACGTCCCGGATCGCCAGCGGTCGGTATGTTACGCTATAACACGGATGCGCACACTATCGAGGTTTATCAGGGAAATCCGGCAAAATGGGAGGTGCTCGGCAGTTCGGCGACGCTGGTCAGCGGCGTATTGCTGGGCACGTCCGCGACGCAAACGAACCCTCAACGTGAGGGCGACGTTACCACGGGCCTCTACAGCGACACGGCGACGAGCATAAGCGTTGCGATAGGCGGAGTCGAACATCACCGCGTGACCCCGAACGCAACAACCATTTTTGGTAACCTTAATCTTAGTGCAATTACAGATGCCTTTTATCTCGCGAACAACAAGATATTGCATCAGCCCGCGAGCGACACGCTAAGTATCGCGGTAGGCGCTGGATCCCTTGCCGCGCAAACGGCCACGAATCTGGAAAACACGGCGGTCGGTTACCAGTCCTTGAACAGGCTTACGACCGGAAATGCCAACACGGCGATGGGCAATTATGCGCTCTACACGAACGTAACGGGCGGCTGGAACACGGCCGTCGGGCAGATGGCTCTCTACAGCAGCGTGGACAACAGCAATTCGGCCTTGGGCGTAAGCGCGCTCCAAAACACAACAGGCTGGAACAACACGGCTTTGGGGGCCAATGCAGGTTATGCGTTGACGAGCGGCGCGAACAACCTGTTTCTGGGCTCGGATGTCGGCAAGACGACGCTTGCGACGGGTGTTAATAACATCCTCATCGGCACGTCAAGTCTGGTCGACACGCCTGCCGCGGGAACAAGCAATTTCCTCAACATCGGCAACACGATTTATGGAGACCTGGCCAATCGCCGCGTGATCTTGACGGGCGCAACGCCGACGGTTGGCACAATCGCGACGGCCGGTACGGTGCTTGATATGTCGCTTGCCACAGGCGCGGGACACAGCAGCGTGTTGCTTCCGAAAGACAGCACCGGAAACCGCCCAACGGCTCCTGTGGTGGGCATGATCCGTTACAACACGGAAACCCATGCTTTTGAAGGCTACTCGGGCTCGACGCCAAAGTGGGATTCACTAGCCGGTAGCACGGCGACGATTACCTCGGGCATCATTCTTGGCCCTTCGGCGGCTCAGGCGAACCCGCAACGGCAAGATGACCCGACGACGGGCTTGTTCAGCGACACGGCATCGACGGTTTCTATCACAACGGCAGGCACTGAACGCCTTCGCGTCACCGCGACGGGCAGCGTCGGAATCGGGACATCCGATCCCACTAACATGCTGACAATTCGTAAGGACCAAAACGCTTTTACGTCATTGGATATTCGTAACAACACGAACGGCACTACGGCCACAGCCTCGGTCAGATTTTATAGCACGGGGGTGTCCGGCTACATAGGGGTTCAACCGACCAGCTATTTGCCCCTGCACTATGGCGACCGCATGTCCGTTTCGGCCCAATCGGATGCCAGCGGACTTGATCTTATGTCGAACGCGGCGGCTGGCGATATGCGCTTTTACACCGGCGGCATAAATGTAGAAAACGAACGGATGCGCATTACGGCAACGGGCAGCGTGGGAATCGGAACAAACGCGCCGTCCAGCAAATTGCATATATTGGCATCCGATTGGGATGATGCGGCGGGCGGCAATGTCCGCATACAAGGGTTAGCTGGCCCCGGAGCCAGCCTTACGCTCAATGCAACCGACGTAGGTGGTCACACATACTCCATCATTTCTACTGGTACGTCAGCCGGGGCCGGTGGAACCAAGCTGGCTTTTTATGACAATACATCAGGCCAATATTCCGCGGCTTTTACGGGAAGCGGCGACATTATCATCTATGGCTCTCCTTCATCTACAAACGGCGATATTCTTTTAGGAGGAGCCGGTTTAGCCGACGCCAATTACGGCGGTATGTGGGTGGGACAAGCCAGTCCCGATTACAACAATTACGTATTTCTTGCTTCGGGAGCCGATCCCTCTCTTGGCGGAGCGGCCGACATATTCTTCAATGCGCCAGGGGCGACAGGCCAAGTGTTCTTTCGCCAGAACAACAACACGGTGGCTCAAATCGTCAATGGCAAGTTCGTGTTTGTGAAGGCTGGCCTTTCATTCCAGGATTATGGAACGACCAACGCTTTAGCCAGCATCGATTTCAATGGTGGGGCAGGGGCTGTCACCGATATTGGCTTGGCGATAAGCGGTATAGCGGGTCAGACCGGAAATTATGTGCAGGTTACGAGCAACGGCGGAACGGCCGGCGATGTGTTCGTGATTCAAGGCAATGGGCGTGTTGGCATCGGAAGCGCTACCCCAACGGTAGGAACAAAACTCGATATCGCTGGGTCAGGCTCAGCCTTCAGCAGCATTATCGTGCCGCGCGATACGACGGGGAATCGCCCTGCAGGCGTCGAGGGCATGATTCGGTACAACACGACGACGCACGCGCTTGAGGCCTATCAAGGCGCAGTTCCCGCGTGGCAAACGCTCAACGCCACGGCCACGGCGGGGAGCACGATGTATCTTGGCTCGTCGGCGACGACGACCAGCCCCTCGCGGCCAGATGATGCGACGACGGGCCTCTACAGCGAAACGGCGACGAACGTGAGCGTATCGATTGCGGGAACAGAGCGTCACCGCGTGACGAACACGGAAACGACGATCTTCGGCAACCTGAACCTGAATGCAATCACAAACGCACTCTACATCGCCGGCAACAAAATCCTCCATCTACCGTCCAGCGATACGACATCGGTTGGTATAGGCGACGGCACCCTTGCGGCACAGACAGCTACTAATCGCTACAACATAGCTATTGGCCCGCAAGCTCTTAATGCGACATCCACTGGTGGAGGCAATATAGCCATCGGATCAAGCGCGTTAAGAGACAATGCCGGAGGATCAACCAACATTGCAATTGGCCATTTAGCCCTTTTGTATAACATTTCCGGAAATGACAACGTTGCTGTTGGCCAACAAGCAGTTAGTGGCGGAGGGAGCTTCAATACGGGCATCGGTTATAGCGCAGGTCGCGGCGGCGGCCAGGGTAATACGACGCTTGGATACGCGGCATTGCAGACGAGTACAGGCAACTATAACACTGCAATAGGATATAATTCGCTTTATAACGCACAAAATGGTGGGAATAACATTGCCTTGGGAGCGTCTGCAGGAGCTTCTGTCACATCCGGCGCAAGCAACGTGATAATTGGGCCTGCCGTAGGAGCGGCAACCCTTACCATCGGTTCCTCCAACATCCTGATCGGCACGTCAAGCGCAGTGGATACGCCTGCGGCGGGGACGAGCAACCACCTCAACATCGGGAACGCGCTGTACGGGGATTTAGTGAGCGGCTCGCTCGCCATCGGGCGGCCTACGGTGACGGCGGGCGCTTCGCTCGACATGGGCATTCGTACCGACAGCTTGCTGCTGCCGACAGGCTCGTCCACGGACCGTCCCGCATCGCCTGTTCCCGGCATGATCCGTTACAACAACACGCTTGGCACGGTCGAGGTCTATCAAGGCTCCAGCTGGCAAGCATTGGGCTCGGCGGCTTCGCTTTTCCTCGGCACGGCGACAGGTTCGCCCAACCCCGCCTCGCAATACGATCCGCTCACGGGCCTGTTCAGCACGGCGACGGGCGTCGTCGGCATCGTCTCGGCGGGCGTCGAAGCCATGCGCGTCACCGCGACGGGGAGCGTGGGGATAGGGACGACAAGCCCAAGCGCAAAGCTCGACATACCCCTAGCATCAAACGAAAGGGTGATACTAGGAACCACTGGTATGGCCTCATATCTTCAACTTACAAACGGCATAATTGAAAGCAGTAATTCGGCCTTTATAATCCGAGGTCGGAATATGAATAACACAGACTTTCCGATCGCCCTTGGCGCCGGAGCATATGGTTCTGCGATTCCCTCACAACTTTATCTGTCGGCTACAGGCAACGTCGGCATCGGGACTACATCACCGGGCACAAAACTCGATGTCTATGGCGGCGCGGCTCTGGGTGCCTCAACGGGCCGCCAAACCTTCTATTCAGCTTCCTATTCGGTAGCTACAGCCACGAATGTTCCGATTAGCCTTCTTGACGGCGTATCGGGCCTAGTTGCCGGATGGAATTACAGGATTAGGCTTGTCACCACCGGCACATCGACACACAGCGGGGCCGAATATATTGTTTATCAAACAGACGTTGGAACATGGGTTTCAAAGCTTGTATCGGCCAACGGCACGACAAGCAATCATCCCTTGTTGTCGCTTTCCGGCACAACAGTGCAGGTTTATCACAATCACGCCTCGACCTATGCGATCAACACTTTCGTCGAAGGTTATTATACTGGGAACACAACAAAAACGGGCTCCACGTTCTTTGGTCTTGGCTCAGCCATAACTAATTTGGCGGGCAACGTGGGCATCGGGACGAGCAGTGTTGCCCAGGCGCTTCACGCCTATCACGCGACGAACGACAGCGTTGCACAGTTTGAGTCCGGAGATGCGCTGGCGCAGATATTGACGAAGGACAACACGGCGACGTCGTACTTCGGCAATCAGGGCACGACGACTTTTATGGGCCAGACCTCGGGGATCAGCGCGAACAACCTGAACGTGAGCAGCGCGGGAGCTGTTGGCGTGGGCACGACGACGATCGGCCACAAGGTGTCGGTGTACGATACCGATACGACGGCGAGCCGCGCGGGCGTGTACGTGGCGCAGTCCGGAGCGATTGCGGGCGCGGGCTACGGCGTGTATGCGACGAAGACGGGAGCATCGACGACGAACGTTGGCGGGTACTTCTCGGCCACAGGCGCGACAAACAACTATGGCCTGATCGTCGCGGCGGGCAACGTGGGCGTGGGGACGACGACGCCAAACGTCGGCGCGGTAATTGATGCCAGCGGGGCGTCGACCAGCATTCTCCTGCCCACGGGCACGACGGGGCAGAGGCCAGGTACGCCAGTCGCAGGCATGATCCGCTACAACAGCACGACGCCGACGGTCGAGGCGTACGTGGGCAGCGCATGGGTGTCGCTGACGGCCAGTTCGGCCACGGCGGGCAGCACGATGTTCCTTGGGGCGAACGCGACGAACACGAGCCCGAGCCGCTCCGACGATGTTACCACCGGCCTGTTCTCGGACACGGCGAGCACGGTGAGCGTGGCGACGGCGGGCGTTCGTCGCCTGCACGTGACGGCGACGGGGAGCGTGGG
>CAZYPX010000024.1:0-19733 GCA_964649675.1 uncultured Rhodospirillaceae bacterium | reverse complement strand
ATCCCAAAACGGCGTGCCGCGCAGCGGGATCATCACCAGAAAATGCGCGAGATGCGGATTGACGGCTTTGGCCAGTTCAAGCGTGTGCTTCATCGATTCATGGGATTCGCCAAAATGCCCGAACGTAAACTCGCCGCATATTCTTAGGCCCGCCTTGCGCGCTTGCTTGCCGAAAGCTTTGGCCTGCTCGACCGTCGTACCTTTGTCGATTTTCTTCAGCACAGCATCGTCACCGGATTCGAACCCGACGTGCAGGTTGAGGCAACCCGACCGCTTCATGAGCGCGAGCGTTTCATCGGTGAGTTTCGAATTCGGCTTGGCGTAGCACGACCAGCGGATTTTGTGACCGCCGCGTAAAAGGGCTTCGGATATCTCTGCGGCGCGCTTGTTCGTGATCATGTCGTCCTGAACCATGACGCTTTTCAGGAACGGCAGGTTGTCGCGGATATAGTCGAACTCCTGCATGAAATGATCGATGGAACGCGTGTTGTAGACGCTTCCCGTTATGAAGGTGTGCGTCCAAAGGCAAAACGCGCACCGCCCCCATGAACAGCCACGCCCCGACATCACGTCGATGTAGGGATAGCGTTCGGAAGGAATCCGGTAATCGCGAACGTTCAGGTGTTCGTGGAAGTAGCGGCTCGTGATCGGGAATTGGTCGAGCGTTTCGGTCTTGTAAAAGGGACGTGGCGGCGTATGCGCGACGGCCCCCGTCGCGTTGTCTTTCGCCCATACGTTGGGTGTCGTTGCGGGATCGGCGCCCGACGCCAGCTCCTCAAGCGGCAGATCGAACTCTTTCTGGATGGCCAGACGCGCCCTTTTGGCTTTCCGAAGCACCGCGCCGCAGTCCGCCGACGCGTACGGCCCGACGAAAACAACCATGCGCCCCGTTTCGGCGATGGCGTCCCCAAAAGCTATGTCGCTGTCCTCGCTGAGGCGCCCCGTATAGACGGCCACGACATCGGCGTTGAACTCTTTCACCTTGTCCATGACGGCCTGTTTCGAGAGGCCGTTTGTCTGCGCGTCGATTAAAACAGTTTTGTGGCCCTTGCCTTCCAGCCAGCATCCGGCCTGCCCAAGCCAAAGCGGATACCACGCGGCCGACGACGGCGAAACCAGATCGCAGCGCGAATTGCGCGTGTAGTCTTCCAGATAAGGCGGGTTAATGAGGGCGACTCGGCTCATGCGGCGCGCGTTTCGAATTCGTTTCCGGTGCTTCTGGGATAGTTCATAAAACGCACGCCGTAAAGCCTGCCTCTTTCCGCGCCGGCTATGCGCCGCGCGCCGCGCCCTTTTGCACGGTTGACAACAGCGAACGAAAAACCTCGATGTACGCGTCGCCGATAAGCTTCCAGTCCCAATGCGTTTGCGCGAAGTTCGTCAACTCATGGTGCGGGTGGTTCAAGGGAAGCGCGAGACTTTTGAGTTTTTGCGCCCAGACGTTGGCCGTCAACTGCGGATCCTTCGGCCAAACTTCGGCAAGACAGAGCAGCGGTCTGGCCAAAAAGCTTCCCGCCGCCGTTTTCGGGCTGCACATGACGGGAAGCCCGCAAGACATGGCCTCCTGGATAACGAGCGGAAAACCCTCGCCATAGCTCGGCAAAATCAGGATGTCGGCCGCGTGATAAAGCTCGGCCAGCGTTTCGCCGGAACGGTCGGCGAACACGTGTACGTTCGGCAAAAGCCATTTGGCGGGATCAACGGGCCCGCGCCCCGCCAGCCAAAAACGCCAGCCCGGCAACAGCTTCGCAAGGCAGCGAATGACCTCCATCCCCTTCTTTTCCACGAAGCGGCCCACAAACAGCAAAACAGGCTGGTCTTCCTTGAGCGCAAATTGCTGACGCAGATAGCGGCGTTTCTCCACCAGCGGCATGTGAAAAACGCGCCCCTCCACGCCGTTGGGGATGATTTTGACGGCACGCACGAAACGCACGTTGCGGTAATATTCCTCCGCGACGCGATCGCTGATGAACAGCGCCTGTCCCGCGCCCTTCAGCATGGGGCGCGTAAATAACTTGTCGGCCTTCTCCATCACCCAGCGTAAAACGGGGTTTTTGTAGGGGATTGGCGCAATGTGCTGGGTTATGACGACGGGCTTGCCCATCTTTTTGGCCCATCGGTAAGCCAGCATATTCCCCAAATACAGCGTGTCATGCAGCCAGACGATATCGGAAACCTGAACAGCACGCCGAAGGCGTTCAAGGCTGCGGGGGCCCCACACGGGCCACGGCAGACCCGTGAGCCTTTCGAGCGCGTTGAATGTGCTCATCGGCAAAGGCTGGAATGCCGGCCTTTCCGGCAACGGGTCCGTCGCACTGGCCGCCCACACGAACCGTAATGAATCGCCATATGCCAGTTCTTCGATCAAGCGCGCGGCCACGCGCTCGATGCCGCCGCCATGCGCAGCGTAATAATGGGTAACGACCAGAATCTGACGGCTTCCGGACGGATAAGGCTTTTTTGTTGTCATTACGCGTACCAATGGCTCCGCACAGATTCCACGGCTTCGTGTTGCATTTTCAAAATGGCCAGAGCGTCATCCCCGCTCATGCCGACCAGCGCCTGATCGTCGCCGCGAATCCCGCGAGCGAAACGCCGGAACACCTCACCGTTGCCGTAATCCATGTGGCCGCGCAGGCGAGCTGCTCCATTGGATATATATTGGAAAATGTGCTGAGTAAACGCATAAACGCTCGTCCTTAAAACCCGCGCGGCGTCATGCGCTCCATCGTGCGGCAAGCGCACATAAAAGTCCCTGTAGAGATCGGCGAAAGCCACGCCGTCCTCACCCGCCGCCGCGACATGCCATTCGCTGAGCGCGCTGTCATACTGGCTTTCAAAGGTGAAAGGAACGCCATCGCCGTTGCGGTAAAGGGCTCCCACGAGCCTCGGCGTGGGATCATCGCGATCCGGCGAGGCCACGCCGTACGCATGCTGCATGAAGAGCTTGCCGCCCGCCAACGCACGTAAAAGATAAAAAAAGTGGGGGCTTTCGTCGTAAAAAACCCCCAAAGGCATGCGTCCGGTCCACGCCTTCGCGCGGCGGCGCGGACTGCGCCCGTGAAAGACGGCCACGCGGTTGAGCGTTCCGAGCCTGCCCAAAGAAAGATCGCGCGCCAGCTTCTGGATCGAGCGGCAAAAAAGGAAATTATGGACAACCGCCAGAACGCGCCCGTTCGCGCGCGCGGCGGCGGCCATCCTTTCGCCTTCGGCGACGCTCATGGCGAACGGTTTTTCCACCAGAACATGCTTTCCCATCGCCAACGCCTTTTCCGCCAGCGCCGCGTGCTTATCGGGCGTTGCGCCGACGGCGATCGCGTCGACGCCTTCCATCCACGCGATACGGTCGAGATCATAGGTTTCGGCGCCGCTCTCTATCCCCAAACGGCGCGCCGTTTCGGAAGCTATGGACGGACGCCGACTGACTACGCCCGCAAGACGAAACGCAGGCTCTTTTAGAATCGCCGGAATATGACGCTGCAACGTCACCCAGCCCAGCCCGACCGCCGCGACCCGAATGGGTGCCATCGTGGTCACGTCACGGCCTTGGGGTGGATGTTCGCCTCCGAAGCGACGGCGACCGTCAGCGAATTGTCGTCGAGAACATCGGTGACGCCGTTCGTCACCGCGTGTGCGCAGGCCAGATCAAGCGCAAGAATCGATTTGTCGGGGTTGTTGCGATTGCGGATAAAGCGGTCGGTCAAGCGCACAACTCGCTCGCACGCGGCATCAGGAATGGAAAGCCCATAGTGCTTTTCAAACCCGCCCTTCAGATTTTTGAGAATTTGGTAGGTCATGCCCAGATCGGGCGTTTCGAGGACGATTTTCTGGAAACGACGGTCTATAGCCTCTTCCTCCCGCACATAGTCGTTGTACTCCTCGCGCGTCGTCGCGCCGATCACGTACAGATCGCCCATCGTGAGATAGGGTTTCAGCAAGTCGGCGATGCCGCTGTAGCTCGATGCCTTGAAGGAAATCATGAGCTGGTGGATCTCGTCGATGCAAAAGATGATAAGCGGCCTGTCGCGCCGCGCGTTACGTTCGGCCACGCCCTTGACGATGGGGATCAAGCGCCCCTCAAGATCGGCGCGCGACGAAGAGCCCGCGCCCATCATCGACATGTTGAGTTCGATCAGGCGCGCGCCCTCCAGCATCTTGGGCACGCGGTTCTGGTTGATCCTTTGGGCCATGCCTATAAAAAGGGCCGTTTTGCCCACGCCGGCCGCTCCGAGCAACAGCGCATTTTTGCGAAGCCGTTGCAGCAGAATAAGCGTTATCGCATCAAGCTCCTTTTCGCGTCCCCCGATGGGATCGAACCGGCCTTCGCGCTCCTGAGCCGTAAAATCGTTGGTGTAACGGCGAAGCAAGGGCTCGAGCTCGTCGTCGCTGATGATAAAGGATGATGCGTTATGGGTCATGGGAGCCTGCGCGAAGGATAAAAAGCGATGGACAAATGAATAACGGTTTGTTTCTTTTGGCAAGTGTAGGATAGACTGTTATGACGATTCTTTTCCACAAAATACCTGTATCCGGGCCCACGATGCCGTTCCGTTCGCTCTTGTTTATCGCTTTGATCGTTTTTGCCCCGTTTTTCACTGCGCCCGCGCAAGCGGCTTTCCTTTATTGCAACCGCACCCAACATCCCATTGAGGCCGCCTTCGGCTATCGCGAGCAGGTGGCTTGGATTTCCGAAGGCTGGTGGCAAATTCAACCCGGCCAATGCGCGCGCGTGTTCAACCGCCCCTTGACTCAAAGATTTTATTTCTATTTCGCGCGCGTTCTGTCGCCGCCGTCGGCGAGCGGCGCGCCGCCCATGACTTGGGGCGGCAAGTTCAGCTTTTGCGTGGACAACAAGGCCTTTAAAATCGAAGGCGACGGCCAATGCGAGGCGCGCGGCTATCAGGAAAGAGGTTTTCAGGAAATCGACATCGGCCCGAACCAGCGTGACTACACCCTGAACTTTGAAGACGGCAAAAGCCGGTAGGCGCGTTAGGGCGGCGGCAAAAGGCCATGTTTGGCCGCCGCGATTTTGATATTCTCTTGAAGCTTCTCAAAGGCGCGCACCTCGATCTGGCGCACGCGTTCGCGGCTCACGTTGTGCTTTTTCGATAAGTCCTCAAGCGTCGCGGGCGGATCCATCAAACGGCGGGCAATGATGATTTCGCGCTCGCGGGCCTTAAGGCCCAGCATCGCCTTGTTCAAGAGCTGCCGCCGGATGTGGTTTTCCTCGAGGTCGCCAAGGCGGCTTTCCTGGCTTTCCGTTTCGTCGGCCAGCCAATCCTGCCATTCGCCGTCGCCGTCCATCCGCACTGGCGCGTTAAGCGATTGGTCGCCGCCCGCAAGCCGTCGGTTCATCGAAACGACTTCGTCCTCCGAAACCGACAAACGGCGGGCGATCAGCTTGACCTTGTCAGGCGGCAGGTCGCCTTCCTCGATCATTTTCAGGTCGCGTTTCATCCGCCGCAAGTTGAAAAAAAGCTTCTTCTGCGCCGCCGTCGTCCCGATCTTCACGAGCGACCACGAATGAAGAATGTATTCCTGTATCGCGGCCTTGATCCACCACATGGCGTAGGTGGACAAGCGAAAACCTTTTTCTGGGTCGAAGCGCTTGACCGCTTGCATCATGCCTACGTTGCCTTCCGCGACAAGATCGGACAACGGAAGCCCATACCCCCGATAACCCATCGCGATCTTGGCCACGAGCCGCAGGTGACTGGTCACAAGCTTGTGCGCCGCGTCAACGTCGCCATAGTCGCGCCACGCCTTGGCGAGCATGTATTCCTCGCCGGCATCCAAGAGAGGGAATTTGCGGATCTCGCCCAGATAAAGAGCGAGATTGCCATCGCCCCTAAGGGCCGGAAGATTGGTCAGGGGAGCATTCACAGGTTAAAAGTACCAGCATTGGCCCGGGAAGCCAAACGGCAAGAATGTGGCAGAAGACGGCAGTTTTTTTCTTTGTTTCTCAATGGGTTGGTAGACATCGGTTTTGGCCTTGTACCGGAGGGAGCGCAACGTCAGGGTATTAACTGGGCTTTTTCTCCAGACGTTTCAAGAGCGCGGCCATATCCTTTGGCAAAGGAGCGGCAAATGACACGGTTTTGCCTGTTTGCGGGTGCGTAAATGTGATCTTGCCCGCGTGCAGGGCTTGGCGGTTCATGCCCTCCAAAAGGGCGATGATGCCTTTTTGACCTTTTTCCGCCAGAGCCTTCCGCGTCCTTCCGTACACGGGATCACCGACGACGGGATGCCGGATATGGGCCATATGCACGCGGATCTGGTGCGTGCGGCCCGTGGCCAAGGAACATTCCACGAGGCTCGCAAGGCCGCCATAGCTTTTGACCGTTTTGTAGCGCGTCAGAGCCTCTTTGCCGCCGCGCCCGACAACGGCCATTTTCTGCCGCGCGCGCGGATGGCGGCCTATGGCCCCCTCGATCTCGCCAGCGAGCGGATTCGGCAAACCCCACACAAGCGCCTGATAAAGGCGGCTGAGGCTGCGGTCGGCGAACTGCCGCGTAAGCGAGCGATGCGCCTGATCGTTTTTGGCGACGACCATAAGGCCGCTGGTATCCTTGTCGAGGCGGTGAACGATGCCGGGCCGCGCCACGCCCCCTATCCCGCTCAGGCTTCCCCCGCAATGTGCCAAAAGCGCATTGACGAGCGTTTTGTCGCGATTGCCCGCAGCGGGATGAACGACCATGCCTGCGGGCTTGTTGACGACCAGAAGGTCTTTGTCCTCATACACAATGTCGAGTTTCAGCTTCTGAGGCTCCGGCGTTGCGGGTTCGGGCGGCGGAAGCGTGAGTGTATAGCTCTGCCCCGCCTTGGGCCTATGATTGGGATCGCGCACGGGCCCGCCTTCGCGCGCCACCATGCCCTGCTTGATAAGCTGCTGGATCCGTGCGCGGGAAAATCCTTCTCCCAGGCTTATCAGCAAAGCCTTGTCGAGCCGTCCGGCTGTTTCTCCTTCGGCTTCGATCGTTACGGCGATGTTATGAATGCCTGCCTTATTTTTTTTATTCATCGTCTTGTCCTTGCCTCATTTTAGGCATAGCATCGCTTACGCTCTTTAGTAATCGGAGACTCCTGATGCGCCGTTTATTTTTTTCCCTGCTCTTATCGTTAGCCTGTGTCACTCCGGCGATGAGTCAAGACACCTTACCCCGAAATTCTTTCGGAAAAGCAACGTGCGGCCCCAAAGTTCTATGTTCTTCCTATACAAGCCTTGACCGCACGGATCCGAAAATAACTCAATTGCTATCTATGGCCAACACATGCGTAGCGAATTATTTCGGCATTATAAACGAAGGCAGTGTTTTCAGAGACGAGCTTGGCTTGAGGCACACTCTTTGCCTTGAAACCAAGCCTCTGCCCAAAGCCGAGAGAGGCGCGACACCGACCCCGCATTGTTGTCTTGTGCAACTTGGACAGGATGAATGCCAGCTTCAGTGTGATTTGCTCGCAGTCAAGTAAACCATCGTTGACATCGGCCTTTCGCAGCGACACCTGTTTATAAAAGCAAATTTTTAGCCCTGTTTTTTCGGGAGGCCTGTTTTTGCCCTAATCCCCAGTTTTTATCGTTTGAGTGCAAGAGCTTGTTGAGATGCGAACGCCCTCCTGCTTTCACAAGGACGTACTCCAGATCAAAAAAGCGTTGCCTTTCATGGAAAAAAAGAAACCTTCTCTCCTTGAAGAAGAGATGGGAACTTTCTAGCATCTTCTCACTGCAAGAAGGCAAACGATCACCCGCAGAATTAAGCCTGCAGATAGAGAACAAACTATCGCAACACCCGCGTTACTTGGCCTTCGCTTTTTGAAGCCCTTTCACCGTAGCGGAAAGCTCTTTCACCTCGGCCTTCAAAGCTTCGTTTTGGTCTTTCAGTTGCTGAACCGCTCCTATAAGCGGGCTTATCAGCCCCATATAGTCAACGCCTTCATACCCTTGGCCCAAGTCCTGAATGAGCTCAGGGTAAACCTCCTTGACTTCCTGCGCTATCACGCCGAGCTTTTTATCGTTGCCATCGTTCATGCGGAACGACAAAGCCCGTATTTTAGAAAGATCGTCGAGCGGGCTTTCAAGCGGTCTGATGTCGTGCTTAAGGCGCGCATCGGATGTTGGGTTGTAAATAAAAAATTCCGCAAAAAGCTTGTTCGCGTACAAAAGCCCATTAACCGATTGATCGCCAGAAACGATAACAACATACGGACAGGCATCGCCCGGATTATTCTTGCTGCACCCGCTTTGGCTAGTCACCCTAAGTCCAGGAGTATTGTTAGCAGCAGCGGGTCTTTGAATTTCTATATACTCAATGTTGCGTATCGCCCCCCCTCTTGAAGCTGCATTAGGTCCACCGAAGATTGTGTTCCGCCCCAAGAAAAGGTTGTGCTCGTTTGGAGCATCCCCTGGATAGACAGTATTGGCGATCGTCGGAAAATACATATTCGTCTGCATCGTGTTAAAGTCTTCGACGGGCGGATAGTTTTTCCGTGCGAGCCACATGCTCACGTCGGTTGAGGCGACGTTTGTCGCGCGCGCGGCCAGTCGTCCGAGGGAACCTCCCGCTGGCGCATAGATGAGAACCGAAGCCGCCCATGCGCCGTAGGCACCGCAAGCAGCGTTCTGCGTAGCGCCCCCCACACCCGCCGCCGCGTTACAGACATCCGTGCTGTAAATAAACCCGCCGTCGTTGCCGATAAGGGCCGATATGCGCGCGCCCGAAGCGTCGGGAATCACCTCGCCATTCCTCGTTAGGATCATGACCGAATAGCTTGTCACATCGGTACCCCCTGCTCCGCCGTCATCCCTGCGCACAAAAACGGCATAGCTTTGGTTATAAGAGTTGGTGGTCGAAGCCGTAAAACCGGCAGGCCGGTAATTGAGGAAATCGGGGTTGCTAGCGCCACCGTTCAAATCCAATTGAAAGCGGCCCCCGCCCGGCAGAACCTTGAGAAGATCCCGGCCTTCCTGCGACGACACCAAATACTGCTGAACAGCGGTTAGCAACTGCTTCATCTGATCCGCCGCGGCCTGATCGCGCATTTGCGTGCTGCCGCCAGCCATAAGACGCCACAAACCCGCAAACAAAAGCGACGCCACCGCCAAGACGATGGCCAGTTCAACCAGCGTGAAGCCACGGCGATCAGGGGAGCGACGGAACAGGGAGCGTAGAGCCATAGTGATTCTCCACAAGATAAGACTAAAAGACTTTAACAACGCCCCTCTGTTTCACAAGGGGGAAATAAAACCGACCGAACCAACGGGCATGCAGCTCGCGCCGCAGGCCGGCAAATCATATGAAGGAACAGGAAACCCGGGCGAACGCGCGGCGTCCGGCGTGACAAACTTGATCACGCCGCCGTTTTTTTCCACGATGCCATAGCTTTCTTTAGCTTTGCCGTTGTTTCTGATTTGCTGCCATATCTCCGTCACGGAATAGCCGATGGGGGGCTTTTCGATCTGCGCCGTCAGGGCCGATTGCGACGGAGGCACGGCCACCGTCAGCACATAGCGTTGGCCCGCCGCTCCGGCCGGAACATAGGCCACCGAGTTCCAGACGTAACTCCCGCTATAGCCGGAGTGTAAATAGTCGTGATTGGTCGCCGCGAGTTGCCCTTGGGAGCATGCCGGTATGCCCGTGATCTGTCCGCCGGACGACAGCATGCAGCCCTGAGTCGAGACGGTGACGTTTATGTCTTTCGCGAATTTTACCGCGCCGCCATGCCATTTAAGCATCGTTTGCGCGATGGCCGTTTGTTTCGCCAGCATTTTGGCGACCTGAAGCGTGTAGATCTGGGTGTACAGGCCCAATATCGACAACAAGAGAAAGATAAAAACGAAAAGATACATGTCGCAAAGCCTATGTCGCTTCGATGCGTTCCCATTCGCGCGCCGCGCGTTTTATGGCGCATCCTAACAATTGTACGGCTAAATTTCTTAACAGACCCTAATTTTTCGCAAAAAAGGGGTCGCTAAATTCAGCGTAAAGCAAAAATTAACTTTAAAACAACCCATTCCCCTGCCCCGCATGCAACGCGGATGGCGCGAGCGTCCAGAACCGCCGTTCTGCCCTCGCGGGTTTGAGGGTAGAGAGTCCTTCCGGAAAGACCGGGAAGATCCTCCTCAAAAACCTCGATAAATTGCAAACCCAGCATCGCGGCGTCTTTGGCGAAGAACCGGATATGGCGGCGGCACGCCGACGGCGATACCCATGTTGCAAGGCTTATGCGTTTTTGCGCGGGCATCAGGTCAAGCGTCACGCGCCCGCCCCACGGATTGACAGCGAAAGCCTCATAAGGCGGATCAGGCGGAATAACCCGCATCGCGTCAAGACGCGACAGTCTTTCGTACAGGCCGCCTGTCGCGCGCGCGCTCTCCACGGAAGGATCGACAGGCGCCTCGCGCGCGATCGCGAGAACCGTCAAGACCTGATCGGTCGCGCGCGCAAAACGCACGTTTTCGCGGGCGGCGGACAACGCTATCCACAGCGCCGCGAAGATGACAAGGGCCACCACAGGTGTGACCACAATTTTCAGGCCCGATAGGCCCGTTTCCCGTCTCATGGCTCCTATATTTTCCACCAACCCTTACCATAACGTAAAAAAGGGCGGGGAAACGCCCCCGCCCTTGTAACCAACCGCGAAGCCTTGACCTCGCCTTAGCCCTTAAGCTTATAGGTGAAGAACAACGTTTGGCCGCTGCCGCAGCCTGCTCTAGCAAAATAGTTAGGCGTAGCGCTGGCATCAACACCACTGGCGCCATCCGTGACGGCGGCCCCGCCAACGCCCACCAGACCGGCGTCACGCCCCTGACCGGAATTGCCAACGCCCATTTTGATGCATGCGTCTTGAGGAAGCCCTGCAAAACTGACAGTGAAACAGCTTCCCAGCAAGCCACATTGTCCGCCCGCAGGTACTTGCGCTACCCTTATGTCGCCACCCCATCCGTTTTTGGCCGTACCAGCGGCCACGTTAGGATTCGTGTCCGAAGGGAAAACGCCCGCGCGGACAAGATCCGCCATCTGCGCGCCGTCCATCGTGGTCGAGCTCGCGTACAACGAGCGCACGTTCTGCACGATCGTGATCAACTGCTTGTTGGCGGTCTGCACGCGCATGTTGCTGTACACAGCGGCGGCGGCGACCCAGATCGCGCCAAGTATCAGGCCGACGATGCCAAGAACGATCGCGGCCTCAGTCAACGTAAAACCTTTGGTTGCACGTTTGTATTGTTTCACGACAAGCATTGTGTTCTCCTTTGCTGTTACACGCATACGAGGCCGGATCAGGCCTTCGCCCCACCGAGAATCGCCCCAACCTTTGTTATCAAATAAACCTGACAGAAAATAGTCTTAAAAGGTTATCAAACAATTAAGCGGTCATGCCCCCTTCTTAAGCGCCGGGCTGGCGCAACCGGAACTGGAAACCGGCCGTATTGGAGCCCCCGGCGCACAAAGACGCAGCCGACGAAACAGGAACCGGAACAGCCGTCGCGGAACCGTTGATTACGACTCCCGTAAGGCCGCTGCCGCTCATCCCCGAGGCGACCTTGGGAACCAGATTGATGCAACTGGAGGCTTTTAGCCCATAAAAATTTATGGAAAAAGACATGCCTCCCGCGCCGCGGCTGACCCTGAAGCCTCCGTCGGTCCCGCCGGCCGCGCCCCATGCGTGGTCGGCACGGTACGGCGCCCCGCCCGGGCGTTTCATATCGGGGGGAATAGCTCCCCTTTCGATCAGATAGCTTGTCAGCTGGGCCTCCGTCAAATCCGGCACGCTGGCCTGACCTTGCAAAAGGGACCGGACGTTGGTAGCGACGATCCTGACCTGCTGGGACGCTTGATCGATCCGCACGTTTTCTTGCACGCTGGAAACGATGCCCCAAATGCCCGCCAAAATCACGGTGGACACGCCCAAAACGATGGCCATCTCCACCATGCTGAAACCCGAACGGCGCGAAAAACGCCTAATTGCGGATGCTGACATCAAGGCGCACCTCGTTGTTGTTGGGGGAAGCGCACCAGGCGCCCGCCGTCGCGCTCGTCACGGGCAAGGCTACGCCCCCGCCCGGATTCGCGACGTTGTTCAAGTTGATGTTGGCGCTGTTGGCGTCCGATGTGCCAATGAGCTTGATGCCGTATTCGGGAACAAGAACCGGAAAGCTCATAAGCGTTTTCATACAATGGGCGCGGGAGACATTCTGCAGCCGCAGCCGGACATTGAACGACCCCGCCTGTTTTTCCATGACAAACGCCCCGCCCAAGGCATGGGCATAGCTGGCGCCGCTGGCCATATCGTTCGGCAGAATTCCTTCGGCGTGCAACGCAGGCGTCACAACGCCGTTCGCCATAAGCTTTCCCGAAGCCCCGTAAACGTCGCGCACGTTTTTGATGACCGCTATAACCTGCTGGTTGACGCGATAAACTTTGTAGTTGCTCCAGACGGCGCTGGCCGCTACCCAGATAACGGCCAGAACAAGGCCTATAACGCACAGAACGATAACCAGCTCCATCAACGTAAAGCCTTTCCGTTCCTTGCGCTCGACGGACGTTTCAACGCGTCTTTCTATCACGGCCCATGGCCCCCTTTTTCCTTTTAACGACACACATCCTACATGCCCGGACCGCCCATTCCGCTGTCCGAAATAACGGTGACCACATTAAAGACCGATTGCATCGACCATGCGATCGTCATGCCGACGAGAAACAGCCCTATGTTGCGCGCCACGGCCGCCTGCGCCTTTAGATCGTCAATCTGGTCCCTGATCCATTCCTGCGTCACGTCCTCGATGACCGAGCCCACGTCCGCCCTTTCGGACAGAATCTCAAGGTCGATGGCCACGCTGGGATCGGGAAAATTATAGCCGCCATAACGCAAGGCCTCGCCAAGGTTGCGACCGCGCAAAACCTCCTGCCGCGCCGAGTATACGCGCTCCTTGAGCCACGGCGTTGCCTGTTCTTCAAGAATCTCAAGCGCCCGCTTCAAGGGCACCTGAGCCCCAAGCAGCGACGAAAGACCAAGAAGAAAAGCGCTGCCCTGCAAAACGCGGTACCACGACCACGGCGGGTACATGTCAAGCTTGTTCCGCAAGGGCCCACGCCATATCGGCAATGAAATCACGAGGATCGCGATGAGCGCCACAATGCCGAGCGCGACCCATAGGCCCCAATCCGCGATAAAATCGGAAACCGCAGGAACGCTTCCCATCGCGGATATAACTTTGGGGGGCGCCGTTTTGCGCATGTTCTGGATGAGCTGGACCCCGAACATGTACAAAACGAACGACAACAAGACCATCATGAAAACAGGATAGGCGACAGCGTACGACACGGCCGCGCGCATTTCGCGCGCGCGCTCGCCCATCGCCTGTATCGAGGCAAAGGCTTTCGCCATGGTGCCCGATTCCTCGCCCGCCCTTATCATGTAAAGCTCAGAAGACGGCACCCAGCCTTCAACGGAATCCGAAAGCGTATGTCCCTCGCGATCCTTCAGGAACCATTCACGCAAGGCCACCGCCGCAGGGCGTTTCGGGTGTTTGCCCATCTCGGAAGCGTTTTGGTACAAGCGGTCAAGGCAACGCGAGAGGGCTTCGTTCATGCGAAGCATGCCCTCAAGCTTGCGGTAGATGCGAAAACGCTGCTTGCGGTTATTGCGAAGCTGGAACTGCGTAAACTTGCGCTCCAGATCTTGCATGTCGATGTTGTCGAAACTCATAAGATAGCTCCCAAACGCTGTTCGACTTCCAGGATGTCGCGATCACGCGCCAAGGGACCGACCTCATGCTCGGCATCCTGCGGCGAAACCTCGCCGCGGCGTATTTTCTCCAGCGAGTGCCACAGCATCGTGACGCCGTTCAAGCCGTGCGGCGACAGCCAGTAGGAGCGCGCATCCTCAAGCCTGTTGTCCTGCAAAAGCTCCATAAGCTTCTGATCGGTTTCGATCACTTCGGCGCTCACGGTGCGGCCCGAACGGCCCTTGTAGCAATTCGGGCATCCTTCGGGATTCGCCACATAAACCTGCCGCAGATCAGGATCGGACAAACGGTCGTAGATGTCTTTACCCGTTCCGTTGCGGCTGCGGGCCGCGTCCATAAGCGCAAGCCCCGCGCGCACGCGGCGAATCATGTCCTTGTACAACGGACCGAGTTCCGTCGGCGCGTTGAGCAACGGGATGCGGCATGACGTGCACAGGCCGCGCAGGAGACGCTGGCATATCATCCCTTTCAAAAGATGCTGATCGTAAACCAGATAAGGCTCTATCCCGATGTCGCGCAGCCTTTGCGGTATCGCGAGCGCAGAATAAACGTGCGTCGTGGTGTAGACTTGACGCCCCGTCAACGCGAGGCGGAAAGCGAACTTGGCCGTCTGAACGTCACGCACTTCGCCAAGCATCACGATGTCAGGATCAAGGCGCAAAGCGCATCGCATGATTTCAACGAACGAGCGTTCACGCTGCTCGTCCTTGACGGACGCCGAAACGCCGACTTGCCGCGCGCCCACGACTCCGCCTTCAGGCGGATCTTCCACAAGAAGACAGTTCAGTTGCATGTTGGTTTCGGCCATGCGCCTGTTAAGCGTCATGCGAAGCGTGGTGGTTTTTCCCTGATTCACCGGCCCCGCGAAAACGCGCATACTGCCGGGGAATTGCCGCAGGCTTTGGATAACCTTCAGCTGCTCTTGCGAAAAGCCGAGCGAATCCACGTCGGCCATAATGAAATTTTCGCCAAACAAATGCGCAGAATCGTAAGAAAGGCGCATGTCGAGATAGCGCCCGCCGTCGGCCAAAGGCACCCACTGGCACCGGACGCTGATAACGCCCTTGGGCAACAGGAGAGCGTCTTTGCCTTGAGCCGTCGACGTGAGCATGGCGGCTTGCGGTTCTTGCCAGTTGGCGGTCGCGCCCGACTGGCCGACAGAGTGCGAGTAAACCGAAGAAAGCATTTGCTCGCCTTCTTTTTGCGTCCACGTCTCCCACAGACGCAAAGCGCCGTCGATGCGAAACTCTATGCGCGTGCGGCCGTCGCTGGTTTCAATGTGAATATCGTTCGCGCCCACCTCGACGGCGCGCTCCATCATGTCCACGATGCGGCGGCGTATGGCGTTTTCATCGAACCGCATCGTCGCCGTCTGACGCGTCGAGTAAAGATACGCCTGACGAATGAGGTTCGGCGTTACATAACGCGGCTCGTCAATTTTGTAGCCTTGACGGCGCGCGGAAACCGCCACCGATGTCACAAGCGGCGAGTGACGGTGGGATGCGCTGACGAGCCACATGCCCGTATCGAAAAGCGCGCATAAATTGCGCGATTCTTCCGGAACCTTAAGGGCGCCGCCTTCAGCGGTAAGCAGTTCGCCGGAAAAGACCAGCCCGGCGCCTTGTAAAATGGTTCTTTCGTCTTCGGTCTTGATTTCTTGCGCGGCCTGAGAGGCGGGTTGACTTAAAGAGCGCAGATCGGTCGTAAGCGTCGCGCTTTTGGAGTTGTCTCCGTCATTCGCCGTCGGCCTTTCGGCTTTGTCTTTTTGCGAATCCGCTTCGCGCGGCAGCCGAACTTGCTTGCCTTTCAGCCGGTGTTTTGAGGGATCATGTCTTTCGCTTACGCCCGCTCGCGCTTGCGGAACGTCCAGCTTATGAGGCCGCAGACCTCCCTGCAATATAGCGTTTAGCCTGTCGTTCAAATCCGTAATAAGATTTCGCAAGGCGATAACCGTTTCTATTTAAGAGTGACAAACTAACGCCCAGAAAAAACAACGGCCACATCCTTGACGTTGACGGTTTGGGTCTTTTTGTTCCTTTCCAAAGTCACGGAGCGGTTCGAGATGCTTTGAACAACGCTGCCGTCTGAAAGCTTGTCGCCCTGACGTACCGTCACGACTTTTTCCCCTTCCTTGATAGTGGCAGTATAAACACCGCCGGCGCCGACGATGCGGGTCACTTCAACCGAAGACAACGGCGGAGAAACCGGAATCACGGCCACGGAATCCAGCGACCTGTCAGCGACAGGATAAGCCGGAATTTGAGGCGGCGGCCTTATTTGCCCCACCGGAGGAAGCGCGCTCGCCGGTATGGCCGCAGTCAAAGTTTTCTCTTCGCGCTCCTGACGCAAGCTGGCCAGATCCGTAAGACGTTTTTCAATATCAATAAGAATATCAAGCTTGGCCACAGCCTCGCGCGCAGAATTCAAGTCGTCTAGACTCACGCCTTCCGTTGCCAGATTAAGGCGTTTGACAATGCCCTTAACGGAGGGAGGAACCTCACCCGAGGTTAGGTCTCCGTCACTTTCCTTGTCCTTTGCCCCCATAGCCTTGGCGGAAGTTTTATCCTTGGCCGACTCCAGAACGGGTGGATCGATCTTGGGGAGTTCCGCAGGTTTTGTTTCCACCACAGGCGGCGCCGTAACCGAGGGCGTATAGGCGGGCACTTTGGGCCCTTCCCCAGCCATAGCAATGTCTTGCGCCGTCGCGGGCGCGCGGCCTGCCAAAATTGCGCTCAGCACAAGCGCCAAGCCCGACCTAATGGCGATTTTCATAGATCACCCCATCTAACATCCATGCCCCCCCCGTGCCCGATACGGCATAGGAAAGACTACCGATAACGATGCCAGGAACATCCCCAAGGAAATCCGGCAGCGTCCACGGCAATACTGGCGCAGAAAGGGTAAAGGAACGCTTAATCCATGGTACCGGCGGGGGGTTCCATGGCCCCTTATAGTCTGGCGGTGGCGGCGGCGGCGGATCGTCGGGCATACGGTTGAGTTGCCCCCCCCAATTTTGAGCAAGGTATCGGCGCGATATATCGGCCGGATCGACCAAGGCTTCCTCGCCCCGCGGGCTTAACGGCTTTTCATGAGGTATGTTGACGCTAGCCAAGTTGACGTTGTCGTTGATAACAAAGTTCTGGGGTGGTCTTGAGAAGCCTCCTGTCCGGGTCCAACTCTGGGTCAAGCCATGATCGTCGCACCTGACTCGGTCCAGCCTCCATCCGGCTGCGGTCAAAACGGCCTTTTTAAGGGTTTCGTTGCATGCGTTGATTATGTCCATTGGCCGCGGGCGTTTCTCCCATACCCTTTCGGGCGGCGGATACACAGGCTGAGCGAGACCAGGCACAAGTTTCTGGGCTTCGATTTGAGCTCGCCTCAGAGCTTCCTGATGAGCAAGGCGCGCCAATTCCTCTTGTTCGCTTTTCTTTTGCAGGTAGATCCCGATGCCAAGCAAAACGACAAGAAGAAAGGCCAAAAAGCCTAAAATCATAAGGGTCGTGCGCGACATAGCCACGGAACGCAGGCGTATATCTACCGCATCATTGAGCAAAAGGGCCACAGGCATGGAATCAGCGCCGGAAACGCCCCATGCCTCGGGCGCGAAAATCCTCTGAAGGCCGCCGATCGCCATTTCCTGCAACAAGCGGTCGCGCGCCTCCGTCTCGTCCACAAAGAACATATCGCCATCAGGCACAATCAGGTCGTCGCGCACCACGACAACGGCAACCCCCTCGCGCAAACGAAACGCGCCCGCCCACGAACCGGGCTGCTGGTTAGCAAGACACGCGGCCAAAACCGGCATGCCCGCGCGGTGATCAGCCCCTTCTTGACTTAACCCGAACTGTGGAACGCGCTCCGCTTTGTTGCCGACCCTTACAGCATAAAAAGAAGCCTGAACGCTCGGCTGGCGCGCCGCCTCCTTCGCAGCCTGCGACACTCTCCCGCTAGGACTGTTTTCCCAGTAAAGACCGCTGGCGTACTGCCGCCGCCCGATTGTGACGACGCCACCGGACATTAAATGTTCTCCCCGCGCGGAACGTCGAGGACTTGTGGCGTAATCGAGATGAAGAGCATCGAACGGGTCGTTACGTTGCTCGAGCCACCGCCCAAAAGGAAGTTAAAGGGACTGCCTACGCCGGTAGCGTTTTGGGCCGTCTGCTCGTCGTCGACACCGGCCAGAACAAGGGTCGAGCCGCTTTTAAGCATGGATTGCTGGACAAAGACACGGCTGGCCGTCTCAGGCAATTGAACGCCGTTCGCATTGGCTATGTCGCCGAACTCGCGCACCGTGACAATGTCGGTCAAGCTGAGCGAATACTGAAGAAGAATCCTGCCGTCGTCCAACAGGCGGGGCGTCAATTGCAGCGAAAAGCCCTCGCGCACCGTCGCGGGCGTAATGGTGCTGCTCACCTGACCCGAAACCGTACCTGATGCTGTTGTGTTCTGGACAGAAGCAACATAAGCACGGTCGCGGCCAACGCGGCGAGTCACAGGCCTGTTGTTAAGCGTCGTCATCGGGAACTGGGCTACGCGGGTGGTGTCGCCCAAGCTGGACAACGCCTGAAAAACTGCCTGAATACCGCCGCCATGGCTCGGCAATATGGCCATGTTCAGCTCCCCCGGCTGCGCGCCGCCAGAGCTCAACGGCGAGCCGCTCACAAGCGGAAAACCCGTCGGCCCGAGATAAGGAGCGCTGAAATTCGACCACTTGGTCAAGAACTGGTTGAAACTGAAGGCGAAGTCGTTCCCTTGAGCGAGCTCGACCTTGTAGACTTCGACATTGATGGCTATCTGCCGCGCCGACCTCTTGTTCTCCTGCTCGATGAACTTCGCCACCGTCTTCATAAGATCCGGCGTAGTCGTTACCGCGATCGTTCCCGAGGACGGCGCAATAACAGCGGTTCCGATACCGCCCAGTATCGAGGTTACCGTCTCCTTCAGTTCATCCCAAGCTTTAAGCTCGACGCTCATCTCGGAGGATTGCGAGAGAGAGCTTGTGCCCGATGACACACCGCCACCCCCGCCACCGCCGGAATCCGAATCCTCCTTAACGCCGTCTTTGATCGTTTGCGTGCCAGGCAAGGATTCCACAATAAAGATGCGCGTATCAAACCGTGAAAAGTTGATGGAAGCACCATCGTACCTCCAGTTGATTCCGTGATAGCTGGCGATATGGTCGAGAAGGCCGGACAAAGGGCCTTCATACGCGATGGACATCCCGCCGCCGGAAGCGCCAAGAGGACCCGACGTTCCGGGAGCCATGCGCACAGGTATCCCCGTCTGCGCTCCTATAGCGTTGCATATGTCGGCCAACGGCAAAGGCTCGCTTGTCACGAAAGCCACACCGCGCGCTCCATCAAAACGGACGGGCAAAGGCACCCCGCGGCGCATGCGCAACGATGCTCCGCCGGCCCATATCGTATCGCTGACGGTCAAAGGATTGTAGGATTTCGCAGGAGCGGGGTTCTTAGCCTCAAGAAGACCGACGGTGGCCTGATCGGCGCGCTCGTTAATAAGGTTGCGAACCTTCTCGTTGTTGCAGCCCGCAAGAGCTACAACGACCAAGACTAGAGCTACACCCCGGAACTTCATGTTACCCTCGCATCATTCGCTGTAATTGTTACCGCGCGTCTGCACGACCAGAACGGACTGACCCGCATCCGGGCTGTTGTGCAAAGACGCAACAGGTTGCGGCTGGGCCTGTTGAAAGCCCGTCAAAAGACTTCTCACCACATCCTCGAACGTGCCCGTCAGCGTTACCGACGCTTGCAAAGGATAGTCGTATTCGGCTTGCCAGCTCAGCTCGACGTTGGCGCGGCGGGACCACTTTTCCAAAACCTTGTGCAGCGTTTCCCCGCGGTTCGCCGTCCACGTGTCCACAACGCTCGACGGCGCGGCGGGCTGTTGCGACGCATAGGCGGGCATCACGGATGTTTGAGCATAGCGCGGAGCAACTTCGGCAGAAGGCGCCAACAAGGGAACGGGT
>CAZYPX010000023.1:0-20060 GCA_964649675.1 uncultured Rhodospirillaceae bacterium | reverse complement strand
GGTGTCCTCGATGATGAGAAAAAGGCCTGTCAAAAAGTCCTTGATGAGCGCTTGAGAACCGAAGCCGATCGCGATACCGATGACGCCGGCGCCCGCCAGCAAAGGCCCGATGTTCACGCCAAGCTCCGACAAAGCAATCATACCGACGACCAAGGCCAGAACGATCTTCGCGATGTTGCGGATCATGGGCAAAAGCGTGCGCGCGCGCGCGTCGGCTTCGACGACGCGGCCATCGGCATCCGTGCCGCTTAACCTGCGCTCAATGTACGCCTGCAGGAAATCGTAGCTTACGACGACAATCAAAAGAGTGGACACGATCGTGAAAACCGAGCCCATGACGCGTTGCCCCCACGGCGAAAAGAATATGGCCTCGACATCCACGCCCCATGAAGCCGCTATGGCCGCAAAGCCCAGCAACCATATGGCCGCAATCAGCAGGTGACGAACAATAGGAAACAACATGCCAGATGTCTTGACAGCCACGGCGCGCTCCCGCCGCAACGTCATGCGTGCAAGAAAGTGCAAGCCCATGTAAACGCCAAAAAGAGCGGCGAGCGTAAAGACCGTGCCACGCTGCATGACAGCGAATCCGCCTTCGTCTTGGATCGACGTGAAAAGGTAACCGATGACCAGATAGGCGATCGCCAAAACATGCCATGTGCGCGCAAGCCAAAGACGCAAGCCTTGCCAAAGCGTCAGGCCTCTACGGGCAGCCGACAAATCCCCACGCAAAAAGGCGGACACGACAGCCCGCGTCTTGACGATAAGAGCAATGGCCAAAATGACGATAAGCAAAGCGACAAGATTGCTGAAACCGAGTATGGTCGATTGCGGAACGCGCACGAGCTTGGCCACTTCGACAGCAAAATAGGCTCCGATCATCAGTATGCTGAACGTATCCAGCCATCGGTGCATAAGCTTCGCCTGATGGTCGGCAACCGGCACGAACCTGAGATTGGGCGAGTTCGGCGCCAACAGGAAACGTATGCCTCGGCGCGCAAGCTGTATGAGCGCCATGCCATAAACGACCGTCATCACGACATAGCGAACGACCTTGACGGGCTGGCTTTGATCCATGAGCGCCAGCGCCGCGCCAAGAAAAACGAAAACCGGAACGATCGACACCATAAACCAGCCAAGCAACGTTCCGAACTTGGCCGAAAGCCTTACCGGACGTTGTTTTCTTATGCTACGACGGGCAGGCAACAACAGAAGGCTCGCCAACCAACCCGCAGCAAAAGAGCCGCCGACCACAAACAACAAACGCTGGCCAATAAATTTCCATTGCTCACGCAGCTTGGGGTCCTTGGTCTGCTGGTTGTACCACGCCTCCAATTCCGGACTGACCCCAAAGGCCGAAACAAAATCCTGCGCCTCCTTGCGCATAAGATTCAGGAACGTCATCATGATGCCAAGCGCGCGCGTGCCGAACGTCTCTTGCGGCTCGAATTCGGCAATCGGCTCGCCGCCCGTCACAAGCGCCTGAAGTTGCTGGCCCAATTCGGTCGGGGTCGGGACAACACCTTCTTTTTTCGCTTCGGGCGGGGCCTCTTTTCCCGATGCCGCCATGCCTTCCTGAGGGCACAGAAGGAATCCAAGCAAAAATATAAAAAGGGCCTTACGGAACATGGTTTTCATCTTTTTGTTGTCTTCAAATAACGTTACAGTCTTATTTCGCCATTTTCCCTTTAGTGTCAATCACGCAATCACGGCGAAATTTGGACATAAAAAGCTTAGGGTTAAGACCTAATTGATCAGCATATGGTTCAAGCTTACGGCCCTCATAAAACGATCGACAGTCGCTTTGCGCGTTGGAACGAGCGAGACATGATATAGCCGAAGATATTTGAGGCAGACCGCCCCAAAAATTTTCGCCCCGTCACGCCCCTTTGGCAAGGTTCCTCTTTTGGCATTCGGCCAGAATGTCGCGCGCGATGGGGGCCGCCTTGCCCGCGCCGCTGCCGCCGTGATCCACGACAACGGCTACGGCGTACTGTGGCGCATGTGTCGGCGCATAGCCCACGAACAACGCGTGATCCCGTTCGCGCCATGGAATCTTGTCGATGGTCGGCAAGCCTTCCTCGCGTTCGGCCATGGTAATGCGTTTGACCTGCGAGGTTCCAGTCTTTCCGCCCATCGCCATCTTCTCGTCCATAATGCGAGCGGCATAGGCCGTGCCAATGGGCTCGCAAACAACGGCATCCAGAGAATCCCTGACAAGTTCTATATGATCCCGTTCAAGCTGCAGCGACGGCCAGCGGCGCGGAGAAGCCAACGCCGCGTGCTGCGGCACAAGGTGAGGCTTTATAGCCTTGCCGCCGTTGACAAGCCGCGCCGTCATCAGGGCAAGCTGCATTGGCGTCGTCAGCAAATACCCCTGGCCGATGGAGGCGATCAGCGTTTCGCCAAGCTGCCAGGAAGAATTGCGCGTCGCCATTTTCCACGCGCGGCTGGGCACAAGACCCGAACGCTCGAAGGGAAGATCGATCTCCGTTTTCGCCCCGAGGCCGAAACGTTTGGCCATGGCCTGTATCTTGTCGATGCCCACGCGCTTGCCGATTTCGTAAAAATACGTGTCGCACGAGCCCGCCATCGCTTGCCTGAAATTGACATGACCGTGACCGCCTCTTTTCCAGCAATGGAAACGGTGATCACCAAGTTCAAAATAACCGGGACAGAAAACGGAAGCCTTGGGATTAAGCTGACCTGCGTCGAGCCCCGCCAAAGCCGTGATGATCTTGAAGGTTGAGCCGGGCGCATAAAGCCCGTCCACGGCCTTGTTCAGCAAGGGCGCGCGTTCATCGCCGTTCAAACGGTCCCAATCCGTCTGATTGATGCCGTAGGTGAAAAGGTTGGGATCGAACGACGGATGCGAGACGAGCGCGTAAACGGCCCCCGTGTGAACATCGAGAACGGCGACGGAGGCGCTTTGCTCTTCGAACACGCGCCTGTGCACATACTGTTGAAGCCCTATATCGATGCTTAACTCCACGTCACGGCCGACCTTCGGCTCCTTGCGCGCCAGTTCGCGCACGACGCGTCCGCGCGCGTTGACTTCAAGCTGAACGTTGCCCGGCTCGCCGCGCAGAACCCTGTCGTATTGCCTTTCGACTCCGCTTTTCCCTATGCGATAGCCCGGAATCTTCAGCTCGATTGTGCTTGTTTCCCGCTCGGCCGGAGAAACGGCGCCTACATAGCCGACGATATGGGCGATTGTGTCGCTATAAGGATAAGTGCGGACCTCACCGACCTCGATTTCGACGCCGCCGAGTTCAAACGCGTTGAGCGACAGCGCCGATACTTGATCCCACGTCAAGTTGTCATAGATCAAAACAGCGTTCAGGCCGCTGTCTTTGCGCAATTCGCGCTCGATGCGGCGGCGGTCGTTATCGCCTAACGGAAGATAGGCGCCGATCTGTTTCAACAGCTTATCGGGATCGGAGACTTGTTCCGGCAACAGCACGGCCCTGTAGTTTTGCTGGTTCACGGCCAAAGGCACGCCGGATTGATCGAGAACCTGCCCGCGCGGCGGCGCGATGAGCCGCGTGCTGATGCGGTTCTCGTCGGCCAACGTGCGAAAACGGTCGCCTTGAAGGACCTGAAGATAATAGATCCTGCCCGCCAAAACCGAAAGCAGCGCTGTCTTCACGCCGCCAAGAATGACGGCGCGGCGCGTAAAAAGACGCAATCTTTCGTTATCGCGCGCCATCGTTCTAAACCTGACTCAGCAGCGTGCGCTGCGTATGGATAAGGATCCATGCCGGAATCGGAAATATGGTGATCGTCAGCAAACCTTGTATCAAAAGAGGCACAAAGGCCGTCGTCTGGCCGCTTAACAGCGAGATGGCGATCCAGTGCACAGCCATGACGATCAGGGTCACAAGCCCAAACCCCGTCCACAACATGAAAAAGGCATGGCCCACGAAGAAACGGCGTTGAGTCAAAACGAGCCGGTGCACCGCGACAAAGGTGAAGGCCGTAAGGCCGAGCGGCAGATAGTGTATGGAGTCGCTCAACACGCCCACGGCAAACACCGTGAACGAACGGAAAAGATCGGGACGGTGCATCGACCAGTAATAGACGGAGATCAGCCCCAGCGACGGCGCCACAGAGCCGAAGTGAGGTATAGGCCAAGGCACCGCCCCAAGGAAAACGAAGAGGATCGTGCATGCCAAGGGAATGAGACGGCGTGAGCTTTGCTCAAGCCTTTGTGCGAAAGTGGGGATCATGGAACAAAAATATCAATTAACGGTACGGGTCGCGCCGCCCAGTTTAGCCGCCATCGGGTTGAAATCGCCACCCTTTAAATTGAAGTCGATGAGGCGGACTTGGTTAACGCGCCCCAGAGGCGCAAGGGGAACAATTTCATAGGTTCCATTTCTAATGCCGACGACGGCGGCCACAGGCAGATTCGGGGGGAAAACGCCGCCATGGCCTGACGTTATGATCCGCGCGCCCGTCTGCAAATCGGCATCTTGCGGCAGATAGAGAAGCTTGAGCTTGTTCGAATTGTCGCCCGCCAGTATGGCATGATCGCCGCTGCCCGTAATGACGACGGGGATGCGCGAGTTCAAATCCGTGATCAAAAGGATCCGCGAGGACCAATCGCCGACTTCGACGACGCGCCCAATCAAGCAGTCGCCCGTCATCGCAGCCATGCCCACGCGCGCGTCATCCATCTTACCGGCCGTAACGATCAGCGAACGGACATACGGCCCTCCGGCGTCGGCGATAACGCGCGCGGCTATATAGGCCATGGACGGTTCGGCCTTGTAATTAAGGAGCGAACGCAGCTCCCTGTTTTCGTTTTCCATCGTCAACGCCGCGTTTTGCCACTGCGCGAGCAACGCGTTCTCTGTACGCAAGCGTTCATTTTCCTTGCGAAGATCAAGATAAGCGGCCGCGTTGCGCGCCATCTCCTCAACCATGACCATGGGGCGCGACACCGCGTCGAGCGCCGGAGCCAGCGTATCGACGACCTGCGCCCGCGCTCGCTCCATCATCACCGGATCGTTCCGTCCGACAACGATAAGGGCAAGCGACATAATAAGAAAAAAAAGAAAAGAATAGCGGTAGGCGATATAACGCCACGAAACCGCAGTTATATGAACCCAACCGTTACGGCGCGGACGAACCGGCATGGAGACTCGCAATACTCAAGAAATTTGCGTCAAATTAACCAAAGAACCTCATTCCGCCAAGCTTTTTTCTTACTTCTCAACGGAAAAACTGGAGGAAAATCGTTTATTTTTGGTAAAATAACAAGGTTAGGTGCGAGGGAATATTTTATGCATAAAAAAACCAGAGCTTATAACGCGATCGGCGCTTTTTTGTTCCTGATCCGTCACGATGCTCTCGACGGGCAAAGGCTCTTCGAAAACACGGCGGACATGGGCCGTCATGTACCTGATGAGGACATCCCGCGCGGATGGACGCGCAAGACCCTGATCCATCGCCTCCACGACGTGACGACTCTCAACGCGCCAGAAGAAAAGTTCAGGAAAATCAATGAGGATTTTCGCAAAACTCTCGAAATCGCCCTGCGCAAAAGAATGGCATCCATCCTTAACGGATCCAGCCATCGCCATGTCGAAACAATCGTCGCAACGTTCAACGATGCGGTAAGAAACCGGCAAGAGGAACATGACCGCAACAAACGCGGGGGCACCCCTTCCCTAAGCGATCCGCGCTATCGGAACGAGGGGATTCGCGCTGATTTCCGAGAAGCGCTTAAAAGCTTTGGCACGCCTGAACCGATCATCGACCTTATGGCTAGCGACCGCAAATATCAGCAAATCGTTTTAGGGTTTATTGCGGAAAAGCTCGTGCCTTAGGCCTAATACCCGCTCACCAGCAGGTTCTTGAGCGTGCGCATTTCTTCAAGCGCGCGGCCCGTGCCCAATGCTACGCACGACAGAGGATCTTCGCCCACCGACACGGGGAGCCCCGTCGCGTGACGCAGCACAAGGTCAAGATTCCTCAGGCAAGCGCCGCCGCCCGTGAGGACGATGCCTTTGTCCACGATGTCCGCGGCCAGTTCCGGAGCCGTGTTTTCCAGCGCCACCTTGACGGCCTCCAGAATGGCGCTGACCGGCTCGGCCAGACTTTCGGCCACCTGACGTTCGGTCATGATGATTTCTTTAGGCACGCCGTACATGAGGTCGCGGCCCTTGATTTCCGTGACGCGTCCTTCCCCGTCTTCCGGAGGCGAGGCGGAGCCGATTTCCTTCTTGATGCGTTCCGCCGTCGATTCGCCGATCAGAAGGTTGTGGTAGCGGCGGATGTAATTGATGATGGCTTCGTCCATCTTATCGCCGCCCACGCGCACCGAACGCGAATACACGATACCACCCAGCGACAGCACCGCGACTTCCGTCGTGCCGCCGCCGATATCGACGACCATCGAGCCCGTCGGCTCCGTCACGGGCAAGCCCGCGCCGATGGCGGCCGCCATAGGTTCCTCGATCAGGAACACGCGGCGCGCGCCCGCCGACTCCGCCGACTCCTGTATCGCGCGGCGCTCCACGGCCGTCGAGCCGGAAGGCACACAGATGATGATTTGCGGATTCGCGAAGCTGCGGCGGTTGTGAACCTTGCGGATGAAGTGCTTGATCATCTCCTCGGCGACTTCGAAGTCGGCGATCACCCCATCGCGCAACGGGCGTATGGCCTGAATGTTGCCGGGCGTGCGGCCGAGCATCAGCTTGGCTTCGTCCCCGACGGCAAGAACCTGCCGTTTGCCGCGGCTCGTAGCGATGGCGACGACAGAAGGCTCGTTCAAAACGATCCCACGTCCCTTGACATAGACCAACGTATTGGCCGTGCCGAGATCGATGCCCATATCGGCTGAAAGCAATCCTAACAAATTGGAAAACATAGATTCTGACTACCTGCTCGCAAGGAGATAATAAAAAGGTTCAGGACTTGTTTTGGCATTGGAAGGGACGTAACGCAAGGGCTTCATTAAATATTTATTAAGAGGGTTAAGGGGGCGCCTTATGAGCAAAAAACGGCTTGTCGGCTTAGCGTAAACCTTGCTCCCCATATCAAGGGCCTGATCATGCCCCAGCCTTTTCGGCCGTCTGTCCCGGTTCCCGTAAACCCATGATTCGCTCCTGCTTATGGTAAACGCCCCATACGCGAAACTATTATTACGGTTTTTTTTTTCCTTTTATCCGGCTAGATTCGCGCTATCCATTTCGAGCCACGCTATTAACTCCATAAAAGCATGTTGAAAAAAGTTGTCATCAACGATCTCCCCTACAACCAGCGCGGCAACCTGACTCGCGAAGCGCTTATCAATCGCCTTGGCGATCCGGTCACGGTCTGGGCCGACGAACGGCGCATGTTTATCACGACCTTTTGCGGCGGACGCAACGGCAACAATCCCCGCTTTACGGAAGAGGCGCATATCGGCGCGGAATTGACCAAATCCAAAGGAGTCGTGGCCGTCAATGGCGGATGCACCGAAGGCATCATGGGGGCCACGACAAAGGATTGTACGCGCATCATTTGCTATGTGCCCACCCTCTTCGCGCAATGCACCGGCGCCGGCACCAACGAAGGCCTTGTGTCCGGCGCCGTCAACGTCGTGGTGCCCGACTTCTTCGAGCGCAAACCCGGCATGACGATGACGGCGCAAGCCTTGCAGCTGATGCCCGGAGGCTTCGGCTCGATCGAAGAAGCCCTCGAAGCCGTCGTGTACGCAGGGCAAAGCCATCGTAAAATGCATATCGTCAACGTCGAGAATTTTTGGGAACCTTTCATCAGGCAATTGGACAAATTCGTGTCTCTCGGCTTGCTGCCGAACGCGTACAACGACTTTTTCACCGTGTCGGCGAACGCGGAAAAAGCTTTTCAAAAATGCATCCGCGAAGTTTCGCAGCGGCGCGAAAAGGGAAAAATTTTCGGCGGCCTTAGCCCTAACGTAAGCTTGCGCGACTATCTTGAGCACGAGCCTGACGTCCTGCCGCGCGCCATTGTCGGCTTCCTCTATGACGGAGAAACCCAGATCCGCCAAACCCCGCGCATCGGCGTCATCGCCTCCGGAAACATCGGCCAGAATAACGGACGCTTTAATATCGAGAACGAAAAACTGCGCCTCGACGTCGTGCAAAAGGGCGAATGGCTGGCCAAAACGCTTGCGCGCGACGGGGCGGCGCTTGTCATTTCAGGGTCGAAAACCGGATTGCGGGCTGCCATCGCCGACGCGGCCTTGAACGCCGGCGGCAAGGTCATCTGGGCGCAAGCCGAGTACACGGGCCAGCCCTTGCGCATCGAAAAAGGCGACGGGCGAGGAAACGAGCTTTTTCTCAAGGTTTCGCAGCAATACGAGATCGACCGGCTGATGGGCTATCTCTGCCACAATTTTATCGGTATCGCCGGCGGCTTGCACACCGCCGACCGCCTGATGGGGATCGTGACGCGTATTCAAACGGGCCACAGCGGCTACAGCGACCTGCATCCTGAATTTTACGAAAAAGACCATCGCCGTCCACGCGTGATTGTCTACGATCCGCCGATCAACGGCACGACTCTCTGGGGCCCGTTGACGGAGCAAATCAAACATTGCTCGAACAGCGGTTTTATTCCGGCCACGCCGGAAAAAAACCACCTCGCCCTTTTCCATCCCTGCCACGACATCGGCGAAATGGCGGCGCTCGCCCTGAAGGAAGGCTCCGACCAGCATGATCTTGTCATGGATGTCTTCAGCAGCCGGAAACAGCGCTCTCAGTCCTGCGCCCCCAAATTACGCACAGCGGGATGCGATGTGTCATAAGAGTCTTTGAAGCTGCATAAACGTTCAAAACACAGAAAAGGGCGCCGCGATGGGTGCCCTTTTCTTTTTGGCGTTTACCGGCGCTCAGTAACGCGACGTGTTCGGCATTTTGAACTCGGGCATTATGTCCGCGCTTGTCACGCGCGATTTGCGGCTGACCGTTTGATAGGCCACGCGGGCGTGATCGACGCAATAAGGCAGACCTTCGTGGCACTTACCGCCACAAAAGCGGAAATCGGGCGAACGCGGATCGCCGATCGGCCAACGGCAATGACGTTCGCCGGCCTTGGTCACGGGGATGCCCTCGGTGCGCTTGATCTGCTCGATGGGCTTATAAGCTTCGCGCACGACGGGCCGCGCCACGGTTTCCGGCATTTGCACAGGCGGCAACGGACGCAACATGCCGCGCTTCTTGCTGATTTTCGTCATAGTCGGCAGAACGGAGCCGCCGATTTTCGAGGGCATATCCGGCCCTAAAGCTCCGGAAGACGGACGCGACGACAGCTTAAGGCGATGAGCTTTGCCGATCACGGCGTTGCGCGTCAAACCTCCGCCCAGCATTTTGGCGATGTCGCTGGCACTGTAGCCATTGCCCCACATTTTTTTAAGCGCTTGTATTTGTTGCTCGGTCCAGCTCATAGCTTTCAAGCTCCGTTCGTTGGCGCTGCGGCGGCTCTGCGATCGATTTAGTCGGACGACTTACGCTTGCAGCCGCTGGCGGATTAAACTCTGGTACGCCCCAAAGCCATTACGCTTACGAAACCGCACCGTCACACGTTAACCTTACTGACTATAGAGGGCTCTATATGTAGTGGTTAAGACGCATTATCCATACCAGATATGCCGAACTGATTCTATATCCTACACGATATTGTTGATAACCGCGATCTTCGATACCAGATGTTGTGGTTTAATATCTTGTTTTGGATAAAAAAACAGGGTTTATCAACATGTGAATAAGCATTGAAATTCCATGATTTTCTGTTTTATGCGACCCCACTTATCCACAACTTTTTTTCGGAATCTTAAGACTTCCTATTAACCCTAAAATGTGGCATAAGTGTTACACCTCCCCAGAACAATGCTGTCCAGTAACAGAGCAGAGCCACTTTTCATGAGTGTCGCCAACGCAGCCTATCTTACCTCGCAAACGCACGTTGCGCCCTGCGTAAACGGCAATGGGAACAACGGTATTATTACGTTGTCCGTGGCCCAGTCGCTGCTGCATGTCCATGGCGACCGCACATGGCTTCAGGACCAAAGCGTCCAGAATTTCTTTTCGCTTTCCGCCCCTGACATCGCGCCCGTGAGGCGCAAGTATGTCAACTTGCCGGAATACACCCACTTTATCGAAGTCGCCGACGGCTTGGTCAACGAAAGGCAAATCGACCACATCCCCAAAGACGTCCGCGCCTTTGGCGGTTGCAACCATGACTACGTCGAATTTATGAACAAGAAGGGACAAAAAGACGTAACCCCTGAATATGTCGTACGCCAATGTTGGGCCGGTGACCCCAAACACATTCCCTATCTCGTGCGCCTTTTGACTCTGGCGACGGATCCCGAAGCCCTGCACGGCAAAGTACGCATCGAGGATCAGGCCCGCATCGCCTATGAGGAACACGAGCGGACCCGCGATCCCAAAAGCCCTTTCCACGCCTACCACGGCTTTTACGGTTATCTGCGCTTTTATGATAAGTGGTGCACATATGGGCGCGAACTTTGGGCCCTGAAAAACAGGCAGATGTCCCTCCCCACAAAAGAATCCGCCGAAAGATGTCTGGAAAAACTCCAGATTAAGGCCGATCTCGTCCGCGATCTGCCTGTGAGCGGCGCGCACAAAGAGGCTTTCGCAAAACTTAAGAAAAACATTACGCGCGAAGTCAAAGCCCAGATTAAGTTTATGGAGCGCAAGGAAGGGGCGCTTGTGAAAGCTTGGCGCTCGGTCACCCCGAGCATCGTGCGACGCCTTGTCGATTGCGCCTCCAAAGCTCCCCCCCTAAGTCCGATTCCGGCATGGATTCCCCAGCCCTATGTCTATAAGGACATGCGATATTAGAGTTGGCTCCAAACATGGTTAATGCTTCGCCTTGAAAATAAAGGCCGGTCTTTTGCGGACAGCGGCGACACGCCCACCTTATTATTACCTTTATATTTCATGATATTATCAGCATTGGGGCACAACATAACGTTTATCAAATTTATATTCTTATCATTATCTATTTTATGTATTCAGGTGCTTGTTGTCTTTTAAGAAAACAAAGAATTTCTTAGGCACTCTTGGGTTTTGAGCCTTTTAACGCATACGAGAACAACGTTATTATTTATGCCACCACCGCCGACCGCCAACTCATGCGCTGACCCAAAAGGAAACAACGCTCCATCACTGATCGGCGACTATTTCAGGTTGCGATACGGCACGCGCGCGCAAAACGGCAAAATCATCCTTTCCTTCGGTCCGGATGACCACAACTATGAAATGTACCCTCTTGTCTCCGACGAACAACTTCTTGCGGCCCCAAGGGCGCGCATGTTGTGGACGGCCTGCCAGAACATGGAAGATCGTCAACGGTTACTTCTAAAAGACGATGCCAAAGCCAGAAAGGCAATCGTAAATCTGGTTAGGACGCTTAAAAACTACCCGCACTTGCACAACCTTTTCTTTGGCAAGAAGGAAGGCTCTCTCTATTCCGCCGACGACACCCAACTGATACGCCAGACGGGCGTTTTTCATGAGGTGGCCGGAGAGTCTTGCATCCGCAAGCATACGGGAAACCGCGCAGTTCATCATTCCTATCGCGTCGTGAACAACGCCCAAGCCTATGCGCTTATCGCTTACGGCCGCACGTTACCCATGCGTTATGTCGCTTCGGTCTTGCTCCATGACGACAAGGAGGATTTCAAGACGTCGCTCAACCAAATCCGCGCGATGTGCGGCGAAGGAGTCGCGCGTAACGTGCAACCCGTTACAATTCCCGAAACCGACGAGCTCGAAGATCTATTTCCGAAAGTGGTCGCCAAGTGGCGTGAAGATGAGCAGAAAAAGAAAGCTACACTTAAGCATCTGTACAAAATGTACAGCGCGCCTTCTTATTATTTCATCAATATTCTGACCAAATTTTGGGATGGAATCGACATCATCGACTCTTACTACCGCGAGATACGTGATGGACGCATCGTCGTAGCGACATGCAAGGAAAACACGAAAAACCCCGAGGGCACCCCCATCATTTCCAGAAGCTGGTTGCGGCGTAACCTTAAGGAACGCTTTGTTTTCAATCAGCTTATGATGTACCGCCTGATGGAGATACGGCAAGACCGCGTGATGAACTCGGAAAAATTCGACTGCCTCAGGCTCATCAATGACATGGCGTGCATCTTCGCCCTGAACAGCCAAGGGCTTATCAAAGCGGCCGCGCTGGACGCCCCTTCGCTTCTTGCACGGCAAATTGAATACGCGAGCGATTATCTTAAAAATCCTGCAGAATATGTACATAAATGCCGTAGGTTAAAGTTTCCGGATGATTTTTATGGTAAAACGCATAACGGCAAACCCATTCCACGACGGAATTCCGCTGTTCCCGACATTAAAAGCCCTGTTCAGGGACTGTGCAACGCGCCTCATCGGCCGAATTCCTCACCGCTTAATATCTTGCCCCATTGCGTCACGTAACTTCCCTCCTGCCCCTCGCCCATGCTATAGCCCCCTTTTCTCCATCGAATCATAGAGTTGAGTTAGAAAAATAAAATGTCCGATCTGTTTCCAAGCAACGGCGGCCGCAAGAAAGATTCCTACAGCGCCCAAGACATCGAGGTTTTGGAGGGGCTTGAGCCCGTGCGTCGCCGTCCCGGCATGTACATCGGCGGCACGGACGAAACGGCCATGCACCATCTGGTGGCCGAGGTGCTCGACAACGCCATGGACGAAGCCGTGGCAGGCTTTGCCGACAAGATCGGCATCCATCTCGATCCCGACAACCGCGTAACCGTGCGCGACAACGGGCGCGGCATTCCCGTCGACAACCACCCCAAGTTTCCGGGCAAGTCGGCGCTAGAAGTCATTTTGACCACGCTGCACTCCGGCGGAAAATTCTCGGACAAAGTTTATGAAACATCTGGTGGCCTGCACGGCGTCGGCATCTCGGTCGTGAACGCGCTGTCCGAGGACATGACCGTTGAAGTCGCGCGGGATAAACAGCTTTACGTGCAGACTTACAGCCGCGGCAAAACGACGAGCAAGCTCAAGAAAGGCGGAACCGTCAACCGGCGCGGAACCACCGTGACCTTTTGCCCCGATCAAACCATTTTCGGCACGCGGACGAAGTACAAGCCTTCCGCCATCTTCCGTCTTGCGCGGTCGAAGGCCTACCTTTTTAGGGGCGTGGAAATCCGCTGGTCGTGCAATCCTTCGCTGATCAAAGAAGACGACACAACCCCGACGGAAGCCGTTTTGCATTTCCCGGGCGGCCTTGCGGATTATCTGGAACTCGCGCTTGAAAAGCGCACCACAATCACGCCGCAGATATTCTCAGGCCAAGCCGAACTGCCCGACAGCAAAGGCAAAGTCGAATGGGCCGTGGCATGGCCCGAACACGGAGAAGGCTTTTGCCATTCGTACTGCAACACGATCCCCACGCCCCAAGGAGGCACGCACGAGTCCGGCATGCGCTCGGCCTTGCTGCGCGGGTTGCGCTCCTATGGCGAAATGATCGGCAACCGCCGCGCGACCGCCATCACAGGCGACGAAGCTTTCAGCGACGCGGTGGTTTTGCTCTCGCTTTTCATCCGCGATCCGCAGTTTCAGGGCCAGACGAAAGACAAGCTCGCCACCGTCGAGGCCATCCGCCTTGTCGATCAGGTCGTCAAGGATCACTTCGAGCACTGGCTTACCAGCGATCCGGTCAGCAGCAAAACGCTGCTCGACCAGCTTATCTTTCGTGCTGAAGACCGCGCGCGGCAAAGTCAGGCCCGCGATATGGCCCGCAAAACCGCCACGCGCAAAGTGCGTTTGCCGGGCAAGCTGGCCGATTGCACGCAAAGCCAAGCCGACGGCACCGAACTCTTCCTCGTAGAAGGCGACTCCGCCGGCGGTTCCGCCAAGCAAGCAAGAAACCGCGACACGCAAGCAATCCTGCCGCTGCGCGGCAAGATTTTAAACGTGGCCAGCGCAAGCGCCGACAAGCTGCGCGGCAATCAGGAACTCGCCGACCTTATGCAAGCTCTCGGCTGCAGCACGGGCAGCGCTTTCGATCTCAAAAAATTGCGGTATGAGCGCATCATCATCATGACCGACGCCGACGTGGACGGCGCGCACATCGCCTCGCTGCTCATGACGTTCTTCTACCGCGAGACTCCGGGCCTGATCAACGCGGGCAAGCTTTATCTGGCTCAACCGCCTCTTTTCCGCCTTTCGCACGGCGGAAAGACCTTTTACGCCCGCGATGACGCGCACCGCGATGAATTGATCGCGAACGAATTCGGCGGCCGCAAAGTCGAGATCAGCCGCTTCAAAGGTCTCGGCGAAATGATGCCCGCGCAGTTGCGCGAGACGACAATGGATCCCAAGAAACGTTCGTTGCTGCGCGTACTGGTTGCGCCAGCCGGAGCCGAAGACCGCCTTGAAGCCGTCAAGGAAACCGAAGAGCTCGTCGAAAGCCTCATGGGCCGCAAGGCCGAGCTGCGCTTCCAATTCATTCAGGAAAACGCGCGGTTTGTGAAGGATGTGGATGTGTAACCTAAAGGCTGGACAAGCGTTTTTTCTTTAAGTACATGTAATTCATAGCATTATTATCATATATGGGAACATTATGACAGAATCTCAAACCCTTCTGATTACAAGCGGCAATCTTAAAGAAAAAGAGGAACAAATTGTCCGCGAACTTGTGAAATCCCTTGAAAGGGGATTAGGGGATTCTGAAAAAACGGTGCAAGCCGTAGCGTTAATCGGGCAGATGGAAAAATCGCTGACCGACCTTAACCTGCGCATCAACGCGTGCGCCATCGCCGCGCTTAATGCATACGGCGACATCTCGATACAATACAGATTTGCGAACAGATGGAAATCGGTAATTAAAACCCATTTCGATAACGGCAATCTTTCTCTTAATGAATGTTGCAAACTCTATTGGTTCGCGGCCTCGCGTTGTCCGAAAGCGCATGTTCTCCATGAACGCGCCAAAGACATACGAGACTATTTGCATCTCGAAACGCAGCAAAAAATCGCGGAAAGCAGGCTTCACAGAAAAAGAAATAATAAGCTATTTCTTGAACCGCATCGTTTGACAAAGTCAAAGGGTTCAGCCGTCCATATGAAACTTCTAAAGCCTAGTTTGTGAGTCATCAAACATGCGGAACGTAATGAGGAACGGACATAAAGAGCCGACGCTTTAGCCAAAGGGCCACGCTTACGAGGCTGATAAGAACAGGAACCTCAACCAAGGGGCCAATGACGGCGGCGAAGGCTATTGGGGAGGCCAAGCCGAAGGCTGCGATGGCGACCGCAATCGCCAGCTCAAAGTTGTTGCTGGCGGCGGTGAAAGCGGCGGCTGTGGTTTTACCGTAGCTCGCGCCGATCACCTTGCCCATGACAAAGCTGACCACAAACATAACAACAAAATAAATTGTCAGTGGGATCGCGATACGCACCACATCCATCGGTAGCTTCATGACCATATCGCCTTTGAGCGAGAACATAGCCACGATCGTGAACAACAGGGCTATCAGTGTTATCGGATTAATTTTAGGAAGAAATCTTGTTTCAAACCAATCCTTACCTTTGGCGCGGATCAGGATTTTGCGGGAAGCATAGCCGCCGATAAAAGGAATCCCAAGATAGATGAACACGCTCTCTGCAATGGTCTGGAAGCTCACATCAACCATGCGGCCTTCCAGCCCCACAAGCGGAGGGAGAACGGACAGGAAGAACCATGCATAAACGCTAAAGAAAAAAAGCTGAAACACGCTGTTAAAAGCTACAAGCGCGGCGGCGTATTGATTGTCACCCTCGGCCAGCTGGTTCCAAACGATAACCATAGCAATGCAGCGGGAAAGACCTATCAAAATGAGTCCCGTCATGTATTCGGGATAGTCATGGAGAAAAAAGACGGCCAACGCAAACATCAAAACGGGGCCGACGATCCAATTCTGAACCAGCGATAAAAGAAGTATCTTCCAATCCTTAAACACAACCGGAAGCTCTTCATACTTCACCCGCGCAAGCGGCGGGTACATCATCAGGATCAAGCCGATAGCGATAGGAATGTTGGTTGAGCCAACAGAAAGGTTATTCAGAAACGCGGGTGCGCCCGTAAAGATGGAACCTATCGCGACGCCAAGCCCCATCGCCAGAAAGATCCAAAGCGTAAGGAAACGATCAAGGAAGGAAAGTTGACGTATTGCTTTCGCAGTCATTATTGTCCTCCTGCGCACCTAACGCACGTTAGAATGGTGGGGTCGAGTTCAAGCCTTTTAGTGGCAATTTCTTCCTCGCATTTGATGCAGTAGCCATAATCGCCGTTCTCAATGCGGCGCAGGGCGTGTTCTATCTTGATGAGAAGCTCTTGTCTGCGCCTTTGGCCAGCCAGCGCCATCTCCTGTTGTTGTATGGCGTCAATACGCGAGACGCGCCCGATACTCGTTTGATCTAGCTCGACGGGCTTTGCAGATCCCTGCGCGGTTTGGATGGCGGCTTGCGTCTCAGCGCGTAGATTCAGAAGCTTTTCCTTAAAATGATACAAATCCATGCGTTCAGCGTCTCTTTTTTTAGGCTTAAAGGAAAGACACGCCAAACACCAAGGTCAGGCAGTAATAGATTCCAACGGCGATAAATATGCCTCCCGTGATTTTCCGCGCCCAATGCTCAAAGGCCACGATCCGGTCATAGGCTTTGGCGACTTTCTTCGCCCCCTTGGCGATCAAAACAGCAAAGATCAAGACGGGAAGACCCGTGGCGATGCCATAAATTGTCGGCAGCACAAGGCCGGATTCTTGCTTAAGCGCTAAGGGGATCAAGCTGCCAAAGAACAACGCTGCCGAATTCGGGCAGAAAGACAAGGCGAACACGATGCCCAGAAGCCCCGCGCCCCAGAAACCCATCTTCTCGATCTTGCGGCAAAAATTGTCACCCATGCCGCTGTTGCCCATGTTGAACGTAATCATTTCAAGCAGAATCATGCCGACAAGGATCATCAAAGGCCCCAAGGCAAGATTCATATATTTTTTGAAGCGCGTTGGAGAGCGCCGGAGCCGACAAAAGGCTTGAGACAAGTACGACGCCCAAAACGCCATAGGTCAAGGCGCGGCCAGCCGTGTAGAGCAATCCCGTAAAAAAAACCATGCGCGGGTTGCCGACACGCCGCCCGACAAAGGACATGGCAGCGACATTTGTCGCCAAGGAACACGGGCTGATGGAAGTCAGAACGCCGAGCCAAAAGGCCGAGACGATGGCCAGCACGTATTCACCAATCATGCTTATTGGTCTTTCAAAAGATTGGTTATTTGTTCCTGCACAAAGCAGATAAAGGCTTCCTTATCGCGCACCAGTTGCCAAACCTCGTCAAGGCGCCTCCAGTCTTTTTGCTGTCCTTCTTCAAAGCGGGCCACGACGACCGAGCGCGACGCAAGCTGATAATCCTGAATGTAATGCTCGTTGCCTGATTCTTCGACATTCACGCTTTTCAGCTCGACCCGTCCGCTCTTAATGTCATCCGCAAAACCGGTTTCAATCGCCTCAACCGTAAAAGACTCGATAAGTTTGCAGCTATAGCAGCGCATATTGCCGTGGAAATAGTAAGCAACGACTTTGATAGGCGCTGCATTTTCAGAGGCGGCAACATCTGCGGTAGCAGTCTGCTGCGGGATTGGCGCGTAAGGCGCTTCCTCAATAGTAGATACGGGGGATTCGGAGGCACTAACCGTCACGGGCTCCTATGCGCCTTTTTCCTTGGCAATAATCGTGCCCACGCTGGCCACGACAAACAAAAGCAAAAGGCCTGAGACGATTTTCTTAGCGTTCATGAACATATTCCTTGTGCGAAGATTCCGGGGTTCGTTCTCGGCCGTTATTCTGGTTCCAACATGGCTTTTAACTCATCGGTGGCAGGAATTTTGCCGACACATTTGACCTCGCCTTTGACGACCAGCGCAGGAGTCATCATCACGCCAAAAGACATGATCTTTTCAATGTCTGTGACTTTTTCGACTTCATAGGCCAAGCCCGTATCCTTGGCCGCATTTTCTGCCGCATCGGCTAAAGCTTTGCATTTAGGGCAACCTGTGCCGAGGATTTGGATTTTCATGGATTTCTATCCTTTCTTTGTTTAACCGAATAATGTTCCGTAGATCATGCCGGTGGCCGTGGCCATGACGACAACGAGGCTGACAAAAACAACCGTTTTTTGCGTGCCGATCACGCTGCGGATGACGAGCATGTTTGGCAAGCTAAGCGCGGGGCCTGCCAGCAACAAAGCAAGCGCGGGGCCTTTGCCCATGCCGCTGCCAATCAGACCTTGAACAATCGGCACCTCCGTCAGCGTGGCGAAGTACATAAACGCGCCCGCGAATGAGGCAAAAAAGTTCGCCATCAAGGAATTGCCGCCCACAGCCTGCGCCACCCATTCGGACGGGATCAGCCCTTCATGCCCCACGCGCCCCAAAAGCGCTCCCGCGATCAAAACGCCGAACAGCAAAAGCGGCAGGATTTGTTTAGCGAACCCCCATGAGGTCGCAAACCATTCTCCGGCCTCGCCCCTGTCTGTGCTGGTGAAGATCGAAAGCCCGATCACGCCCGCCGAAAAAGCCACAAGCGGTTGTTCGGGAAACATGAAAGCTAAAGCAGCGACGGGGATAGCCGTTGCAACGACCTTCCACAGCCTGATCCCGAACCAAAGGGTCAACATCGCGCCAAGAGCCACCGCAAACCCGCTCGTTAATAGCCACTTTGCGGCATGGATAGAAGCCCACAGCCCCTCTTCTTGATCTGGCTTGCCCCAATTGGCAAAGACAAGAATGCCAACCATGGAAGAAAAATATAAAGCGTTTTGCCATAAGGGATGCGCCACCTTGTCATCCGGCATTGCGATTTGCGCAGCGTTTTTAGCGGCTTCTTCCTTGCGATAAATAAGGTGCATGGCAAGCCCGATGACTAGACTAAATCCAATCGCGCCGACAGCGCGGGCAATACCTAATTCCACGCCTAAAATCCGCGCCGTCATCACAATTGCCAGAACATTAATGGCAGGTCCGGAATAAAGAAAAGCAACGGCGGGACCAAGCCCTGCACCCATGCGGTAAATGCCTGCAAAAAGCGGCAACACTGTGCAGGAACACACGGCCAATATCGTGCCCGAAACCGAAGCCACGCCATACGCCAAAACTTTGTTCGCCTTGGCTCCAAGATATTTCATCACAGAAGCCTGGCTGATGAAAACGCCAATAGCGCCCGCGATAAAGAAAGCGGGAATCAAGCAAAGCAGAACATGTTCCTGCGCGTACCATTTGACGAGATGAAAGGCTTCAAGAATCGCGTTGTCAAAACGCTCGCTTCCCACGGGAAGATAATAACAGCCCACAAAAACCGCAACGATAGCGGCGAGCTTTTTCCATTCATCTTTCCAAAACATGTCAAAACCTTTGGTAAAAGCAAGAGAGGCGTCAGGCCGCTTTTCGGCACAAACGTTTGGCAGGCATGGTTTTTGTTCCCTTGGCAATTTTAAGAGCCGCATCGACCAAGGCAACAACAGGCGCAGGCAAAGCAGGATTGCGGCGATAACGCACCCATTGGGCGTCGCGCCTGTCCACGACAAGCCCGACCTTTTTAAGGGCCGTCATGTGGCGTGACATGGTGGACTGGCCTTTCTCCAGAACCTCCATCAGCTCGCACACGCAATGCTCCCGCCCATCCCATAAAAGGCGCATCGCCTCAAAACGGGTTGGCTCGGATAAAACAGAGAGGATTTGGACGGCTTGATTCATGGCGGCTAGTTTATGCATAAACAAGCATATGCACGCAAGTTGATATTTTTCTTCCTTTGTCAGAGTAATACCTTCCTGCTTGGTAAGCCGTAACTTATAAAGGTGATCCAAAGGGCCTGAATGAAGATTGCCAAACATGGGGCGCATGGCTAATTAGATTATAAGCGCCGCTTAACTGAAAATCTCTAAGCCATAATTTTAGGGGATACTTCATTTTCTTAACCCCATTGGAAGCACATGAAACAGTCCTCTCTTTCTGATAATGCTTTGTGCACTCTGACCTGCCCCCCGTATTTTGATCCACGCTGAA
>CAZYPX010000022.1:0-20541 GCA_964649675.1 uncultured Rhodospirillaceae bacterium | reverse complement strand
TATTTTAACCCAAAGACTCTAAATCAAATTGCCCCGAAGATGGGGAGAACGTCAAGTTTTGTAAAGCAGTGAGGCCTCTACTTGTTATCCCCGCTTTCGCGGGGATGACAGCACCAAACCCCAACGTCTTTCCGGACAGTTTTCTTTTCGACCTCGGAGAGGGCGAAAGAAAATTGATCCGGAATCCAGTGGCTCTATCAGCGAGATGTTCCGTTCATATTAAAATGGGCTGTGATTTCGTATCGACGATAATGCGGATATATTCACCCGCCTACGCTCTGCGAGCTTCGGCGGGCAAGCTGGATCCCGCATCTTCGTGCTTCGCACTCCGTGCGGGATGACGTTGGGTTCATAGGCGCCGCAAAGAAAATCGTGCGGGATGACGTTGAGGGATTGCTCGTAAATTCAATAAATCGCGCTCTTTCCCTAGTATATAAGCGCTTTTTGCAAAACCCAGATTCTGGTCTACCCCCTCTCCCATGGGCCAGTTGTACGACATAACCCCTTTCACATTATCGGATTTCCCCGGCGAGACTGCGCGCATAGCGTGGTTTGTGTTAGTAAGTTCGAAAATTAGACCAAAGAAGCCTGTATCAATGTTGCGGCTCTCGCCAAAACGACCCGTTTCGGAATCCCTTAGAGTTCAACCAGAACCGGATAGCTTATCGAAAAGCTGGTTCCTTGGCCAGAAACGGCTTTCCTCGCCTCAAAGCGCATTCACGCATCAAGGCCCTTGAGATTACTCTCCCTTCAACACCCGTTTCCATATCGCGTGGGCGTGGCGGATATAAAAGGCGGCGTCGAAGCACGCGTTAAGGTCTTTCGCGCTCACATATTTTTTCACCGTTTTGTCGTTCTCGATGTTTTTTCTGAACGATGCGGGTTTGTTCTTTTGCAAATCGTGATACGCGGCCATCGCGTTCTGTTGCACGAGGCGGTAGGCGTCTTCGCGGCTCATACCGCCTTGCGTAAGAGCGAGGAGAACGCGTTGCGAATAATAAAGGCCGCCAAGGGATTCCAGATTCGCCTTGATGCGTTCGGGATAGATTACCATGCCTTCGACGAGCTTCGTGAGCCTGGCGAGAGCAAAGTCCAGCGCAATGGTGGCGTCGGGTGCGAACACGCGCTCCACGCTTGAATGGGAGATATCCCGCTCGTGCCACAGCGCGACGTTTTCCATCGCGGGCGTGACGGCGGCGCGCACGATGCGGGCGAGGCCCGTGAGGTTTTCCGCCAGGATCGGGTTGCGCTTATGCGGCATCGCGCTGGAGCCTTTCTGGCCCTTGGCGAATGGCTCTTCCGCCTCGCGGACTTCGCTGCGTTGCAGATGGCGGATTTCCGTCACGAAGTTTTCGACGGAGCTGGCGACGACGCCCAATGTGGCGAAGAACATCGCGTGCCGATCACGCGGGATGACTTGCGTGGAGATGGGTTCGACCTTAAGGCCCAGTTTTTTGGCGACGTGGTTTTCAACGCGCGGATCGACCGTGGCGAACGTGCCCACGGGGCCGGAGATGGCGCACGTGGCGATTTCCTCGCGCGCGGCTTTCAGGCGCTTTTTTGCGCGTTGGAACGCCGCGTAGTGCGTGGCGAGCTTTAGTCCGAAGCTGGTCGGTTCGGCGTGGATGCCGTGGCTGCGGCCAATGGTGAGCACATCGATGGTTTCATCGACGCGTTTTTTCAGCGCTTTGAGCACGCCGTCGACGTCGTCGATGAGAAGATCGCTGGCCTGCTTGAGCTGGGCGGCGAAGGCTGTGTCGAGCACGTCGCTCGATGTCATGCCCTGATGCACAAAGCGCGCGTCAGGCCCGATGTTTTCGGCGAGGTTGGTCAGGAACGCGAGAACGTCGTGCCGCGTTTCTTCCTCGATCTTGTCGATGCGGGCGAGATCCCACTTGCCTTTCTTCCAGATGGTTTTGGCGGCGGATTTCGGGATGACGCCGATGTTGGCTTGCGCGTCGGCCGCGTGCGCTTCGATCTCGAACCAGATGCGGAGCTTGTTGTCGGGCTCCCAAATACTGGTCATCTGCGGTCGGGAATAACGTGGGATCATGAGAGTTTTCCTGTTTTTTCTATCGCTTCTAATCTTTAATTAGCAGCTCTCTGGAATCATACCCCTCGTCAGCAAAAACCAAAGGTTTACGATGTAAACCCACGTCTTCGCTTCCTCTCCCGCAGGACGGGCGGGCTGCTCCAAGCCGCAACGCTTAACCTAAATAATTCTATTACATCGTCGCTGCGGCGCAGAGCGCTCCGCCACCTGCCAGAGGCATGCGGCCCGTGCACTTCGTGATCTCCCAGCCACGCGTGCGCATGCATTCCGCGACCACCAGACTTGGGCGCTGAATGCATGGGCCGTCATTGGTCTGCGTGACCGTTATGCCGGTTTGCACAAGGCGTTGCTTGTCAGGCTGAAAATACACCTGATCGACCGGAGGAACGTTCGACGGGAAAATGCCGCAATTGCACTGGCTTAAGTCAAACTCAAGCTTCGACTGCGCCGTATCGAGCGACATCAAAAGGTTTGGTTCACTGATCGGCCGCCAGAACTCGGCGACCTGACCCGTGCAGGCGGAAAGGGCCAAAACAATTAGACCAAGGGTCAAACAACGCATGAAACTACTCCTATATATGGCCGCGTATATAGCGCGACGGCGGCTAAAGGCTTATGCGGGCATAATTGGCGATTTTCAAGCCAAGCGCAACGGTGACTTTAGGGGTAAAAAGGTTAATTTTTCGTGGCCTTCGCGGGAAGGATGGCGTAACAAAAAAAAGCCCGGACCGTTGAGGCCCGGGGCTTTCCACAGGAGGAGCTTTGTTTATGCGTTTAGGGCGTGTAATGCGGGTCGAATTCCGATCCTTTTCCTCGCGTGGGACGGAGAGGTTCGGTCAAAGGTTGCGCTGAGCCTCCCGCCAAATCCGCTTTCGCGCCCATCGTAGGAGATGGCCCTTTTCGCGGGTTCGCGCTTAAAAGAGTGTCGGACAGGTCTTGCGCCACTTCCGAAAACGCTTCCCACGTCGAGAAAAGACCGGCCGTGTTCTGCGCGTTTGCCTGAAGGGTCGGCAAGGCTTCCTGATAAGCTTTAAGTTCCGCGTAATTTTGGCGGGCGACTTCCTGCATCCTCGCCATGAGCGATGTTTCGTCGAGTTCAGGCATCTTCTTTCTCCAGCGTATCAATGATGGCTTCGGCGCGCTTTACGTAAGCGGGAACATCGGCTTCATCAAGGTAAAGCATGTTCTTGTCCACATTCGTGAAGTAGGCATCGTATATTTCGCGCAGGCGTTTGATTTTCGGTCCCGCTTCGATCTGTTCCTCAGGCGTACATGTGGGGAGGATGGCTTCCATCTTTTCCAAATTCGCATACAAGTGCGTTTTCAATTCCTCGAAAACGGCGCGTTCGATCTTGAGCTTTTCCCAGTCGTCCATGACGTGTCTGATCGTGTCCTTGATGACCGGCCAATGGTCGCCTTCGGCGCCCATCTCAAGCCCCGCAACATAAAGCGCGTTGCAGGTGAGGCGAACCATTTGCTCGTCGCTGAGAGCCAAGTTTTGCGTGGACGTGAACATAATGCGTTCCCTAATCCTAGTGTAATTTGCGACTATTATTTCGGTCTAATCATCTAAAAACAAAAAATGCGCTATGGATTATTCTTAGCATAGGAGTGCTTAAGAAACTTTTTAAACGACCGAATTTATTGGAAATTTACGATTCAAAGCAAAAAATCCCTTTATTACAAGGGGTGAAAGTAATGCGATAACCATGCAACCAATAAAGATTTATCCTTTTCATGCGGCGTATCAGCTTTGTGTGCCAATGGGCTGATATTTATGCGGAACAAGAGAGTTCTTCGCAAGTTGTGAACGCGAAGGTCATTCTCATATGCTGCCGCATCCAGTTGTGCAGTGTCATGTAATATTGCGGTATGCGCCCGATCGCGATTCGCAACGAGTCACCACGCTGGCGGAAGTCGAAAAAAACGTAAAATAGAAAATATGATCTTCATAGCCTAAACGAACACCAACGAGACGCTGCTTTTTAAGGAAATACCCACAATTTAATTAGAAAGGCGAGTCGCGACTCGCGCGCAAATTCGTTATAATGCAAACATACGTATCAGCGCGATGGCGCGATATGATCATATTTCGACCAAAGATACAGCGCGATACTTTTTGATAGAAAATTTTACGGCATTCTCCTTGACAGTCGCCGAGTCCTAAAGTACGTTTTTCTAGAAGGTTAAAAATACCTTAAAGAACAGTTCGCTCTGGCTGTTTTTTCTCTTTAGTAATCTACAAGCAACACCAAAAATCGTACCTATTATCAATCCGCAACCAAAGGAGAAGCATCATGAAACACACGCTTTTGAGCACAGTCGCAGCCGTTGCCTTATTGGTGGCCGCGCCTGCGCTTGCCAGTTCCTACAATCCGCCGAAGAGCCAAGGCGGCGATACCACGACTACGACCACGGAGGTTCAAAAGACATCGATCGACGATTCCTACAACACGAAAACCGATGTCGATATCGATGTTAAGAAAACGTCGATCGACGATTCCTACAACACCAAGAACGAGACGGACATCGATGTAAACAAGACGTCCACGAACGATTCTTATAACAACACGACGAACGAAACAAAAACGGTCAACAACACCAAGAACGAGACGGACATCGACATGACCAAAACGGTCACGAACGATTCCAACAATACGACCGAAACAAAAACGATCAACAACACCAAGAACGAGACGGACATCGACATGACCAAAACGGTCACGAAAGATTCCTATAATAATACGTCAAACGAGTTCACGAAGGACTCCCATAATGAAACCAACACGACTCTCGTAAAAACGGATATCGATGTGAAAAAGACGGACATCGACGATTCCTATAATACGGAGAAATCGTACAACACGGTCGGTTCCTATAACAGCAAGACGGAAACCGATGTTGATATCGATGTGAAAAAGACAGACATCAACAACTCCTACAACTCGTCGAAAACCGTGAACAAGTACGACAACGACTCGTACGCGACCTACACGAGCATCGATATCCAAAAGAACGAGGTTGTCTCGAACCAGGATCTGAAGGCGATGGTCACGGGCAGCAACGTCAATGTTTACGCCGGCGGTCTGAGCGACGGCCAGAACCAGGCCTATGGTTATGGACATGGCCGCAGGGGCGGAAACAACGACGCCAAGAGCGGCGGCAGCGCGAGCAACACCGTCACGACGGGCAACGCCAGCTTCAGCATGTCGGGACACGGCATCGCTTCGGCTCAAGCCCAGACCGGCTTCAACACGGCAGGCGCCAACGCGATGGCGATGACGGTTCAAGTCAACGGCGGTCTGTAAGTCAAAAGGGAAGGGGCTTCGCGGCCCCTTTCTTTACGATAAAGGCTCCCGCGTCGCGTGATCGAAGCGAGGCGCGGGAAGCCGGATCGTTTTTATTCTGACGAACAGGAGGCTGAAATGCGTTATTCATATTTGAAAACGTTGGCCTTATTGATTTTGGGGCTTACTGTTACGGGCGCTGCGCCTGCGGCATTTGCCGTGGAAACGGAAGCTGATGATACGGTCGTCTTTTCCATGAAGGACGAGAAGCCGCTATCATTGAAAGACATGGAAGAGGATCGCGGAGCTTTCGGCATCAATACGCTCACGTCCGAGCAAACGTTGGCTTCGACGTCGGCTGGCAACGCGTTGAACGTCGGGGGCGATCTTGTCAACGGCAAGATTTCGGTCGGCGATAATTTCGGCGGCTTCGGCAGCTATGTCATGAACACCGGAAATAATACGGCCATAAACTCGGCCGTTACGGTGAACATTCAAATGATGCCCTCGCCTTAAGGCGCGCGGGGCCGGAGGGAGACATGACGTGTCTACTCAAAAGGCTGGGCTTTACGGCAGTGGCTTTTGCGTTGGCCTGCGTGGCGGTAGCTTCGCCGGTCGAGGCGAACGATTACCCCATGCGCGCGAACGCGCCGTTCTTCTATTATAACAAGGACGTTATTAGTTACAATAAAGACGTTATTGTTTTCGATTACGACCAAGACAAAAACATAGGCGACGAATACGTCTTTTTGGAAGAAGAGTACGATCCTTCAAGCGTTTTAAACGAGCCAGACCTTAACAGTGAGGACTCGTTTCCCGCGAAACCGAAGCCTTTGGGCGTGGAGCGCTTTGTGGCTGCGGTTTTCGACAGCGTCAAATCCCAGGACGAAGAAGCTCAGTCCAAGGAAGAAGCTCAGCTCAAGGAAGCGGAAGACCCCAAGGCGGCTAAACCGGTCGAACACAAAGCCGAAAGAGCAGAGTCAAAGAAGGAAACAACCGGTGACGTTGCGGCCAACGTTCAAGACCAACCCAAGGGCGGCGCTCCCGTCGTGAATGGTACGCATGAAAGTCTCGACGTCGCCGTTACAAGCTGGCGCGATCTGCCTTTCAAGACTGTCATGCGGCAAGCCTATGATTACAGTTGCGGTTCCGCCGCCGTTGCCACGTTGTTGACGCACGTGTATGGCCGCGTCGCGACGGAAGCCGAAGTTTTTAAGGCTATGTTCGAGGCGGGCGATCAGGAAAAGATCCGCCGCGAGGGTTTTTCACTGCTCGACATGCGCGACTATCTGGGCAGCCTGGGCTATAAGGCCAACGGCTACAAAATGAGCCTTTCATCCATTGAAAAACATAAGGTGCCGTTTATCGCACTAATAAACCGCGACGGCTACAATCACTTCGTCGTCGTGAAAAGCATCAACGGCCCGTACTTGCTGGTTGGCGATCCTAACCGCGGAAACGTCGTCTACACGAAGGAGGAGTTTATGCCGATGTGGAACGGCATTTCTCTCGTCGTGACCAGTCATGCAGGACTGGCGAAGAAGGCGTTCTCCAACGAAAAAGATTGGACATACGCGCGCGCGCGCGCTTTGCCGGAGCTTGGGGAACACGCGGGGCTGGATAGCGTGCCTCTGCCGTTCCCGAACTGGCAAATCGCGCCGTCGCGCTACGACCTGTTATCAGGCGTCACCAATGTTCTGAACAGCCTTAACTAGTTTGCTTTCTTCTCGACCGCACAACATATTCAGGAGGGCGACATGAAAAACAAGATGGTGAACGGAAGGCCCTTATTAAGCGCTGCAATCATGGTCGCAGCGTTGTTCGCTTTCGCGCCTTCCGCCCAGGCCTACGCGCCGGACGCCGACGACGCTATGATCGAGCTGTCGGCGCCGCGCCTCTCGGATGCCGAGATGGACACCATGCGCGGCGGCTTTTTCGACCCAACGGGCCTTATTTTCCGCTTTGCCGTCGATGTGCAGACGCATATCGACGGGATGGTCGAATTCGTGCGCTCGATCGTCATGATGCCGGACATCAAGGGTAACCTTGTCGCGTCCGCGCAGGCCGATCTGCAAACGGTCGAGCTTCCCGCCGGAACGACGGCCAGCATGGTAAGCGGCGGCCGTGGCGTTGTCGTCACGGACGAAAAGGGGACAACGACGGCACTTAACCAAACGACTCAGGGCGCGTTGGCCAATATTATTATGAACACGGCCGACAACCGCGAGATAACCCAGAAGATGGATATAAACATTGTTCTTAAGGGCGTGGAGAGTACGACCTCGCACATTCGCGAGACGGGCGGCCATTCCGTAAACGGACTCGGCAATATGCTCAACATGCATAGCATAGGTTTTGGCCTGTAAAGCAAAAGGTTGTGCTGTAAACTTAACGCACCGCTTTCAGAAATAACGAACGGGGTCTGTGACATTTGTCACAGGCTCCGTTTTTTTGTGGGTAATACAGATTCGTTTCGGATTGCTTATTTACATAGGTTTATACGCAAAATATCCTCGTGCTGTAATTTTGCAGTCCGTTCAAACGAGGTTTTCCATGTTGAAGTTTTTAAAGACGACTCCTGCGCTTCTTTTGGCCTCATTGGCCGTTATCATGATTGCGATTCCTTTCAAAGGCACGGTGGCGCAGGAAGGCGCGGCCGACATTCAGGAGGTTCTCCAGCGGCTCGGGCCTTTGGAGCAACTTATCAAAAACCAGCAAAAGCTTCTCGACGAGCAAGGCCGCAAGCTGGCGATGCAGGAGGAGGAGCTGAACGCCTATAAAAAGAAATTGAACAGTCTCGCGATGGCGGAATCCTCCGACAAGGCCTCGCAGAAGGACGCAAAGCCCGCGAAAGCCTCGGCCAAAGAAGGGGCTCCGGAAAAGCCGGTCGTCGTCGCTTCGCAGTCCACTGTGGTGCAAGGCACCTCCATCGTCCCGCCCGCGTCGGCAAAGAAAGAGGAGCGACCTGAGATCAACGTTCTTCCAGACGCTGGCGGCGTGCTTACGCCCAAGGGCAAATTGATGTACGAAAACACTATGCAGTACACCAATACGACGAGCAACATCTTCTCGTTCGACGGCGTGCAGGTCTCCGAGGTCGTTTTCATCGGCAGCGTCGCGACGTCTTCGGCGCGTCGCAACGTTCTTCAAAACGCTTCGCGCTTTCGTTTGGGTATATGGGACAGGCTTGAGGCCGATGTGCGCGTTCCTTACGTTTACCGCAACGACGCTTCCTCGACGACGGCGATCGGCGGCGGCACCTCGCGCACCACGGTCGAAGGCCATGGCATCGGCGATGTTGACGCCGGGTTGGCCTATCAGATCAACAAAGGCGCTCAGGGCTGGCCCTTTTTCGTCGCCAACCTGCGTTACAAATCCAACACTGGCGAGGGACCGTTCGATGTGCCTTACGACGCGAACAACATCGCCGAGCGCTTGCCGACAGGCACGGGTTTTAACTCCGTGGAAGGAAGCCTGACGACGATCAAGGTGACGGATCCGGCCGTCCTGTTCGCCAACATCGGCTACGTTCACAGCTTCGGCGACGACATCAACAAGACGTTTAACAACACGCGCGTCTTGAAGGTAAGCCCGGGCAATGTCTTCAACGCCAGCGGCGGCATGGGCTTTTCGATCAACCAAGACACCTCGTTTACGCTCGGCTACAAGCATAGCTACGTCATGCCCACCTACCAAACGGCGCAAAACACGGGGGACTTGTCGATCGTTAAAACCCGCAGCGACAGCCTGAACGTCGGCGCGCTTCTTGTCGGGGCGAGCTATCGCCTGACGCCGAAGATCAGTCTCAACCTTACGACCGAAGTCGGCGCAACACGCGACGCGCCTGACGTTCAAGTCGGCCTTCGTATCCCGATTGAGCTGACGACGCTCTACTAAAGCGTTTTCAAAGGCTTAAAACAAAAAGGCAGGTTTCGCGACCTGCCTTTTTTTGTTTTGCCCCGACGTGTCGTCGAACGCTCTAAATTTACGCGATGCAATGGAAAGGCGAGCCACGAAAAATAGGTGTGCGGCTCGTTAAATAGACAAAGGCCATAAAAAAGACAGCTTAATCATATCTTTACAATTAATTGCGAGTCTTTTTGAACATGGGCTCATCCCCCCAAACGCGGCATTTTCACGTTGTCCGTGATTGGTTTGGTAAGCTTAAAAATGCGGCAACTTATCAACGCAAGGAGATTTTCATGATTTATCAAGCCGGATCCACCCCGACCGTGCGCCGATCCTTTCTTACAGGCGTAATGGCAAAACGCATCGCTGCCGTGTTTCTGGTCGCCTTTCTTATGACCCCCTTTATTTCCGTCCCGTCGTTGGCGGAGGACAATCCCAAGGTTAAGGAAGCCATGCAAACCCTGAAAGACGAAACGGGCAAGTTGGGCAAACCCAAGGTGGAGGGAGGTAACCTTATCTTCGGCTCCACAAAAATGAATGAAAATTACACGGTCGTTGACGCGGTAAAGGCAAAGCATGAATCTACGGCTACCTTGTTCATCAAGAAAGACGCCAATTACGTGCGAGTCAGCACAAACGTGATGAAGGAAGGCCAGCGCGCCGTAGGTTCGAACCTCGATCCTAATGGACCGGCCTATGCCGCCATCAATCAAGGAAAAGCCTTTTACGGTCTGGTCGATATCCTTGGCAAAACGTATGACACGGGATATGAGCCCATTAAAAACGAAGGTGGGGACGTGATCGGCATTTATTACGTCGGTTATCTTATGGAGTGAACGTTAGGCAAGGGCGTGGCGCGCGCCGAATGCGCCACGCCGCTAATTTTTTAAAATCCGTGCAGTCATGGGCCTTATGATGTCGAAAAAGCAATTCCGCTGGGAATCGATCCCCATCTCCCGAAAAATCACTTTCATCATGTCCGCCATCGTTTTAGTGATTTTGGGACTATCGCTCGTGGCGGGGTATGCTCTTTCCTCGACCGTTTCGACCTTTTCAAATCTGGTCGACAACGAAACAACCATGATGCAGTACGCCAACGTCGCAAAAATCAACCTCCTCCGCTGCCGAAGGGATGAGAAAGATCTTCTCTATACCGACGATTCCTCGCTGACGAAGTCTTTTGAAACCTTTTCCAACACCATCCTCGAACAGGGCAGGCTGATCAGCGCTTTGGTCGGCAAGACGAACGATCCCGCCCTCAGCGAAACGGTCGACAAATTCATCAAGAACATCGAAGCTTACAAAGGAAGCTTCGGCTCCTATATAGCCGCCCCCGTAGGGCAAAGCCGTCTTAGAGCCGCCATCCCGATGCGAAGGGCGGCCAATGAAGCCGACAAATTATTGGATGATTTTATCGATAAAATCGGCGACCGCATCATCGCCGTTAAAGACAGAACCATGAATCATGCCAAGCGTATGGAATATATCGTCGTCGCTCTCGGCATGGCCATGGTTGTCGTGGGTATCTTCTTTGGCGTTCTGTTGAGCCTTTCCATTGTCGGCCCGCTGCATAAATTGCGGGACAGGATGATCTCAATCGCGAAGGGGGAATTCGAAAAGGAGGTTCCGTTTTTGTCGCGCAGCGATGAAATCGGATCGATGGCCCAGGCGGTGCAGGTCTTTAAGGACAACGGGATCGAGAACGAAAAACTCCGCCGTTCACAGGAAATCGAAAGACAGAAAGCCGAACAGGACAAGAAAGTGGCCCTGGATACGCTGGCCAACCATTTTGAATCGTCCGTAAAAGGCGTTGTGCGTACCGTCCTCACGACATCCGCGCAAATGCAGCAAAACGCCAACAAAATGTCCTCCATCGCCGAACAAACGACGCGGCAGGCCGACACGGTGTCTTCGTCATCCGAACAGGCCTTTGCGAATGTGCAATCCGTGGCCTCGGCGGCGGAAGAGCTTTCGACTTCGATCAACGAAGTTCTGCGGCAGGTGCAGGAATCCAGTTCCGTTTCCCAACATGCCGTCGAAGATGCCTTAAAGACGAACAATCTGGTTACAAGTTTGGCCGAGACCGTCAACAAGATCGGCGACGTCGCCAACCTTATCAATAGCATCGCAGGGCAGACCAATTTATTGGCGCTCAATGCGACTATCGAAGCGGCGCGCGCCGGCGACGCCGGAAAAGGATTCGCCGTCGTCGCGACGGAGGTCAAGAATCTGGCCGCCCAGACGGCGCGTGCCACGGAAGAGATAGGAACTCAAATATCGGCCGTACAAGCGGCGACAAAAACCGCCGTCGATGCGATCGGCGGCATAACGCATACGATCGAAAACATCAATTCGATCAACGCGACCGTCGCGCAGGCCGTCGAGCAGCAAAGGCTTGCCACGGATGAAATCGCGCGGAATGTCGTGGAGGCTTCAAACCGTTCGAAAGAGGTATCCAACGGTATCGGTACGGTTTCGCATGCCGCCAAGGAAACGACCGAGTCGGTCGGCCAAGTTCTGAAATCCTCCAGCGAAATGCTGCATCAGGGGGAGATTCTGCAAAGCGAGATAGAAAAGACAAAGTCTATGGTTGCAAGCCTGTCAAAAGGCTGACGGGATATTCCATCGCAACGCTGCACGCCTAACGCTGCGCGGGGAGAAAAACATAGAGATTTCGCTTGCCGGTACGTGCGCGGAGGTTAACCCCATTGGCAAACCTTCCCGACCTTGTCAACGCATTAACTTTGCCGTAAGACGATTTTACGCTCAGCCTTTACACAAGATATGGCCGCCCTTCGTTTGCGCGCGGCTGTCTTGAGTTTCAGTGTAAACCGGTAATCGAGGTTATCGCTTGACTGTTCAACAGCAAAACTCCGTCCCGCCGCAACCTCCCTCCGAACGTCCGGCCTCTTCACGCAAAAAGATCGGATGGAAAGTCTACTTTCTGGCTTTTCTCGTTGTCGCGATGATGCCGGTTCTTGCTTATCTCGCCGTGCAGCTTCCCTTGCCGATTACGGCGGAAAAAACGGTCGTCATCCCGCGCGGCGCGACGGTGTACGACATCGCGATCAAACTGCAAAGCGAAGGCGTCGCTCCCAACCGTCTGGCGTTTCGTGCCATGGCGCGCTTGTTGGCCAAAGACAACCTTCAAGCCGGAGAATACCAATTCTCGCCCGATCAAAACGTCGCCGACATCGTCGTCATGATGCGGGACGGAAAATCCATCGTGCGCCTGTTCACAGTGCCGGAAGGGCTGACATCAGCCGAGATCGTGAATCTCTTGAACGACAACGACGCCCTGATGGGAGATATCCCCCAAGTTCCGGACGAAGGATCTTTGCTGCCCGAATCCTATCGCTACAGCTTTGGCGACTCTCGAATCGGCCTCATCGAACGCATGCAGCGCGGCCACAAAGAGCTTTTAAGCGCTTTATGGGCGGGCAGAAATCCTGCCATACCTGTCACAACGCCCGAAGAAGCCGTGATCATGGCTTCGATCATCGAAAAAGAGACAGGCAAAAAGGCCGAGGAGAGGCCACGCGTGGCGGGCGTATTTTATAACAGGCTCAGTATAAAAATGCGTCTTCAGTCCGATCCTACGGTCATTTACGCGATCACCAAGGGAGAGAAGCCCCTTGGGCGCGAGCTTACCTACGCCGATCTTGCATTTGTTTCTCCCTATAACACCTATGTGAACGCCGGATTGCCGCCCACGCCCATCGCCAACCCGGGCCGAGCCTCATTGGAGGCCGCCATGCAACCGGAATCTCACGATTACTTCTATTTCGTGGCCGATGGCACGGGCGGCCATGCTTTTGCTAAAGACCTTGCCGCGCACAACAAAAACGTCAAAGCATGGCAATATCTTAAAAAACCTTGATTATAGGGTTAAAAACATCAAATTATGGCTTGCATATTGCGTGCATAAGCTCTACACCCTAGTACCTATCCGTTACTTAGACGCTTGACGTTGAAGGGATTTTTTATCCCAAGCGCATAATAAGTGCAGTCAGAGCGCCTTTACGGTATGTTTTAGGACACGTCTTGTCTTTTTTGACGCGGGGTGGAGCAGCCCGGTAGCTCGTCAGGCTCATAACCTGAAGGTCGTCAGTTCAAATCTGGCCCCCGCAACCAAAATATAAATAAAATCAAACAGATATATCACATCTCCAAGGTCGGAAATTGCTAGCGCATTTCCATGTCAACAATATGTCAACAAAGCCCTATCGTTTTATGTCAGCAAGAGACGCCATTTGACGCGATAGATTCTCTATTCCCTCGGCCATCCGCACCGTTTGGCTTCTCACTTCCACAAGGTTTCGGTGAAGACTGTAGCCAAGCAACCAGAAGGCAAGGCCAAAGCAGCCCATGCCCCAAAACAAGCCAGTTTTCCAATCAAAGAGCCAATCGGGAAGCGCGGTTAAATCCATCAGAAACACCCTGCACAAGACGTTACTATAGTAACGTATGATTGAAAAAGCCCTTGTGCAAGTTTTTTCGCATGAAAGAGAAACATGCGATTCAGATTCAAAACAAGGTGATTGACGCGCTTACGGCACGGCGTAAGGAGCTTGGTCTATCCCACGAAAAGCTGGCGGAAAAGGCAGGGCTGCACCGGACGGCGATCTCCCATATCGAAAATCGTCGCCGCAACCCGACCCTTCTCAATTGCATCAAGCTGGCCGATGCACTCGGCTGCCGTCTTGCCGACCTACTGGATAAAGCAGACGTGAAACAACCTAAAAGTTGACGGCCAGCCGATCCTCTTGGCATGGCAAGGCGAAGGCTTGGGTGCGTTTCCTAAGAAGGCACACGTTCGTTTGCGATGGATCACTCCACGTTTTGAGAACCTCAAACCCCGCCTTCTCACAACAATCAGAGAAGAACGTGGGAGAGAATTTGAAAGAGTTTTTCATATGAAGACGCTGTCCGGCGGCCAGAGAGATTTTCCTTCCGCCAAGATCGAAAGACATATCGCGCGTTACGATAGCCATATGGGCCAACGTCCCAGATTTGGCAAACCACACGGGCTTGTACTCAAAGGCATACGGGTCAAAATCTCCCTTTATCGGCAATTCCTCCGCCATACGGAAAAAAGTATTCAACTGAAAGAGGGCTTGCCTACCATAAAATGCTGTGATCCTGTCCCCGTCCATATCTGCGTCAAAAGAGACTAAAAGCCCCCCTCGGTTAACCGCGTGCGCGATCATGGCTAAATGTTCAATTAAAGCATCCTTCGGCGGGGCATCGCTTAAAGGCGCGACGATATTGCCGATAGTGCTTCCGAACATGCAAACAAGCGCATCCCGTTCGGGATCATCAAAATAAAGGTTCTGCCCTTCAAAAAAGTCATCCAGAATGGGTCTCACCTTAAAACCGGAAAGAGCTTTATTCGTGGCTAGGCTATTTAGAAACTCGCTGGATTCATCCACGCAAATATATTCCGTGCTGCGAAGCGCCATCATAATGAGGAGCGTTTTTTTTCTGAAAGCGTTCGGCGTGCCTGTTCCCATTTCGAGGACGGGAGAACAATCAGGAAAGTACGCGCCAACGTCTTTTGCAACGGCCCGTAAAATCCGCTCTTCGGCGCTAAATAGATTTGTCTCGGTTGCTTTTAGCTCTTCGGCTTCAATCTCCGCCCACAGCTTCGCCCCGGACATGCTTTTGCCGTTTCGGATACCCGCATGTTTGACATACTGGTACGATCCCATATGAGAGGATCGCGCTCCCGTGAAAAAATCTATAGACCCCTGAAGAAAGCTCATTTCTTGTCCCCCTCTTTAGGAGGTGGTTCGATGGATTGTGTCCATGCAAGATCGAAAGCGTGACGGTAAGCGTCCGCTAAGCTGGCGGACTTGATAAAAATAACAAGGGGTGACGGTTCATGCGCGAAGGAAATCAGGGCAAGGTTGTCCCCAAAGACATAGAAAGGGGCCGGAGAAAAATACTCTTTAGCTTGCCACCTGTATTGAGCGTAAGAAGATGCGACGAAATTATAATCGCCTTCCTCCACCAGAATACGCATCATAAGATCGTCGCGCCTCTTGACCAGTTCGGCCATTCTGTTCATGTGAATGTCAGCAAAGTCGCCTTGATATTTGACAAACAACTTTTCATTCACGCCGCTCACGCAAACAAGGCCCCCATACTGGCTTAGGTACTCATAAACGAAATCATAGAAACGAAGAAACCCCGTCGTTCCCTCAAGAGCTTCCACATTTTGAGGTTTAAGCTGTACGCCCGTGTTGGGGGTAAATTCGACGCCCGCCTCGTTGAAAACGCGCAGGATTTTAAGCACCGTTCGCTCTTGGGGGCGCACTTGCTCGATCTCAATTCGGGAGATTGTCTCTTTGGTCAGACCCGTTTTTCGGGCAAGCTCCACGGCATCCCACCCCAAAAGGCCTCTGGCCGCTCGAATCTGTCTCGCTGTAATCATGGAAATGCTACTCCGTAGGCGTTTTTTGATACTATACACGACTTTTGGTTAATGAAAAGCTTAAAGTTTTTTCGCTAAAAATACGTTTCAAACCAACTCTAAGTTGGTTTCATAATAATTTCAAGCCAAACAATGCTTTCATGTAGATATAGTTTGCCTACTGCGTAGATTTTCTATTGCTTTCGCCCCAGAAATCCATTACGTTACCAAAATAAGGGAGCCAACGTATAAGGCGCAAAACACTTTCAGGGGGATGAAATGCTTGATTTGACAACAGCTTATAAGACCCAGAACGAGCCATTTGCTCAAGGCGTTTCTTGCGATAGCCATAACGCCATCGTTTTGACCTTCCCCTATAGCCTCCCTAAAGCGGCCAAACAGCCCAGCCCCGTAGCGGCTGAGGCGGATATTATCGACCGCCGTATGCAAGCCCCTCTTTGCGCCGATGAAATGAGAGCCGTTCTGGATATGGTCAAATACCGCGCCAAACAGTTAGGGCAGGAGATTTGGGTTGCCACGGGCCTTTTCTTGGTGGCGATGGGCGTTGAGGAACTAGAAGATTTGCGCCGTTGCGATTTTGTCCGCGCCGTCGAGCATCTTATGCCATCGACCCTTTCTACGCAAAGCGCAAATTGAGGGGGCGCACATGGCAAAACCCCTTTCCCCCGACGAAATTTTTGACGCCGCCGTCACACAGGCGGGGTCAACCCTTACCCCCGAAGACATGAGGCTTCTTCTTTCCGGCCTCGATATGCTCAAGAAAGAGGAGCCTGCACTTCGCAAGAACGAACTGATCGCCATTTATAGCTTGATCGCTTATGTCGCCTATGAACAAAAAATTTGCGAAACAACGGTCGCGGCAGTTTTGCTGGCTACCTTCGGCGGCGAGGAAGTCAAAGACCTGCCATCCCGTTTGTTTCAGACCATGATAAATTTTCTTGTCGATTTGAAAATGGACAAAATTATCAACTGATATTCGATAGAACTTAAAGGCACACGCCCAATGTACGAAATACGCGCAAATCAGGTCAAAGCGGCAAGAGCCTTGTTAGGGCTATCGCAAGAAGACTTGGCCGTTTTGACGGGCCTTTCCATTCCGACAATCCGAAAAATCGAGAGCGGCGCGATCTCCCCGCGCTCCCGCACCATGAACGCGATCCGCCACGCCATCGAAGACGCTGGATGGGAGTTTATTTATCCCGAAGGAATCCGCCGCCGCCAAACTGAAATAGACCTTTGCGAGGGGACGGAAGGCGCGGATTTCTTTTTTAACGACATTATGAACACAGTCAGAGAAAGAGGCGGCGAGATTTACGGCTCAATCCTATCTCTGGATATGTTTGCCAACGCCATCGGAGCGGATGCAAAATGCAACGCTGATCGACTGGGGCAACTTTGCGAGCTTGCGCCCGTCAAATGCCTTTTGGCAGAGCCGAGCATTGGGCCGCACCTTCCGCCGAACTGCCAATTCCGCATGATTTTGAAATGCTATATGGGCAACGTGCCGTATTTCGTTTACGGGGACAGGTTTGTTCTGGTTCTGCCGGATAGAATGGACGGATTCAAATACACGTTGCATCGCGGCGGCAATATGGCGCGGAGTTTCAGGGAAGGCTTTCTTGATCTTTGGGCTATGGCGAACCCTCTTATGATCCAAGCAGCGGCGGAAAAACGTCAAACAGCCTAACGGCTGAAACAAGGCAACAGACGACGGCACAAACGGGGCTTCGATTTTATCGAAGCCCTTTTTCTTTTCCCGTCCGTTTTTCCCGTGAGAAAAGGCAAAGGCAAAAGGTCGAAAAAGCAAAGTTTATTTGAAACTTTTCACAACCGACCGCCAAAACATCGAATGTACAAAAATATAGCCGTGTTTTTCTTTATCAAAGAACGCGCATGAAAGCCTTGTGATTGCAAACAAGGAGTTTTCATCATGACGATAGACGAAAAAGATAAAGGAGACGGCGCACCGCAGCAAGACGATCATAATTCGGCTTTGTTGGACAGTTTGATCGAGCGCCTCAAATACAATCTCGAATCCACACACGAGGCCGAATTGCCAAGCGATCTTGGCATTCTCCACGGCCTTTATGAACGCTTGATCGTTCGCCATCGCTGGTACGCGACCGAGGATTTGGTCGCGGATGCAGCGCTGTTCTTTTTAGAGGAGGAAAACAGAAACAAAAACGAGGCGCACATGGAAATCGTGAGAGTTGCCGGGGACGAAAACATTTTTGCCCCGTGTCAGGAAATGGCGACCGAGATCGCAAAAATCCTGAAAGCAAAAGGCGAATGCAAGCCATCCGACCTTGAGGCCAAGGGGTTTCCGCCGCAGGAAGTCAAACGCCATTGGGCCATGTCCTATGCGCTGGCGAAAGTCGAACTCAACTGGATGGACGCATAGCCATGAAAAACAAACACCCCATACATAACATTCATGAGCCGCTTTTCACTTTCGCATGGGATCGCGCCGAAGGCGTCAATCTCATTCTTTTCAGCGAGGACGGCAACAAAATTCTCGCCGTCAAGAAAGGCAAGGACTTCGACATTCTGCACGGCTGTCCCGATTGGGATGATGACTCGCTGGAAGACACGGCACGGCGCGAAGCGAAAGAACAGGCCAACGCGATGCTCGACGCCGTGACGATAGCCGCCGTTATTTCCACGCCGGGGGTATTGCTGTCCGAGGTGTCCTACGAACTTGTCATGACAGCCTATGTCAAAAACAAGGAGCCGCACGCGGCTTGGCAAGAAACAGAACACGAATTTATCGACAAAGAAACTTTCCTGAAAAGGTATCGCTCCGGCGACCGCGAGGAAATGAAAACACTCATCGGTATGGCCGAGGACTACCGCGTGAGGCGGCATTACGCCCGGCTCGAAAGCAAAGCATCATTTTCAACAAAAAGCTATCAAACCGCATAGGGCAAACAAATGATGACTCGACTTTTGAGCGCAAGACAAATCAAGGCCGCACGGGCGTTACTGAAATGGACTCGCAAAGACCTTGCCAAGGAATCCGGCATGTCGGCGGAGACGGTCAAGAATATCGAACACAGCATTTATATACCGAGGAAAGAAACGCTTACAACCCTCGTCGATACCTTCGCCCGTCATGGCGTTCAATTTGTTTATTACGAAACGCTGATCGGTGGCTCAACGGAAAGCAACCATAACGGTCTCTTGCAAACGCTTTCATATGCGGGCGCGGTTCATGTAACGGCCTCCACGCCAGAAATCGAGGAAGACGTCAAAGTTTCCGAGATAGAGGGAGCGCAAAAAACGAAAGGAGGTAAACCGGACAAATAACAATTCTGCGAAACGTTTTCAACATAACCATGTAACTTTACAAAGGAAAAAACAATGAGCAACGATATGAGAAAAGGTATAAAGTCCCTCCGTGGGTTGACTTTTAGTGACGTATTAATTTTGCCGGAACGGACGGACGTTAGGCCGGATCAAGTCGATCTTGCCTCCGAAATTCTGCCGAGCTTCCAAACAGGCTTGCCCGTTTGGTCAGCGCCAATGACAAGCGTATGGGCGCACGATATGACCGTAGCAATGGCCGAATGCGGCGCATTGGCTCCGATCCATCGTGACCTTTACGGCGACGAATTGAAAGAGGCCATCGACAAACTGGCACAAACCAAAATTACAAAAAACGGCTTTTTCCAAAACGTCAAAGTCGGGGATCGTCCGCCGATCATCGTGGCAACATCGCCTTTTGACGAAGCAAAAACGGACTATCTTATAAAGCACAGCGCGGTTGATTACGTTATCTTTGATACGGTTCAGCCCTATAGCTCCGCCGTTCTTGAAGTTGTTGGTCGAAAAAGCGTGGAAGCGCCCAACAAAATCATTGTGGGAAACGTAGCAACCGCCGATGCAGCCGCAGATTTTGCAAGATTCAAAATTGCGGCGCTTAAAGTTGGTCTTGGCCCCGGATCAATCTGCACGACGCGCTCAATTTCCGGTGTCGGCGTGCCGCAAATGGAAGCCATCCAAGAAGTCGCAAAAATTGCGCGTCCGCGCAACATTCACGTTATTGCGGACGGCGGCATTCAAGAACTTGGCGATATTGCCAAGGCTCTTGCTGCCGGGGCAACTTCCGTCATGATGGGCAACATCTTTGCCGGCACAAAAGAATGCGCCGGTGAACGTATCGAGCATGAGGGAAGATGGTTCAAGAAATATGTCGGATCGCATTATGGCTCGGTCGAGCATTGCTGCACGAATGTTCCTGAAATCGACGACTTCTTTGCCGAGTCCACCACACGGATTGAAGGTGCTGGCGGATTGGTTCCCTATAAAGGAAGCGCAAAGGTTATTCTCTTTGAAATTAAGCGCGCTTTAGGGGCAAGCATGGCTTTTGTCGGAGCAAAGAAAATCCCTGATTTTCAGGAGAAAGTCAGGCTTATCAAGGTATCGCCTGCGGCTCACGCCGAAGGCCATGCACACAGCCTGCACAGGATCACGGATTTTAACAGATTGATCGGCAAATATACGCCGTCATTAGGTTAAAAAATGTCTGTACAGAAATCTTGATTCACATTCATAATGAAAACGGAGGAAATGAAAATGAAGAAGTTGGTTGTTTTTGACGTTGACGGAACTTTACGTACACAACGAAGCCCGTGGCGTCACCTTCACCTGCATTTAGGCGTTGCAGATAAGGCGTCGGGATTTTTTGGTATGTATCAGAGCCGAGAAATTTCTTACGAAGAATGGGTGCGCCTTGATGCCTCGCTGTGGAAAGGTATTCACAAGGACAAAATCGTATCCGCACTTGACGTAAACCCAATCCGTGCCGGGGCGCAAAATCTTGTGAACTGGTTTCGTCAACAAAGCTATGATTTGTT
>CAZYPX010000021.1:0-20750 GCA_964649675.1 uncultured Rhodospirillaceae bacterium | reverse complement strand
AAGCCCATAGATCCCCACGACGCTTGTAATCTGGAGCACAGGCAAAACGTCGCCCCACACATAGCCCGTAAGATCCCACGGAAAGCCGGTCATCAGATGGCCGCGCGCGTAATCGGCCAACGCCCACGCCACGCCCAGCGCCAGCACGCCGCCGACCTGCTTCACGCCCCACATCCACGCCGCGAGCGCGGCGAGGGCGTGATAAAACGCGAACATCGCCGGAAGACCCAGCGCCGCGAAAGGAACCAGCCACCAAAACTGCCCGAGGTCCACAAAAAGAGCGCCCGCGATCCAATACAGGCAAACGGTCAGAAAACCAAAAGCAAAGCACCACCCCAGGCCAAAGGCTCTCTTCCTGTCAGGCGCGCCCTGCAACAAAAAGACGAGCGATGGAAAGCCGATCCATACAAGCGGGATCGCGTTAAACGGAGGAAACGCGAACGCCGCCGCGAAACCCAAAGCCCAAGCCAGCGCATAACGCCGCCAGCCCTTGAGCGCGCGAAGCCGACTGGCATAGGTGTTGACGAAACGTAACATCGATTCAACCGCCGCGAAAAAATTGCGAGAAGTCTTCTCTGTTTAGGACATAAGGGCGCAAACGGCAACGAAGCCTTGCGCGCCGCGCGCGGGGCGTTTTCTGGTCAAACAACGTAAAAATCGTGTATACTTCGTTTGCGCCGCGCTCCGCGCCGGCTTCAGGCGTCCCGCAACGGATAAAGGAGGCGACCATGACCGCAAAGCCCGCAACCGCCCGCGAAATACGCGAAATCTTCACGAACGCCGACGACGACATGGTACTGGCCATCCTTGATACGGGCGCCACGACGAACGAAATCCTTCAGGCCAGCGCATGGCTTTTGCAAGACGACGTGATCGGCGGCGACCTGCAAAGGCCGATGAACGCCACGGTGCGCAAGATCTTCGACATCCTGCACGAAGACCGCGACCGCTGGACCGACGCGCAACGGGCTTAGAGCCTTCCCGCTTTCCAAGGCCTTTTCCTGTGTTGGTGGCGCGCTGACGACTGGCAATCGAGAAGCTGTTTTCCTGCGGCCCGTCTCTGCTATACTCTGGCGGCACATTGGCCAAGACCGCGCTTCCCGCGCCATGACCCAAAGGACCGCATGACATGTTCGTGAGCAAAACCCTTCTCGTCGCCGTTTTCCTCGCTTTCGGCTTCGCCGGTTGCGACAAGCCCGAAGACAGCGCCGCGAAATACCTTACGCGCGGCAACGCATATTACGAGCAAGGCGATTACGCGCGGGCGCGGGTCGAATACAAGAACGCCGCGCGCATCGCGCCGACGAACGCGGAAATCCGTTACCGTCTCGGCCTCGTGGACGAGGCGCAAGGCGACTTTTTCAACGCCTTCGGCAACTTCATGAAGGCCGAACAGCAGGACGGCGCCTACGTTCCGGCAAAGCTGAAGCTGGCCCAGTATTATCTGGCGGGCGAACAATACGAAACGTCGGAGCAAAAGCTGAACGAAGCGTTCGCGCACGAACCCGAAAACGCCGAAGCGCACGCGCTTTTGGGAGCCCTGCTCCTGCGCAAAAAAGATCATGACGGGGCGGAAAAATCCGCGCGCTTCGCGCTGGAAAAAAATCCCGCCAACGTGACGGCCTTCTCCGTCCTTACGGGGCTTTATTCCGCGCTCGGCGACGAAGCCAAGGCCGGCGAGGTTCTGGACAAAGGGATCGCCCGCAATCCGCAAGATGTCTCCCTCCTTCTCCTGAAGGCCGCCCTTTATGAAAAATCGATGAACCTTCCCAAAATCGTCGAAACCTACGAAGCCCTCTTCAAGCTCAGGCCTGCGGACACGATCTATCGCGCGAATCTGGGCGCCATTTACGTCAAGGCGGGCAAAATCGACGAAGCCGAAGCCGCCTTGCGGGCGGGCGTGGCCGCCCAGCCGGACAACTGGACGATGAAACGCGTTCTGGCCTCCTTCCTCGGCGACCACCGCGGCGTTGAAGCCGCCGAAAAGGAGATACGGGGTTACATGCAGGCCTACCCCAAAAACGACGAGCTGTACTTTTGGCTGGCCGATCTTTTCATCGCGCACAACGCGACCGACCGCGCGGTAGAGCTTCTCGAACAACTTGTGTCCAAGCGTCCGCTGGACAACCTCGGCCTCAACGCCCGGACTTCGCTGGCGCGCATCAATTTCGTGAAGGGCGATCGCGCGCTCGCCGAAAAGCTCATCGCAGCCGTTCTGGAAAAGAACCCGGGCCACAAGGAGGCGCTGTTCACGCGCGCGAACATCGCCTTCGACCGAGGCTATTACGACAAGACCGCAACAGATTTGCGCACCATCCTCAGGGACGATCCCAAGACGAAGGGCGCTTATCAGCTTCTTGCCGAGTCCCTTTTGAATCAGGGACGCCTCGATTTGGCCATCGACACGCTTAACCAGCTGATGGATGTCGATCCAAGCAGCTTGGGTGGACGCGTGCGGCTCGCGCAGCTTTACAGCCTTCGCGGCGAGCCCAAACGGGCGCTTGAAGCGCTGGCCATCGTGACGAAAGCCGATCCGGCCTACCCGTTCGGATGGGAAAGCACGGCCCGCGTCGCGATCAACATGAAAGACTGGGCCAACGCCGAAAAAGCCATAAACGCTTTAAGCGCGATCGACGGCTTCGCGCCGACGGCCCTTTTCCTGCAAGGCATGATGGCCGCCGAACAAGACAAGATCGACGAAGCCGTCTCGCTTTACAAGCAGGTCATCGGCGGCGATCCGTCCTCGCCCGTCGCGGAGCACGCCTTGGGCGCGCTCACGGCCCTTTACCACGCCCGCAACAGGTCCGACGAAGCCGCGCTTTTTCTGGAAACTCTGCCGGATGGCAACCTCTACGTCATGTCGCTTCTCGGGGAAGCCTACATCAAGCTCGGCAAAAAGCAGGAAGCCGCCGCCATGTTCGACAAGGCGATCGCCTCGAACGCGACGTTCGCGGATCCCTACATCAACCGCGCGAAAATTCACGTCGCCGACAGCAACATCGATCAGGCGATCGACGTCCTCAAGAAAGGGTACGAAGCCTTCCCGACCAATCTCGTCGCGCCGATGATGGCGGCCAACCTTCTCGAAAAACAGGGACAGCACCACGAAGCCGTCGCGCTTTACGACGACGTGCTGGCGCGCAACACGGGCGTCGATATCGCGGCAAACAATCTTGCCCAGCTCATCGCCGACTACCATTACGCCGACGCCGCCGCGCTTGAAAAGGCGCGCAAGACCGCCGAGCGTTTCGCGGGTTCCACAAATCCCTTGATGTTGGATACGCTGGGCTGGGTCTATTACCGACAGGGCAACCTGCAATTGGCGCAAACCGTTCTCGAACGCGCGATGTCTTTGGCGGGCGACAAGGCCGTGCCGCAAATGCATTACCACTACGGCGCGGTCCTCCTGCGCGCGGGGAACGCCGAACTCGCAAAAACGCATTTGCAAAAAGCCACGGCGGAAGGGACCGACTACCACGGCCTTGACGAGGCCAAAGCCCTGCTTTCGGGCTTGTAAGATGTCTTTTGCCGGCAAAAATGCCCTGAAACATTGGCTGTCAGGGCATTTTTCGATTGTTCCGGTTCCGATTCATTGCTATATCAAACGCCTGTATAATTCCGGACATCGGGGAACCCTCATGACGTTTCGCAAAGCGCTTCAAGGCGCTGTCTTTTCTTTTTTGCTGATCGCCGCCGCCACAGGCGCGACCCGCGCGGCGACTGTCGACTTCACGGGCAACAACTACAACATGGGACTTGTGGCCGATGGGCAGACGGGCGTCATTAAAACGACCTCGTTTCCTCTTTACAATTTCGTCACCGGCCTGCTTCCGTCGGAAACGCAAATCACGTTCAGCTACGCCTTCAGGGGAGGGGTCGGGCAAAAAGGCAAGCTCGGGGCTTTGGCGACCTATCTTGACGACGGCTACCGCTACACGATCGGCTCGGACGGCTCAAAGATCAAAACCAACCTGCTGAAAGGCGTGATCGCGAACGTCTCAGGCGCCGATTTGCCCGTGACCATCGCGACGGACTTTTATGTCGATCCCAACGACAAGAAAAAATCCTACGGAACGATCACGATCGTGAACATGTCGGCCGTCACGGCGAACTTCGCATCGTTTTTCAAATCGTTCATCCCTTTCAAGAAAGGACACATCGAGGTCACCTACGCCGTATCGGCGGTGCCCTTGCCGGCCGCCCTTCCCCTGTTCGGAATCGGCCTTGCCGGTCTGGCAGGATTCGCGCGGTCCAGAAAGCGGCGTTGACGGCCGGTCACGCTGTAACGAAGACAGCCGCGGACTGTGGTATTTCAATATTATAGCACCGCAAACAGCCCTCATGTGATGCGCCGTGCCGTTTTTAAGGGTTTTTTCCATACCCCCTTATAAAACCCCATGTTTTCTGTTGTCTTGCTCTTTGTTGCCTGCTAGAAACGATACGATTTAACTTGTCTCGAAAAGGATTTATCGATGGATTTTGGAAAAATTTTGGCTGGCGCTCTTCTTTCGATCGTCGCTTTCGGCGGCGGAGCGGCGCAGGCCGCGACCTTTCCCCCTGGCTATACCGATCTCGGTTACCTGAGCATCGGCGCTTCAGGAGATACAAACGAAGCCACGGCTGGCGGCGCACCGATGCTGATCAACGATTACGCGACGGGTTACATCCCGGCCATGAGCATGATCACGTTCACGTACTCCATCAAAGGCGTTGCCGACTACGGCCCCAAGCTGATGAGCAGCGTCGGCAGTTACAACTACGAAGACAACGGCAATTTATATAAAGGCTCGGTGTACGCCACTTCAGCGGGCGACATCAAGCATGAGGATTTCGTCAACGGCGTTCCCTCCGGAACGCCCCTTGTTTTCGCAACGGCCAACCTTTTCGCCGACTTCAGCGGCGGCGTGACGACCATCACGAACCTTACGAACAGCTGGGTCAACTTCGCGACGATGTTTTTGGGCATACTCCAAAACGGCGATTCGTCCGCATCGTATCACGTCAGCGCCGTTCCACTGCCTGCGGCCCTTCCCTTGTTCGGAATCGGCCTTGCCGGTCTTGTCGGCGTGAAGCGCCTGAAGAAGAACCGCAAAGCTGTTTAATTCTTACTGCGAATCTTTTGAAGAAGGGGGCGTTGGCCCCCTTTTTTTGTTTGTCCGCGCAAGGCGTCCTCGCAAAAGGTTAAAGTCCTCAAAAGATCCGGTACTTGTTTTTGTTGGAAAATTCGCAATCATGGCCGCATGGGCCCCTCAAATTTAACTTTTTTGAGTTATTGCCCTTTTAACCAAAGGCTGATACCTTGTTAGCGATCCGAAACTATTTCAACCGCCGCATTGAGGGGCTCACATGACATTCCGCCGTTCCGCGTTTTTCGCCGTTCTGGGCCTTGTTCTTTTTACAAGCTTCGGCGCAAAAGCCGCTTCGATCTTCAGCAATAACGATCTGGGAACGTTGAGCATAGGCGATTCCGGCCCTCTCAACACCGTAAACGTAGGAAAAAAGTCGTCGGTCGTGCATCATATGGCGGAAGGCTACATTCCCGCGAACAGCTTCATCACCTTCTCGTTCACCTTTTCGGGCGTAGCGGACAAGGGGCCCTACCTCCTCTCCGGCCACGGGGCTTATGACTATGATATGGGAGATTCGTTCGCAGGCACCGTTTACACGAACTCAAACGGCGGCAACGACTGGAAAGCGTTCGTAAACGGCCTCACCTCCAGCGAACAGCTTGTTTTCGCCACGTCCAATTTGGCCAACGACTTTTCAGGCGGCTCGATAACCTTCACTAACCTTTCCAAAGGCCTGATGTGGTTCAGTACGACGTTCCTCGGCAAGATCGCCAACGGTTTTTCGTCGGCGAACTGGAGCGTCGCTGCGGTTCCCCTTCCCGCCGCCCTTCCCTTGTTCGGCATCGGCCTTCTGGGGCTTGTCGGAGCGAGGCGCTTGAGACAAAACCGCAAAGCGGCCTGATACCTCTTTCTTTAGAAACAAAAAACGGAGGGATTTCCCCTCCGTTTTTTTATGTTCGCTAAACTTCCCCCGTATCGTGGCGAGAACATCGCCTCAGTAAGCCGTGTCTTTTTTGAAAAGCGCGGGAAACGTTTTCATGATGATGACGAAGTCAAGCCAGAAAGACCAGTTGCGGATGTACCACGCCTCAAGAGCCACGCGCTGCTGGATCGTAAGCATGTTGCGTCCGCTAACCTGCCAAGGCCCCGTAATGCCGGGTCTTGCGGATTTGTAAAGCTTATAGTCGTCGCCGTAATAGACTTCCTGCCCGGGCATGATGGGACGCGGACCGACAAGGCTCATGTCGCCTTTCAGGACATTGATAAGCTGCGGCAATTCGTCAAGGCTCGTCGCGCGGATGAATTTCCCAATCTTTGTGACGCGCGGATCGTCCTTAAGCTTTTGATATTTCATCCATTCAGCGGCTGCCTGCACGTCGTTCTCAAGAAAACTCTGAAGAAACGTTTCGGCATCGTCGCGCATGGAACGGAATTTGTAGCAATCAAACTTTTTGCCGTTTTTCCCGACGCGCGCCTGACGGAAAAAGGCCTTGCCCCCGTCGCGCCTTACCAAATAAGCCACCGCGACGAAAAGCGGCGCAAGAGCCGCCAACGCCGCGCTTGAAATCCCGATATCGATGGCGCGCTTCATCATGCGCGGCAACGGCAGCGTCAAACGGTTAGTGTCATGCATCAACAGGACGTCGTGCATCATAAAATGGTGCGTCGACAGGCCGCACAAGGGCAAGCCCAGCCAAGGAGGCATGATGGAATAAGGCAACCGTTCGCGCGCCATGGCCCGTATCGAAGCCTTGTGTTTTTCAAGATCCCCGTTCTCCAAGGCCAAAAAAAGGTAGCTGGCGCCCGACGCGCGCATATAACGCCGCCAATCGGTTGGCCGCCGCAAATCCTCAAGAATTTCGGCCGGAACCATCGCAACGATGTCGTACCCCATATCCGGCTCGGACTTCAAAGCCCTAAGGGCCGACTGCGCCGTTGGCCCGTTCCCGACAACGACAGCCTGTATTTTCCACTTTCCCTTGCGATTCAGCATAGAGCGCACGACGGAGCGGCTGAAATGCAGAAAAAGGGCGAACAAGGCCCAGCTAAGAACGAACCAAAGGCGCGAATGGGATTCTTTGATGGCGAAATTGACGAATCCGCCCAAAACCAAGCCGATCCCTACGACTTTCAGGTTATTGCCGACGATTTCCCAGAACGGCAGCCTCTGACGATAGTGACCCTTGGTGTCCAGCCACAAAAGAGCAAAAACGCCCAACCCCATGAAAAGAGCCAGCTGAAGATAGGTGGCCTGCGTGAAAAGGCCCTGAAATCCGCTTTTAAAGAGAAGCGTGTTCAGCAACCATGTCGCCGCTCCTCCTCCTATAAAAGCGAGCAGCAAGGCCAGAACGTCACCTAAAAACAGCCACCGCCCGACAGCAGGCATGCGCCGAAGCTTGCCGGACGCAAGTTCGTTAACATCGGGAACCGCACGCAACGCCTTGTCCTGCTTAGCAAGCCGCACGACTTGCATAATATTTATATTTGTCTTGTCTTGGCGTTGTTCTATGCGCTTCGTTTCGGCTGAAGAGCTCGTCGTTGACATTCGTTTTTCAGGCCGCTGAGGAGCGTTTTTTTAACTGTAAATCGTCTCTTTTATACCCTTTTTCCTTGCCCTTTGGGAAGCAAAAAACGTTCCACCACAAAAACAATTTATACCAATATTAACAGCGCGTTAGTACACACTGCCGCCGATAAACCATGGCCGTTTGCGAAGGCCTTTCCGTAAGCCGCCGCATCTCGCGTTCTAACAGGCTCTAGGGTCAGTACAACCGCACGCGGGCTTGAATGCCGAACTCCAGCGTTTCGTTCTTCGGCTCGACAAAACAGGTGAACGTCACGGGGTCGCATTTGGCAAAATTCGAGTCCTCGATATTCCAGTAGTTAAAGAACGGCCCGATCGAAAAACGGCCATAACCGTACATAAGCTCGCCCCGAAGGCCATAGCCGCTGTCTTGCTTGTTATGAACGTCGGGATCGCCCAAACCCGCATCGCTGAGCTGTGAAAACTGCCACCCCTGCAACAGTGGATCGATTTCGATGTTCAGGCTGAGTGTTGAATTCCTGTCAATCTGATAGCGCGGTTGCACGCCCACGGGCACATAGAGATACTGGCTTTCCCTTCGGTATCCAACCGCGCCGGTCGATGTCACGCCGCGCAAGTCATTATAAAGATTGCGGTAGCCGAGGCCGAGGTAGGGTGAAACCACGAAACGCCCGAAGGGAACGTCCATGCCGAGCATGGCCCGAACTTCGTATATCCGGTCGGTGTTGCCGTCCTTTTCGCCCGATCCCTTGTAATCTGCGTCGCCGAAGGCGAAGCGACCGTCGACACGCGCAAAGATGTCGCGCATGATCACGCCTGTGGCCGAACCCGTAAAGCCGTATTTCAAGGCTTTGTTGGTCACGTCGACCGAAGGCTCTTCATACCTGTAGCGCGAAAACTGGAATCCGGCGTCGATGGATGTTTTCGTGCGCGGCTCCAGCGACGGATCGGGCACAACCTCGACCGGCGGCGTGGGGTGGCGCCATACGCCCGAATCGCCTTTTTTGCCAGCGCCCGCAACGGAAACGCCCGGAACATGCTCCTGCGGATAAGTGCCTTTGGGATAGCCGGGCTGATAGTCCCACCCCCCGTAAGCGGCGCGCATCTGCGTATCGCGTTTCGTGGTGGCCGACGTCCAGGGAACGTCCTGCGCCGCGTGGACCGGCGCCGCCGCCAAGGCAAGACCAAGACCGATAAGGCTGAGTTTAACGTGAACAGGCTTCATGGCGTCCTCGCGAATCGCTTTCAATCAGGCATGATATTAGACAGGCTATTTGTTAAGGATTCGACAACCGATTGGACAAACCCCCTTGTCTTGGGTATGAAAGACTATTGAAATACAATGTCCTTTGTCTCCCAGCCATAAGGTGAACCGCCATGAAACTGACACGCCGCGTCCGCGACATCCTCGACAATTACGAAGGCGAAGCGCCGGGCACCAAAGCCAATCTGGCCCGCATGCTGATGGCCGGTCGCCTGGGCGGCACGGGTAAAATGGTCATCTTGCCCGTGGACCAAGGATTTGAACACGGCCCGGCCCGCAGCTTTGCGATGAACGCCCCGGCTTACGATCCGCATTATCACTACCAGCTCGCCATCGACGCAGGCTTAAACGCCTACGCCGCGCCGCTCGGCCCGATCGCCGCGGGCGCCGACACGTTCGCGGGCGCGATACCGACGATCTTGAAAATGAACAGCGCGAACAGCCTGTCGCGCCAGAAGGAAAACGCCGATCAGGCCGTGACGGCCAGCATCGACGACGCCCTGCGCCTTGGCTGCGCCGCTATCGGCTTCACGATCTATCCCGGCTCGGATTCGATGTACAACCAGTACGAGGAGTTCCGCGATCTGTCGCGCGAAGCGAAGGCCAAGGGTCTGGCCGTCGTATTGTGGTCGTATCCGCGCGGCGGCAACGTCTCGAAAGACGGCGAACTGGCTATGGACGTGATCGCCTACGGCGCCCATATGGCTGCGCTGCTCGGCGCGAACATCATCAAGGTGAAATTGCCCTCCGCGCATCTTGAACAGGCCGAAGCCAAGAAAGTGTACGAAGGCCAGAAAATCGCCATCACCGCGCAGGCCGAGCGCGTCAAGCACATCATGCAGTGCGCGTTCAACGGCAAGCGCATCGTCGTGTTCTCGGGCGGCGCGACCAAAGGCGAAGGCAGCGTGTTGCAGGATGCGCGTGACATTTACGCCGGCGGCGGCAACGGCTCGATCATCGGCCGCAACTGCTTCCAGCGTCCGCGCGACGAGGCTCTCAAGCTCCTCGACGACATCGTCAGGATTTATCAGGGGAAGTAGGGACGAGGTGCGAAGAACGAGGTGCGGGGTACAAAAGGCTTGAGGGACAGGATATCTTCTTTTAGCCCATGATTTTCGATGTATAATTCCGCACCTCATGCCTCGAACCCCGCACATCAATGACCACTGCCCTTTTCACGCATCCCGACTGTTTGTTGCACAGCAACGGCCAAGGACATCCCGAAAGACCGGAACGCCTTGCCGCCATCCTGAAAGAATTTGAAAAACCCGAATACGCCGCGCTCGAACGGCACGAAGCGCCGATGGCGTCGCTTGATGCCATCGCGCGCGCGCACGACCGCGCCTATATCGACGATCTTCTCGCGCAGGTGCCGGAAAAAGGCATCGTCAGCATCGAAGGCGAAACGGCGCTTGTTCCCGCATCGGGCAACGCCGCGTTACGCGCCGCTGGCGGCGTGATCGCCGCCGTCGATCTTGTGCTGGGCGGCAAGGCGACGAACGCGTTTTGCGCCGTGCGCCCGCCTGGGCATCATGCTCACTACGCCGCGCCCGAAGGTTTTTGCATCTTCAACAACATCGCCATCGGCGCGGAGCATGCAATCCAACATCACAGCCTGAAGCGCATCGCGCTTTTGGATTTCGACGTGCATCACGGCAACGGCACGCAGGAATGGGCGGAAAAACAGCCGAAGGTTTTGTTTTGCTCCTCGCACCAGTATCCGTTCTGGCCCGGATCAGGCAGCGCGGACGATTTTGGCCCGCTCGGCAACATCATCAACATCCCGCTGGCGTTCGCCTCGGACGGCAACAACTTCCGCAAGGAGATGACGGCAAACGTTTTGCCGCGCTTTGAGGCTTTCAAGCCCGAGCTGTTCATGATTTCCGCAGGCTTCGACGCGCATCGCGACGATCCGCTGGCGGGCATACGCCTCATGCCGGACGATTACGCGTGGATCACGTCGGAAGTTTGCCGCCTTGCCGCCAAGCATTGCCAAGGCCGCGTCGTCAGCACGCTTGAAGGCGGCTACGACCTCGCCGCCCTTTCCGCAAGCGCAGGCGCGCACGCGAAAGCGTTGATGAAGGGATGATCTTTCAATCAATCAAGTAAGACAGAACAGCATTTAACCGTTGAAGCCCCGCCTTGGTCGCGCGCAAGCCTTTCGCATCAAATTCGCATAACCCTTCCGCGCACAATTTGTTCAGTTTCGCCGAGGGCAACAACGCGGAAAGCGACGCGCCGAACGTATCCTGCCACGCGTGCGCGTCGATGCCTTCCACGAGGCGCAAGCCCATCATCATCGCTTCGCGCTGCGCGACATCCGGCGAAAGCGTTTCGCAGAGTCTTTGGCCATGGCCTTGCGTCTCGGCCTGCCGCAACCACGCGTCGGGATGCTCATGGTTCTCTGTGGCAGTGCGCGTCCTTTCGTTCACAAAACGCCCATGCGCGGCGGGGCCGATGCCGATGTAATCGCCGTAATGCCAATAGGTCAGGTTATGGCGGCTCTCTTCGCCTTGCGCGGCGAAATTGGAGATTTCGTACATCGGGACTCCCGCCGACTCCATCATCGCCTGCGTCATCTCGAACATGGCGCCGGCATCGTCCTCGTTTGCGGTGAACGTTTCCTCTCGCGCGCGTTTGAAAAAGTGCGAGCCTTCCTCGATCGTCAGTTGATAGAGCGACATGTGTCTTGCGCCGAAATCCAAAGCCTCGTTGAGTTCCGCTTCCCAGGCGGCAGGCGTCTGCCCCGCGCGCGCGTAAATCAAATCGAACGAATAACGGGGAAAGATATGAGCCGCTAACTCGATGGCCTTTCTGGCCTCGCCCGCCGTATGGGTTCGGCCCAGAAAACGGAGCGCATCGCCCCTTAGCGCCTGCACGCCTAGCGACAGGCGGTTCACCCCCAACGACCGGATTTCGGCAAACTTATTGGCCTCGGACGACGTAGGGTTAGCCTCCAGCGTAATTTCAACATCGCCGCTTAACCGCCAGCACTCGTTGATTTTTTTCAACACAACTTCAACGGTGGAGGAAGGCATCAGCGAAGGCGTGCCGCCGCCGAAATAGACAGATGCGATCGTCCGGCCCGACAATAATGTTGCGTAGTGATCCAGCTCGCGGACGTAAGCTTCGGCCCATGCGGCGTGGTCGACCTCCCCCATCACCCGCGAGTTGAAATCGCAATAAGGGCACTTGGACAGGCAAAAGGGCCAGTGGACGTAGATGGCAAGCGGCGGCATCACTTTTTGAAACACGTTTCGACGAGTTGCCGCAAGGCTTTCCCACGATGGCTAAGGATATTCTTTTGTTCCGAGTCCATCTCGGCGAAGGTTTTGTCATAGCCTTGCGGCTGAAACACGGGATCATACCCATGCCCTTTGTCGCCGCGCGGCGGCCAGACAATCGTGCCGTCGCAACGGCCTTCGATCACTTCATGATGTCCGTCGGGCCACGCCAAAACCAACACACATATGAAACAGGCGGAACGATCAATATTAGAGTCCCTCTCCCCTTGCGGAAGAGGAAGCAAAAACTTGAGCTTACGAAGTAAGCTCTTAGTTTTTGCAGGTGAGGGGGCGCCTTTACATACCCCCCTCCTAACCTCCCCCTCAAGGGGGGAGGGACTATTCATCGCCAAGCTGTTTAGTTCATCATTCACACGGCGCATGGCGGTCATGAAGTCTTTTTCGGGGCCGCCCCATCGCGCAGAATGCAACCCCGGCTGGCCGTTCAACGCGTTGACGCACAAGCCGCTGTCGTCCGCTAGCGCAACCGCGCCTGTCGCCTTTGCGGCAGCTTGCGCTTTGATCAGCGCGTTTTCTTCAAACGTGGTTCCCGTTTCTTCCGGCTCCGGCAAACCGAGTTGCCCCGCCGAGACGACATCCTTCACATAGGGGCCGAGCAACTCCTGAAGCTCGCTCAGTTTCCCTGCGTTGTGCGTGGCGATGACAAGTTTGTTGGCTGAAAACTTGCGCATCAAGGATGGGGGCTGTGCCGCTTGCCTTGTTCAACTGGAAACACTAGTTTTCCTGCGGCATAGATAGCTTTGTTTATTAAACGCGCAATAGGCGGCGCGCATTGTTGCGGGTCCCCAGTCTTTTCAACACAGGTTTCATAATTTGAACGGCTTCTCGTCATCTCTTGAACGAACATATCTTTTACGATCTCTCTGTTCTGATAAAGAAACGCGGTGCCAGCTAGTCCACTCGTTACAGCCAAACCTGTGCATGCGATACGAACGTAAACTTCACGCTTTGCATCCCTTAGTTTAGAAAAAATTGACATACGCGTCCTCCGAAATGATTTTATGGCTATAATTACAATTATTATACATAAGCATTATGCGCTTTCCACTGTTAATATGGTTTTCAGTTGCCAATGACTTTTTTCTGAATCGTTACAAGCTCATGGATCCCCTTCCTTGCCAACCTCAACAGTTCCTGAAACTGCGCTTCGGCGAACGCCGATTGTTCGGCGGTGGCTTGAATCTCCACGATGCCGCCCGCGCCCGTCAGCACGAAATTGGAATCCGCCTCGGCGTTGGAGTCTTCCGCATAATCCAAATCCAGAACGGGCGTTCCCTGATATATCCCGCACGACACCGCCGCCACGTGATCCGTCAGCGGGTTTTCCGTCAACTTGCCGATCTTCATCAGGTATTTGATCGCCAGCGCCAGCGCGACATAGCCGCCCGTGATCGCCGCCGTACGCGTGCCTCCGTCGGCCTGCAGCACGTCGCAATCGAGCTTAATCTGAATTTCGCCGAGTTTCTTGCGATCGACCACGGCGCGAAGCGAACGCCCGATGAGCCGTTGTATCTCTTGCGTGCGGCCCGTCTGCTTGCCCTTCGCGGCTTCGCGGTCCATGCGTTCCTGCGTCGCGCGCGGCAACATGCCGTATTCGGCGGTGACCCACCCCAATCCCGTGTTGCGCAGGAACGGCGGCACTTTTTCATCGACGCTCGCCGTGCACAAAACATGCGTGTCGCCGAACTTCACAAGGCACGAGCCTTCGGCGAATTTCGCTACATTGGTTTCAAGCGTAACGGCGCGGAGCTGATCGGGCGCGCGTTTCGATGGGCGCATAGGGGTTTTCCTTCTGCCTTTTCATGGTAAACACGCCTTAGTACCCCACGAACGGGCCAAAGGCCAGCCTCTCCGCTTGCTAACCATACGAGACAGGGGACGCCGACAAGACCATGATATATATGGCTTTTCTTGAGCGTGCGGCTATCTCGAGCCTGCGCCCCGAAACCTGTTTTTAGTTTCAGTCTTTTTCTGTTAAGATGCCGTTAAAGATTTTGGCCCGTCGTTTTCGTTATTTGCCGCAACGTATTAATTTTAAAGGATACGGATATGTTCAAAAACGCCCTTAAACGCCGCCCCGCAATGCCCTACTCGCCTGCCTTGACGGCCGAGTTTGTCGGTCCTGAAAACAAGCCCCGCGTCGTCGTGATCCGCGAAAATTTGGCAAGACCGGATTTCCGCCAAACGCTGGCGGACTATTTCCGCCCCGAACCCCAATAAGCGGCGCGCGCGCTTTTTTGTCTAATTCACCGCGCCTATGTTCATCTCGCGCGGCGCAAGGTTCCCCGCCGTTTTATATTTGTCGAGCGCCATCAGCATCATGTCGCGCACAAGCTCGGGCGGCAAAGCGTTGCCCGACGCGTCGGCATTGGCCGATTGATGCATCAAGACGCCAAGATCCTTCTCGCCGGAAACCGGCGCCGACTCGGTTTCTTTGGACTGCGGGACGGTTTGTTTCGCGGACGCCGTCCGCTCCGCGTTCGTCTGCAGGTTGGCGTAAACTGTGTTCCCTATCCTTATACCCTGCTTTTTAGGCGCGGCGGCTAAAGTCTGGTTCCGCGCCGCCGGAGCAGCATCCATCACCCCGCCATAGGGCTGCTTGTCCGTAACCTTGCCCTCGCCCGCAAAGGAAACATCGCGCGCAGGTTCCGGCGGCGTTTCGCGCATGGCCACCTTAAAGGCTTGCGCCGTTTCTTCCGCCTGCGCCACAGGCATGTGCGCGGCGTTCGCGGATGCGTCCCCGTCTTCCTCGTTCGCGCTCGCTTGGGCCAGCATCACGGGCGCTTGGGATTCCTTGTCGCCCGAACCGAACAAGGCGTTGGCAAGATGCGTCAGCGGTTCCGCGCCTTCGTTTTGTTCATAGGCGGAACTGATCACCGACGAAACGCAGCTTATCACCAGGCTTCCCGTAACGGCGCCGAACAGCACATCCCCGACGATCCGCGAAACGGGCTTGATTTTATCGTCCGTCAACTCGCGGTAAATCGTGCCGATGACCGGAATGTGATGAAGCGGATTGATGATGTCCAGAAAATCGTAAAAGCCGAAATCTTCGTCGTCGTGATTGACTTCGGCGGCGCTGCGATCGACGCGCCACGACGACGCGACCTGCACGGGTTGCCGCGCGCTTTGCTCGATCCCGCCGTCTTGCGCTTCGTCCAGAGACGATGCCTGAGCCGCTTGGACCGGCTGCGCCTCCGCCGTCTTGGACGGCGCACTTGTTTTCTGAACCGACGCCAGTTCATTCGCGAACGCCGCGCCCTCGACGGGCTGAACGGCCGCTCGCGAAAAATTGCGAGATGTTCTCACGGCCTCGGCAGGCCTGTCGATCAACAAAGGATTGATAATGCGGCTCATGATGTCCCCCACACGCAAACAAGCAAGCGCCGTGCCAAACATGCGCCATGAGAATCAAGGTCTTAAAAAACGCCGATTCGCACAGGCTTGGAAAATCAGGCACATTTTGCCGCCGGAGAGACATCCCCTACGCTTTTTGCGTCCCTATCCCACGCTCCCGACCGTCACCTGTAGACCACGGTCCACGCAAATGCTTTTAATATCAATACGATGGTGTGTTTCCGCGTAAAAAGGACGTTGATCTCAAAAAACGCCATCGGCATTCTGGCCGTCCCATTCCTTAAAAAGGCCCGTCATGCTCCGTTCCATCCTTTCCAAACAGACCTCGCCGCGCGAAACGGCGGCGGGCGAAACAGGCGCGCAACAACTGGATCGCGCCATCGGCATATCCATCCAGACGAACGAAACGATCGTGCTGTCCGCACACCTTCTCTCGGACCTTAAGGCCGTGGACTCCCAGGTGCAATCCATCGCCGCGTCGGCCGAAGAGATGGCCTCAAGCGTCAAGGAAATCGAACGCAACGGCCAAAACATCCTCCAAAAAGCCGAAGAATCGGCCAAGGCCACCCACGAAGGCATCGACGCGGCGCGACAGGTCCAGCAACGCATGGACGAAATCAGCGGCGTCGTCGGCAACACCGTGACGTGCGTCGAACGGCTTAACGATTTCACGCAGCAAATCACGCATATCGCGAACGCGATCAAGGCCATCGCCTCGCAAACGGATCTTTTGGCGCTTAACGCCACGATCGAGGCCGCGCGGGCGGGCGAAGCCGGCAAAGGCTTCGCGGTGGTGGCCAACGAGGTGAAAAGCCTTTCCGGACAAACGACCCGCGCCACGCAGCAGATCGACGGGCTCGTCAACAGCCTGAACGGCGAAATGAAACAGATCATGCAGGCCATGCACGACAGCCAAAAGGCCGTGACGGCGGGCCACGACGACATCGCCAAGTTGAGCGCCAGCATGCAAAACATCAACGCGAAATCGGACGACGTGAAGAACAACACGTCGCAAATATCCGCCATCCTGACCCAACAGTCCGCCGCCTCAAGCGACGTGGCCGGCGGCATCAGCCGCATTCTGGAAAGGACGTCGAAAAGCGTTCAGGACATCGAAGCCATCGTCGATGCCGTGACGCGCGTCGAGCAGCAAGTGGCCGACCACATCAACGTCATGTCCGGCATGGACATCCCCAACAAGATCGTCAAGCTGGCGAAGTCCGACCACGTCATCTGGAAAAAGCGTCTCGCCAACATGCTGTGCGGGCGCGAAAAGCTTGATGCCGATAAACTTACCGACCATGAGCATTGCCGCCTTGGCGTGTGGTACAACGGCTTGACGGATCTGCGCCTGCGCAACGCGCCGGCTTTTCAAGCCTTGGCCACGCCGCATCGCGAAGTGCACGAACACGGCATCGAAGCCGCGCGTTTGTTCAACGCGGGCAATTTCGATGCCGCGCTTCATGAAATCGACAAAGCCGGCGAAGCTTCGAAAAAAGTTCTTGAATGCCTGTCGGAACTTGAGCGGGTTTGCGACTAAATAAGCTTCTTAACCGCCGGTTTTTCCGCCGGATCAGGGGAATTGCTGCGCCTCGGCCAGTTGCTCCCGTCTTTTCTGCCCTTGCCGCAAGACATAAAGGCCCGACGCGATAATGACCGTGGCTCCGGCCAACGTGTGCCCCGTCGGCACATCGCCCCAAATCAGGTATCCCGCAAGGCTGCCCGTGATGATCTGGGTATAATGAAACGGCGCGACGTGCGCATTCATGGCGCGGCGGTAGGCCGCCGTGATCATCAAGGCCGCAACGCCGCTGAATACGCCGCTGACCATGGCCAAGACCATATTTCCGATGTCGTCCGGCCATACGCCCCACGCCATGGCATAGATCAGAAAAACGGCGAAGGTCAGCAGCTCCGGATAAAATACGAGCGCCGTTTCGCTCTCGCTGCGGCCTCCCCATTTGATGGTGAGGGAATACAACGACAGGCACAGGTTGGACGCCAACATGGCGAACACGGCCAACAAAGGCCAGGCCTGCGGGTCGTAATGGTCGGGCCGAACGGCCATCACCACGCCGACAAACCCAGCAACGATGGCGGCCCACACGCCCGGCGTTGGCCGTTCTTTAAGAACGAGCGCGCTCAAACAGGCGATCATGAACGGCGTGGTAAACGCGATGGTGTAGAAATTGGCCAAAGAAAGATGCTTAAGCGCAAAAAAGACCGCCGCCATGTTCACGCAGCAAACAACTCCCCGCAACACATGAAAGCCCGGCTTCTTCGTGCGAAGCTCCTTGAAGCCCTTGCGGCGCAACGCAAAAGCCGCGCACATCAAAAGAAAAACGAACTTGTTCAACGTTATAATTTGATCGACGGAAAGCGCGTCGCTGCACAGCTTGACCAGCGTATCGGCGCAGACCCAACTGGTGAACGCGCCGATGGCTAACAAAGCCGCGACGGGAAAACGTTTCGATATGGTCATGCCTTAAGTTCCGCCACAGATGGCCGTACCGCGATGTGACCGGACACATGCTCCATAAAAAGCCCTTCGTCAACAACGACGGCGCCTTGGCGAAAGATCGTTTGCATTACGTCGCGACTTCGACGCGGTCGCGGCCATTGTCTTTGGCGCGGTAAAGGGCTTCGTCGGCGCGGGCCAAAACGTCGTCGATGGTGGAATCGCCTTCGCGCAGTTGCGTCACGCCTATGCTGACGGTACACTTTACGGTGGCTTTCGGGGTAACGATGGGCCGCTCGCTCAAGTGCTGGCGCAAGCGGTTGGCGACGTCGAGAGCGGCGTTCATCCCCGTTTCAGGCAAAATGACGCCGAATTCCTCGCCGCCAAGCCTTCCCATGATATCCGATTGGCGCAGGCTTTCGAGGCTGATCTTGACGAAGGCGGAAAGCACAGCGTCGCCCGAAGCGTGGCCAAACTTGTCGTTGATGGGCTTGAAATGGTCGATATCGATCATCAACAGAGCCATCGCGCGTCCGAAACGGCGGGCGCGGCGCATTTCCTGCTCGGCCTGCATCAGGAAATAGCGGCGGTTACTGACCCCGGTCAGCTCGTCGTAGCTGGCCTGATGGAACAGCTCGGCTTCCAGCTTCTTGCGATGGGAAATGTCGTTGAGCGCGACCAGCACCGCCGGCTGGCCGCCGTAATCCATCATGATCGCCGCAAGTTCGGCGGTAAACTCCGTGCCCTGCGCCGTTTTCATGCGCACCTCGACCTCGCGCATGTCGTGGACCATCTCAAGCATCGCCTGCAAGTTCTCGTAATCCTTGGCGTTGACGAAATAATCGAAGCAACGGCCTCGCAGAATTTTACCCGCGCTTTGCTGAAGCAAAAGACATGTCTTGCGGTTCACGAACATGACGCGCCCGTCGCTCTGGCGGGCGATATAGATCGGCACCGGCAGAATTTCGAGCATGGAGCGCAGCAACTGCTCGTTGTCGAGCATCCTTTGCTCGGTGGCGATCTGCTGGGTGATGTCGTAGGCGCTCATCTGGACGGCTGGCGTCCCATACCAATCGATCAGCCGCTCGGCGACCGAAAGCCATATCTCCTTTCCGTCGCGGCGCAAGGCGCGTATGCGGAAAATGCCCGGCTTGCACAAGCCGCGCACAAGATCATCGTAGGACTGCTCCACCTGCGCCCAAAGATCGTCGGGCACCAACGGCCTGACCAACGGCATATCGAGAATTTGCTCGGCGGAATCGAACCCGAAAAGCTTCGCGCACGCCGCGTTCGCGTACAGGGGCTTGAAATTGGTATGGATAAGAACGCCTTGAATCGCGTTATCGATCAAGTCGCGATAATCCGGCAAAGGCAAGTCTTCGATCCGGCGGCCCGAGCTGCGCCGTCTTTCTGTCGGCAAAAGAGAGGGGGGAGCTTTCTTCATACCCGCAAAAGGTAGCAAAAAACGCCGCCGCCGCGCTATGAAAAGTTGGGCCGTATTATCGTTAACTTACAGATTTTCCTCGACCCACGCTTGCAAGGCTTGCTTGGGCAAAGCGCCTACTTTTGTCGCGACAGGCTGCCCGTTTTTGAAAAGCATAAGCGTCGGAATGCTGCGGATGCCGTATTTTGCGGGAATGGTCTGGCTCTCGTCCACGTTCATCTTGGCGACCGTGACCTTGCCTTGCATGGAGGCGGCCAGCTCCTCCAGAACGGGGCCGATCATACGGCAGGGGCCGCACCATTCGGCCCAGAAATCGACCAAAACCAATCCTTCGTCCTTTAAAACGTCGTTCTCGAACGTGGAATCGTTAACCGCCTTGCTGAACTGGCCCATCGCGACCTCCTGAAAACATGCTGTTAATCTTTGTATTTAGGCGCGACACGGCCAACAATCAAGCCCCCCGCAAAATCCCCCTACCCACGCTTGGAACGCTTAAACGCGGGGAACCGGAGCAAGGCTGCGCACCCATGTTTTGAACTGGTCTTTGCTTGTAAAGCCCGTCCAGGCTCGTACCGGATTTTGAAGAACTCCGTTATAGGCGATATGCACAGGAATTATGGAAAGTTTCATATGAGAAACCCGTTCCACTTCCTGATCGGGATCCATGGTCAGAAAAGTGACATCCGGAAATGAGGGCGCGACTTCCTTGATCATGCGCCGACATATTTCGTCTCCCTGCCTCACGAACGTTAGCACCACCATCTTTCCCGATCGCAGAACCTCGTCCTCAAAGTTTTTCTCCGTGATTTCGCGGACTATGGACATCATTTTTCCTCCTGTCAAAGAGTTGCCGCCCAAAGGATTTCCCTTCCTGAAAAGCCTGAAAAACGTATCTGCCTGTTTTTTTGCCGCCCGCATATTTCCGGCTGTCTGCGCTTTTATTTCAGGGACGCGGCTTCATACGTGTTCACGAAAGACAGCATGGGTATTATAGCCCTTATGCGCATCCATGTAAAAAACTAAGAACGGCGGCGGAAAATTTGCCGTTGTGAAAACACATGTTTTTATTTTTCGTGCTTTTTTCCCGTAATTTTGTTACGCGATTTCCATCAAGCGCGCGCTATACGTCCACAAAAGAAACGCCCGCACGGCCTTGCGCGGATAAACGACTCGCAGCACTTCTTTGTACGCCGCAAGCTGCTTAACATAGATGGACGGCACGCCCGATGCGTCGGCGGGAGGCGGGCGGTTGGTCTTGTAATCGACGATCCATACCTCGTCGCCGCGCATGCATAAACGGTCCACCTG
>CAZYPX010000020.1:0-22413 GCA_964649675.1 uncultured Rhodospirillaceae bacterium | reverse complement strand
CAGCATCATCGTGTTGTCGCGGAAGAAAAGTTCGTTTTCGACGCCCGCATAGCCCGTGGCCATGGACCTCTTGATGAACAAAACCGTCTTGGCCCGTTCCACGTCCAAAATGGGCATCCCGTAAATCGCCGATTGAGGGTCGGTTTACGCGGCGGGGTTCGTCACGTCGTTCGCGCCGATGACGAACGCCACGTCGGTTTGCGGGAAATCGCGGTTGATTTCTTCCAGCTCCAGCACTTCGTCATAGGGCACGTTGGCCTCGGCAAGCAGCACGTTCATGTGCCCCGGCATACGCCCCGCCACGGGATGTATGGCATAGCGCACCTGAACGCCGTGTGACTTGAGAATATCAGCCATTTCGCGCAAGGCGTGCTGGGCTTGCGCCACGGCCATGCCATACCCCGGCACGATGATGACGCTGGCCGCGTTTTTCATGATAAAGGCCGCATCGTCCGCCGATCCCGCCTTAACGGGCTTATCCGAAGCCCCGCGCCCGCCTTGCGCTCCCGCCGTCTCGCCGCCAAAACCGCCAAGAATGACGCTGAGGATCGAGCGGTTCATGCCTTTGCACATGATGTAGCTGAGAATGGCTCCCGATGCGCCAACCAGCGCTCCGGTAATAATCAACAACGGATTTTCAAGCGTAAAGCCCGTAGCCGCCGCGGCCCATCCCGAATAACTGTTGAGCATCGACACGACGACCGGCATATCCGCGCCGCCGATCGGCAAAATCAGCAGAAAGCCGAGCAACATCGTCACGCCCACAATGGCATAAAAAGTCCATGGCTCCTGAAAGGCGAGCATGGCGACAATCAAAACGAGGGTGATTATGCCCAATCCCAGATTGACCTGATGCTGGTAGGGATAAACCAGAGGTTTTCCTGAAACCAGCCCCTGAAGCTTGGCAAAAGCGACAAGAGACCCCGTAAACGTTATTGCGCCAATGGCAATGCCGATCCCCATTTCAATCAGGCTGGACGCAAATATCTTATTGCCTTCGATGATGCCGAAAGCCTCAGGATTGAAAAATGCGGCCCCCGCGACAAGAACGGCCGCCAAACCGACCAGCGAGTGAAAAGCCGCGACAAGCTGCGGCAAAGCCGTCATTTTGATGTTACGGGCAACCACGGCTCCGATAGAACCGCCGATGGCAATGGCCAAAACGATGAGCCAGACCGAGGCTCCGGATATGAGAAAAAGCGTCGCAGCGACGGCTATGGACATCCCCGCAATGCCGTAATGGTTGCCCCGCTGTGCAGTTTCCGGCGAGGCAAGGCCACGCAACGCCAAAATAAAAAGGGTGCCCGAAACAAGATAGGCCAGAGAAACAAGACTGTGCATCGGTTTATTTGCCTTTTTTCCTAAACATATGGAGCATGCGTTGCGTCACGATAAAACCGCCGAAAATATTGACGGAAGCCAAAGCGACCGCCACAAGGCCCATCCATGTCGATGTTGTCAGTTCGGGCGAACCTGCGGCCAGCAAAGCTCCGACGATGATGACCGACGATACGGCGTTGGTCACCGCCATAAGAGGAGAATGGAGCGCGGGCGTAACGCGCCAAACGACGTAGTAGCCGACAAAACAGGCCAAAACGAAAACCGTCAGGCCATAAATGAAAAATCCGTGCCCGCTTTGAAGCGCGCCATTTCCGGCGGCTATGTGAACCTGCTCGGCCAGCCTTTTTGCAAGCTCGCTCAACTGTTGCTGCTGATCGGACAAATTCTTCAATGCGGACGAAAGCGCGCTTGTATCCATGACGATCTATTCTCCCGTAGTTTTCTGAGGCGCGTTATCGGACACTTGAGCGGAAGTCGGCTCTGAGGGGGCCGGTTTAGGCGCCTCCGGCGTTTCGCCATGCTGTTGGGCCGACGTGGAAGAGACCGGCAAAACGTGCGGCGCATGGCTCGTCTGTACAAGTTGCGGCAACTGAACCATCGTGCGTCGGATATAGTCTATATCCGTTACGATCTGCTGCTGGCGTTGCTGAATAATTTCAAGCCGAAGGCCAACCAGCGTGGTTTTGTCCGACAAATTCATGATGTATATGGCAAAGACGATAAATAGTGTCGCGCAGCACACAACGGAAACGGCAAGGCTGACGATCCATTGCGAAACCACTTTTTGCTGCTCGTCGGTTGGGTTCATGGCTTGTTTGCTCCGCTGATCCGGTTTGGCTTCGGGTTACTTTGCTGCACCTGTTTTTTGCGCCTCAAACACAATAATAGACTCAATCGTCCCTTAACTTTGGAATTGAGGATGAACGACACGCCCCGCATGCGTTAGCGTCACGGCCTTGACGATTTCATCCCCCCAGTTCACAGACAGCTCTCCGCCGGACTTGGCGGATAAGAGAGTTATAAAGCTCAAAAGATTGCGGGCGTAAAGCGAAGACGAATCCACGGCAATGCGGCTTGGGACATTCCTGTAACCGACAATCTTGACACCATAGACCCCCACAACCTTGCCGGCTTCGCTGAATTCGCAATTTCCGCCTTGCTCCACGGCAAGGTCGACAATTACGGAACCCGGTTTCATGGTTTGCAGCATCTCGGCAGAAACAAGTTTCGGCGCGGGACGTCCCGGGATTAAGGCCGTGCAAATGACGATATCCTGTTTCTTGATCGTCTCCGCGACGAGTTCGGCCTGCAAACGCTTGTATTCCTCACTCATTTCCTTGGCGTAACCGCCGGACGTTTCAGCCTGTTTCGTTTCCTCGTTCTCGACCATAACAAACGTGGCGCCGAGGCTTTGCACCTGCTCCTTAGCCGCCGGACGAACATCCGTCGCCGACACGATCGCCCCAAGACGGCGCGCCGTGGCGATTGCCTGAAGTCCGGCCACGCCCGCGCCCATAACCAAAACGCGGGCGGGCGCTACGGTGCCTGCCGCCGTCATCATCATCGGCATGGCGCGTCCGTATTGCTCCGCCGCGTCGATCACGGCGCGATATCCGGCCAAATTCGATTGGCTTGACAATACGTCCATGGATTGCGCGCGCGTAATGCGCGGCACAAGCTCCATAGACATGGCCGTTATGTTGTTCGCGGCGTAAAGATCCATATCCACACGCGCGGCATAGGGGTTAAGCATCCCCACGAGCAACGCCCCATGTTTAATAAAACCGATTTCGTCCAATCCTTCCGCTGAATTCATTGGACGCTGAACCTTAAGAAGGATATCGGCGCCGGATAAAGCGGCTTCGGCATTCGGAGCGATTTCGGCCCCCGCCGCTGCGTATTGCTCATCCAAATAAAAGGAGGCTTCGCCGCTCCCCGCTTCAACGGCAACATCATAGCCCAGCGCGCAATACTTTTTGACAGTATCGGGCGTTGCGGCCACACGCATTTCGTAAGGACGACGCTCTTTCAAAACGGCAATTTTCATGGCGGTGATTATTGAGAATACATTGGATTCGCGGGTATTGGTCACTCTGCATCATTTACAAGGACATGTGAAGCAAAAAGGGGGCATCCCCCTGAAAGCCCATGTTTTTTCAACAACTTTCTTTGCCTGCGCGCCACCCCTTCCGGTTCGAAACCTTCGATCAAATTATTGAACAGTTTGTGCCAATTGATCTCGGCCCTAAGGCGCAAAAACACGGCCCCCAACCCTATCGACGCCCTGTCAACGAACACAAACTCGCGGGGAATATTTACAGTCCCGAGTTTTTTCAACTCCCCGTGAACCTTAAGCGCCGTTTCCCTGCCATAAGCTGTGCTGTTCGTTTCCTCGATAAGCCGTGGTTTATCCTCCAGCATGGGGGCATAAATAAACCGCGCCCAGATATTCAAAACCTCAACAAGCTTTTTGGAAGGATTGGCAAAACCCCAAGTCTTATAGGCCTCAACCGCCAAGTCGTGATCGTCCTGCAACAACGCATGATAGAGGTCTATAACGCCCTGCACCAACTGCGGTTTGAATATGCGCACGCAACCGAAGTCCAACAGATTGATGCCGTTATCCTTGCGCACGGTGTAATTTCCCAAATGCGGATCGCCGTGGATGATGCCGTAATAATAAAAAGGCACATACCATGCGTTGAACATATTCATGGCAATCGCGTTGCGGTCCTTCTTCGGGCGCGTGTCCGCCACCTGCGCCAACCGCTCGCCTTCCAGCCATGTCATCGTCAGCAAACGATCCGTCGATAGTTTGTCAATGACTTCGGGTACGCGCGCATTAACGGCATTTTCCAGCAAATCCGCATAAAGCTTGATATGCTTCGCCTCGCGCGCGTAATCCAATTCCTCGCGCATGCGTTCGGCGATTTCCTGATAAGCGCCGAATGTCGACACAGTCCGATCAAACTTCTCAAATAATGCAAGAATGATTTTTAGTTGCCTAAGGTCGGCCTCCACCACCGACGCCATGTCAGGGTACTGCAACTTGCACGCCAGCTTGCGGCCATCCAAACCAACCGCGCGATGCACCTGCCCCAGCGAAGCCGCGTGCGCCGCCTCATGGCCGAATGATTTGAACTTTTTCTCCCAATCCGGCCCCAGCTCCGTCGCCATGCGCCGTTTGACGAACGCCCAGCCCATCGACGGCGCATCGGCCTGAAGCTGCGCCAACTCGGCGGCGTATTCTTTGGGTAAAATGTCAGGGATCGAAGCAAGAAGCTGCGCGATCTTCATGATCGGCCCTTTCAGACCGCCCATGGCCAATCGCAATATCTCGGCCCGTTTCTGGCGATCTTCCTTAGACCGCAACCTCTGCCCCGCCATCCGCGCGCCTACGCTCGCCACGGTTTTCGAAACCTTGGCATAGCGGCGAACGCGTTTGGAGAGGGAGCTTGCTTCTGATTTGTTTCCTTTGTTCATTGTCATTCCGGCCGAGTGGCGAAGGTTATGTGAGCCACGCGAGCCGGAATCCCATTTGATAGTTTGTGGTGATAAAATGGGGTCCCCGCCTTCACGGGGATAGCAAAGACCTATATCATCGCCATGCCGCCGTTGACGTGGATCGTCTGGCCGGTGATGTAACGCGCCTCTTCCGAAGCCAAAAAGCTGATCGCCGCCGCCACATCCTTTGGCTCGCCGAGATAACCCAACGGTATATTCGCCAGCATTTTGGCTTTTTGATCTTCCGTCAGGGCATCCGTCATCGGCGTGATGATAAAGCCGGGTGCGACGCAGTTCACGGTCACGCCGCGCGGCGCCATTTCCTGCGCCAGCGATTTGCTCATGCCCATCAATCCGGCTTTCGATGCGGCATAGTTCGCCTGCCCCGCGTTGCCCATCTGGCCCACGACCGAGGCGATGCTGACGATACGGCCCCAGCGACGACTCATCATGCCTTTCAGGCACGCGCGTGACAAACGAAACGCGGCAGATAAATTGACGTTCACAACCAAATCCCAATCTTCATCCTTCATGCGCATGGCGAGACCATCGCGCGTCAGGCCTGCGTTGTTGACAAGAATGTCAACGCCCCCGCCAAGCTTTTCCTCGGCTTCCTTCAACATCGTGGCCGGAACTGCGGGATCGCTCAGGTTGCCGGTGACGACAACGGCTTTATCGCCGAACTCTTTTTGAAATTCCTGCAACGGCTCAAGCTTCATATCGGCCAGCGCCACGCGCGCGCCTTGCGCCACGAGCGTGCGCGCAATGACTTTGCCCAAGCCGCCCGTCGCACCTGTCAAAAGAGCGTTTTTGCCGTTGAGATTAAACATCGGAACTCCTTTCATTACTTAAGCTACTGACCGAAAAAGAAGATAATTGGGTTAAGCGAATGGGGCAAGCCTTAAGCATTTCCCTTTAAAAACGCCTCGATATCCTGCGGCGTGTGAAGCGAGACGGCTTTGATCTCGCGGTCGATGCGCTTGTTTAAGCCCGCCAAAACATTGCCCGAACCGCATTCTATAATTTGTTCGACGCCCTGCTCTTTCATGAACAGTACGCTTTCGCGCCAGCGCACGGACCCCGTCACCTGCTTCACCAACAAGTCGCGGATGACTTCAGGATCCTGCGTCGCCACAGCCGTCACGTTGTTCACGACAGGTACGCACGGCGCTTTCAACGTCACTTTTGCCAACGCCTCACGCATGACATCCGCCGCAGGCTGCATCAAGGGAGAATGAAACGGCGCGCTGACCGGCAATTTCACGCTGCGTTTGAATCCGCGCTCGGCGGCTATCGCTATCGCGCGATCCACGGCAGCCATGTGGCCGCTGACAACCACCTGCCCCGGCGCGTTGTCGTTCGCGGCCACGCAAACCTCACCTTGGGCCGCCGCCGCCGCCGCTATCTCCCGTGCCGCATCAATGTCCGCCCCTAACAATGCCGCCATCGTCCCGACGCCCAGCGGCACGGCTTGCTGCATGGCCTGCCCGCGCAAACGAAGCAAATTGGCCGTATCGCCAAGAGTTAAACTTCCCGCCGCGCACAAGGCCGCGTATTCCCCAAGGCTGTGCCCGGCCACGAAACTGGCCGCCTCCGGCAACCTAAACCCGCCCTGTTTGTCCAATACCTTGATCACGGCCATGCTCACAGCCATAAGGGCGGGCTGGGTGTTTTCGGTCATTTTCAGGGCATCTTCGGGCCCCTCGAACATCACTGTGGTGATCTTCTGCCCCAGAGCGTCATCGACCTCCTGAAACACCTCGCGGGCCTCCGTGAAGGCCTCTGACAACGCCTTGCCCATGCCGACCGCTTGACTACCCTGCCCTGGAAAAACGAGCGCTTTTTTCATTAACTCACTCCCATTGTTCTCATTTTCGGCCACACTCAACCTGCTTGTAAAAGCCGCGTCAAGCGGGTTAAATGCCGCCAGTTGTTAACCTTTTAATCTATTTGGGCAATTCATGATCGTTGTGACCGGCGGGGCAGGCTTTATCGGGTCAAATCTTGTCGCGGCATTAGATAAACGCGGCGAACGCGTGGCCGTGTCCGACTGGCTGGGATCAGACGACAAATGGCGCAACCTCGCCAAGCGCGACCTTGAGACCATCGTCGCGCCCGAAAACCTGATGGACTTTCTGAATTATTACGCGGGCGATGTGGAAATTATCTTTCATATGGGCGCGATTTCCGCGACCACAGAAAGCGATGCCGACAAGATTCTCGAAAACAATTTCCGCCTGTCACGCGAGCTTTGGCTGTGGTGCAAGGATAACGACGCGCGCTTTGTCTACGCCTCATCCGCCGCGACGTATGGCGACGGCGCGGCTGGGTTTAACGACGACGAAAGCATGGAGCATCTCGCCACGTTGCGGCCGCTAAATCCATATGGTTGGAGCAAAAACCTGTTCGACCGATGGGTCGCCAAGCAAAAAAGCCGCGGATATAAAGGGCCGACCCAATGCGTGGGCCTCAAGTTCTTCAACGTTTACGGCCCGAACGAATACCACAAAGGCTCGATGCGCTCGGTCGCCGAACAGGTTTATCCGCTCGCTCAGCGCGACGAAGCTTTTCAGCTTTTCAAATCCCATAACCCTAAATATCCCGATGGCGGCCAGTTGCGCGATTTCGTTTGGGTCGGCGATTGCGTCAACGTCATGCTGTGGCTGCTCGACCATCCCAAAATAAACGGCCTTTATAACCTCGGCACGGGCAAGGCCCGCAGTTTCGCCAACCTCGCTCAGGCCGTTTACGCGGCAGCAGGTAAAGACCCCAAAATCGCCTTCCGCGACATGCCGGAAGAGCTTCGCGAGAAATATCAGTATTTCACCGAAGCCAACATGAACAAACTCCGCGCGGCAGGTTACACCGCGCCGTTCACCTCCTTGGAAGAAGGCGTCCGCATGTACGTGCAGGACTTCCTCGCCAAACCCGACCCCTACGTCTGAGAAAGACCCCATGTACGCGCATCTCCTTCCCCTTCTCGAAAAGATCGACGGGCATCAAATTCTAGTTGTCGGAGACGTGATGCTGGATCGCTTCGTTTACGGACAGGTTGAGCGCATCTCGCCGGAAGCCCCCATCCCCGTGTTGCGCGTGCAGCGTGAATCCATGACTCTCGGCGGCGCCGGCAACGTCGTACGTAACATCGTCGCGATGGGAGGCAAAGTGGATATGATCGGCCTTGCGGGACAGGATCAGGCGGGCTTCGACCTTGAAAACCAGATATCCGCCCTTCCGCAAGTAACGTCTTACCTGTTAACCGACAACACCCGCCCCACGACGATCAAGACACGTTTTGTCGCGGGCGGCCAGCAACTCTTGCGCTCTGACTATGAAGTGACGGGCGCGATCTCTTCTTATATGGAAGACCAAATCCTCCTGCGCATCAGTGGCGCAATGGAAAACTCGAAAGTCGTTATCCTGTCGGACTATGCCAAAGGCGTCTTGTCCGATCGCGTTTTGGCCGAAACCATCAAACTGGCCAACGGTAAAGACCGCCCTGTCCTCATCGATCCCAAAGGCCGCAATTTCAGCCGGTATAAAGGCGCGTACATGCTCACGCCCAACCGTGGCGAGATAGCGAACGCCACGGGCATCGCCATCAACACCGTTGCCGACGCCGAGCGAGCGGCGCGCAAATTGATCGAAGAAAACAACCTGCAAGGCGTTCTGGCAAAGCTTGGCGCGGATGGCGTCTGCCTCGTGATGAAGGACCAACCCGCCTGGCACTTCCGCGCCACAGCTCGGGAAGTCTATGACGTTTCCGGCGCGGGCGACACCGTCGTCGCCACCATGTCACTGGGTTTGGCTGGTGGATTGAATTGCGAAGACGCGGCGGCGTTGGCGAACATCGCGGGTTCTATCGTCGTAGGCAAAATCGGCACGGCTATCGTGACGCATGAAGAACTCGCCCGTGAATTGGTCCACGACCAAACCCGCGAAACGGAAATGAAAATCCTTACGCTTCCGGAAGCCGTGCAAACGGCGGAACGCTGGCGCAAGCAAGGCCTCAAGGTAGGATTTACGAACGGCTGTTTCGATCTTTTGCATCCGGGACATTTGTCGCTCATCCGTCAGGCCAAAGCCGCCTGCGACCGTCTTATTATCGGCATGAACAGCGATTCATCGATCAAACGCTACAAAGGAGAAAACCGCCCAATTCAAGGTGAGTCCGCGCGCGCGGCCGTATTAGCCTCATTGGCAGACGTTGACGCCGTTGTGGTTTTTACCGAAGACACTCCTCTTGATCTCATTAAGGAAATCAGGCCTTCCTTGCTCGTCAAGGGCGCGGATTATACCATTGATAAAGTGGTTGGCGCAGACCTCGTGCAAAGCTGGGGCGGCGAAGTCGTCCTCGCCAAGCTCGTCGAGGGCCAAAGCACCACGGCAACGATAGCCAGACTTAATAACCCCAAGTCTACAAGCGCTTAAGGCGCAAAGATGACAAAAGTGCGCCCAATGATTTATACTGATTTACGGCTTATTTGGTGCGCAAGCCTGCCTTGCACGTTCTTGAGTTAAGTATATGGACATACCCTTATTCGATGAAATGTGGTTCCGCCTGCTCGCGGGCATTGTAGTCGGCATGATTCTGGGCAGTTTTACGACGATGCTGAGCTACCGCATCCCGCGCCGTCTATCGATTGTCAGACCGGCTTCGCACTGCCCAAAGTGCCTTGCGCCCCTCAAGCCGCGCGACCTCGTCCCTTTGTTTTCATGGATTATCAATCGCGGCAAATGTTCTTATTGCCTCGCGCCGATCAGTCGCCGCTATTTTGTCATCGAATTAGTGACAACTTTGGCCGTGGCCTCCGCTTTTGCAGGCTTCGGCTTCAAACCACAACTAATAGCCGCGCTCATCGGCATCATTTCGCTCGTCACGCTTGTCACGATCAATATTGAGCGCCGCCGCGACGTTTAAACTCCTTGACGACCTAGCTTACGCATCCGCTCCATCCATTTATTACGCTTCGCCTCGCTCATGGCTTCGACGATGCCGACAAGATCGTCCTTGATCGGCCCCATGCCGCAAAAGCCGAGGATGCTGCGCTTGAGATTGTTCAGGCTATGCGCGCCGTAATACCAGCGGAAGATCACGCCCGGCATCCCCATCGTCACGACGATACGCGCCGTTTTGCCCTTGAGCAGATTGGCGAACATCTTGCCGAGTTCCGATTTTTCCTGAACGAGATCGGGCCTGAACAACTGCTCCAGAAAACCTTTAAGCAGCGCAGGCAACCCGCCAAGCCACAACGGATAAATGATCATCAAATGATCCGCCCACAAAACATCCTGTTGCGGCTGTTTAAGGGCTGGGGGCGTCGGCGCGTTTTCCCACTCATCTTTCGAGCGCAAAATTGGAAAGTCCAGATCCGCGACATAAATCTCGCGCACTTCATGCCCTGCCTCGCGCGCACTATCGGCATATGCGTTGCCAAGCGCATGGCAAAAATGGATTTTCTTCGGGTCGGGATGGCCTTGGATAATGCAGATACGTTTAGGCATAGAATGGCCTTGATATGAGAAAGGGCATACCTGAGGTTTTAAAGGCTTATCCAGACATTACATGGTCCTGCAGGTAATATCCAGTCTCCATTGGCCGCAGAATACGTGCGCTTATCCTACGGCACAATATTGCCAAGATAGGAGCGTACCCTTTTCGCAAGAGGATAGAGGCAACTGCAGGCTTATGCCGCATCCCCTCTTTAAGGAGGAACACATGATCTCCAAACGCTTTAAAATAATCATGTTTGGCATCCTGATCGCCACAGTGACTCCGGCGGCGGTAAAAGCTCAGCAGTTGCTGCCGTCACAATATGAAGCGGATTATGCCTCGGCGCATGCAGCCGTTTTTTCGACGACGCACATAGATCAGCTTCTTGCGCCAATCGCGCTTTACCCCGATCCTCTCATCATGGCCGTACTTGAAGCCTCGACAACGCCGCTTGACATTATACGCGCCTATCGCTGGCATCTTGAAGGCGGCAACAGGGAGCTTTCGGGCAACGCTCTGGCAAACGCCTTGCAGCACCAAAACTGGAATCCCGCCGTTAAAGAACTTGTTTCGTCACCTGTCGTTTTGCGCGCCCTGAACGACAATATAGAATGGGCGGAACAGCTCGGCCGAGCCTACCTCATTCAGCAGGATGACGTTTACGACTCGTTACAAAGATTGCGTTCTCGCGCCATGGAAGCGGGCACGTTGATATCAACGCCACAACAAACTGTCGTGGTACGGGATCGATACATCTATATCGAGCCCGCGTCCGCATACACTTTACACGTCCCCTATTACGATCCAACCGTGGTTTACGGGGTCTGGCCACACTACAGTTATCCGCCGTATTATTTCGTTGGTTATGTTCCTCTACAACGCCATATCGTGTTTAGCTCAGGCCATACGGTTGTCCACTTCTTCCACAACCGCAATCGCAAACTTTCCCAAGCGCACGCCAAGGCCCACCGCCGGCCTGTTACAACCAGGACGACCGGACATACGCAGTTGACGCGCGCCAAACCGGAAATCACCGCAAACGAGCAACATCTGGAAAGTAGAACAAACTTCCCGCCTCCCCGCGCAAGCAGCGAAAGGCCTGCGAGCGCCCACCTGTTCAGACGTGAAGATTCAGCCAACACGACACGCCGTTCGACGCAAAGGGATGACGCCCATATCAGGCAAAACGGCCATATACGCGGCAGAGACACGCATGAAAGTATGCCCAGAAACAATCAGATGAACTCATTCCGTCAAACCGAAACCCACTCTACCCCACTTCCCCAAACGAACGCGGCAATGGTCCGCAATCTGACTTCCGGCCGCGAGCGGGTTCAGGTCATAGAAAGATTCCATAATGCGGCGCGTATCGCGCAATCGGAAACAGTGTCACGGCAGCGTCGAACTGCGACACAAAACGCCATAAGCTCTGGACAGACAAGAACGCAAACCGAAAGAACCGCACGCACAATTCAAAATATGCGGGTACATGCCAACCCTCCCGCCGCATCACATACGGAAAGTCACCGCCGCGTTATCCAGAGGAGTGCAGGAAACAGACCTCAAGAGTCCGCCCTTTCGAACAGACGCGCCCATGAAAGCCGCTCTTCATTGCACAGACGTGGAAACGATAACGTGGAGAGAACGCAGCATAATCGAAGTCAACGACGCTAGCCGAAATGTCGGGGCGCACGTTTTCTGCAGAATGCCTTAACGTTTAAATTTAAGCAGCGGCTTCTTTTTTCGCCAATGCGCCTTCGATTTCGGCGATGGCTTTTGGCATGGCGCCGACTTCCGTGCCGCCGGCCTGAGCCATGTCCGGACGGCCACCGCCGCCCTTCCCGCCCAAAGCTTCCGCGCCGACCTTGACCAGATCAACCGCGCTCACCTTTTTGGTCAGGTCGTCTGTCACCGCAACGACCAGCGACACCTTGCCTTCAAAGCTCGCCGCCAGAGCCACAACGCCCGATTTAATCTGGACCTTAAAGGCATCGGCCATCGGCTTCAGGTCTTTCGCCGGAATGTCGGTTAAAACGCGGCTGACGAAGTTCACGCCATTGATGTTCTTCGGCGCTTCCGGCGCTGCTGCGCCGTTCCCGCCGCCCAAGGCTACCTGACGACGCAAATCGGCCACTTCCTGCTCAAGCTTTTTACGCTCTTGTTGAAGCTGCGTCACGCGCCCCACGACTTCCGCCGGAGCCGCCTTCAACGCATCGGCTACGCCGCTTAATTGGCTTTCCTGTTCGGCGAAATAGGCCAACGCGCCCGCGCCCGTGAGGCCTTCGATACGCCTTACGCCCGCCGCCAGCGCACTCTCGCTCACGATTTTAAGCAAGCCGATGTCGCCCGTGCGCCTTACGTGCGTGCCGCCGCAGAGTTCGACCGAGAAGAAAGGCTTATCGCCTTTGTCGTTCGTCCCCATCGAAACAACGCGCACTTCATCGCCGTATTTCTCGCCGAACAAGGCCATCGCGCCTTCCTTCATCGCCTCCTCGGGCGACATAAGGCGCGTTTTCACCACATCGTTCATGCGAATGCGGCGGTTCACCTCGGCCTCGATCTCCGCCATAGCGTCTGCAGGTATCGGCACAGGCTGGCTTATGTCGAAACGGAACCTGTCCGGCGCAACCAGCGAACCTTTTTGCGTGATGTGCGTGCCCAGCTTGCGGCGCAAGGCTTCGTGCAATAAGTGCGTCACCGAGTGATTGGCGCGAATGGCCGAACGGCGTTCGCCGTCCACCAGCATCACGACGTCGTCGCCCGTTTTTACCGTGCCTTTGCTCACGCGGCCATAATGCACCCACAATGCGCCGACTTCTTTCTTCGTGTCGGTGATCGTGATAACCCCGCCGCTTGGCGTCGTCATCGTTCCCGTGTCGCCCACCTGACCGCCGGATTCCGCATAGAAAGGCGTCTGGTTGACGATAATCTGGATATCCGCGCCTTCCTTGGCGTCGGACACGCGCGACCCGTTGCGGATAAGCGCGATAATCTGCCCTTCCGCGTTTTCCGTGCTGTAGCCCAGAAAGTCCGTACCGCCCAGTTCGTCATAAAGATCAAACCACAGCTTTTCGGTTCCGGCTTCGCCCGATCCGGCCCAGCTGGCGCGGGCCTTGGCCTTTTGCTCGGCCATGGACTTTTCAAATCCAGCCACGTCCACCGTCTGGTTGCGCCCGCGCAGAACATCTTGCGTCAAATCCAGCGGGAAGCCGAACGTATCGTACAGTTTAAAGGCCACTTCGCCCGGCAAGGATTTTCCGCCACTGGCTATCTTGGCGGATTCTTCGTCCAAAAGTTTTAAACCGCGTTCCAGCGTTTGTTTAAAGCGCGTTTCTTCCAACTTCAGTGTTTCGGTGATCAATGTCTCGGCGCGGATCAGTTCGGGATATACCGAACCCATCTGCTTGATCAGCTCCGGCACCAAACGGAAGATCAACGGCTCCTTCGCGCCCAAAAGATGCGCATGACGCATCCCGCGCCGCATGATACGGCGCAGAACATAACCGCGCCCTTCGTTGCTCGGCATCACGCCGTCGGCAATCAGGAACGACGTCGCGCGCAAGTGGTCGGCGATCACACGGAATGATGGCTTTTGTTCGCCTTCCGGATCGGCCTTCACCAGTTCCGCCGTCGCACCGATAATGTGCTTAAACAAATCGGTGTCGTAATTCGAAGTGACGCCTTGCAAGATAGCGGCGATGCGTTCCAGACCCATGCCGGTGTCGACCGAAGGCTTGGGCAGGTTGATCTTCTTGCCGCCCGGCAATTCCTCGAACTGCATAAAGACGTTGTTCCAGAACTCGAGATAACGGTCACCGTCTTCGTCCGGCGACCCCGGGGGTCCGCCCTGCAGCTTGTCGCCCTGATCGATAAAGATTTCCGTGCATGGCCCGCAAGGTCCCACGTCCGCCATACGCCAGTAATTGGCGTTCGTCGGAATTTTGATGATCTTGTCGTCCGAAAAACCGGCCACTTTCTTCCAGATTTTCGCGGCTTCTTCGTCTTCGTGATAGACGGTGACGAGAAGTTTGTCTTTTTTCAACCCGTAGTGCTTCGTGACCAGCGTCCACGCAAAGTTGATCGCGTCTTCCTTAAAATAGTCGCCGAATGAAAAGTTGCCGAGCATCTCGAAAAACGTGTGATGCCGAGCCGTATAGCCGACGTTTTCCAGGTCGTTGTGCTTGCCGCCTGCCCGCACGCATTTCTGGCAGGTGGTGGCGCGGGTATAGGGCCGCGCTTCAACGCCCGTAAAGACGTTTTTGAATTGCACCATGCCCGAGTTGGTGAACATGAGCGTCGGGTCGTTCCTCGGCACCAGCGGCGAAGAATCTACAACCGCATGGCCTTGGGATTCAAAGAATTTCAGAAAAGTCTGACGAATATCGGCAAGCGTTTTCATAGGCCTATCCCCCTGAATTTTGGCTTATTCTTGCCAAAAATGGAGCCTGTGTCTATGGGAAGAATTCAGCCTCTTGCGAAAAAGAAAAGCCGCTTTTTACGCAGGTTTTGGACCACCTGTGCCGCGCCCGTTCATCAGATAGCTCCGCACGTCTGCAGGCGATGGATATTGTGGGCTTTTGGGCGGTGAACTACGTTTTTTAAGCGGACGAGGCTTTTCCTCCAGCTTTTTCCGATGGCTTTCGAAATCGAGCAAAGCGCCTTCTTCCTTATCCAGGAAGGTGCTGTAGGGCATTACCGGAGTAACAGGCAAGGTTTTCTGCGCAAGCGGTGGCGTGACAGGTTCTTCGGCTTTTTGATTTTTTATAACTTTAACACCCTGAACGTCTTTTTTTGCCGTGGCGCTCTGGATTGAATTTTCCTTATAATTGCTATAGATGCTGCGAATGCAAAAAAATAAAACCTGAGCGAACGTTCTCACTTTTTGCGAAATTCTGACGAATCGTTCCTTATTCATGCGCCTATCCTGCCAATTCCTTCATGTGTGTGGACGGAACCATCTTATTTTTTGCCCAAACGCACATCAACCCTTTGCTTTCCTAAAAATTTTCAAGCTTGGCGCGGTTGATTATGGTTAACGCCGCCGACAATACTTTCGTTGGCGTATCATTTTGGAATCTCATAAGATATTTATCCAACCCATTCCCTACGTTCGTCAGGTAATTGACTATGTCCGATACCATTCTCCTGCCCCGCGTCCTTTTGACCAATGATGACGGCATCGACGCCGAGGGCATCAAGGTTCTCGAAGAAATCGCGCACGAATTCGCACAGGAAGTTTGGGTCGTTGCGCCCGAACACAATCAAAGCGGCTGCAGCCAAAGCCTGTCCCTCGGACGCCCTGTCAAAGTCTGGAAACGCAACGAGCGGGCAATCGCGGTCGATGGAACGCCAAGCGATTGCGTCGTCCTTGCTCTGTCGCATTTTATGAGAGACAAACCGCCGAGCCTAATTCTGTCCGGCGTAAATGCCGGTAAAAACATCGGAGAAGACGTAAACGTGTCCGGCACAATCGGCGCATGCCTGACAAGCCTTGTTCTTGGAGTTCCCGGCATCGCGATCAGCCAGGCCCGTTCCGCCAAACATAAAACGCCGTGGAGCTCCACGCGCGCGGTCTTGCCCAAGGTTCTTAAGCATCTTCTTAGCGAAGGGTGGCGTAAGGAGACCTGTTTGTCGATCAACATCCCGGATGCCAAACCCGAGGAAATCACGGGGTTCAGTTGGGCACGTCAGGCGCAAAAAAGCATCGAGACCATCACGGCAACGAAACGCGCCAGCCCCGATCACGAGGATTATTACTGGTTAGTCAAAACACGTAAAACGCCCGTCCACGCCATGAACAGCGAAGCCGCGATCATGCGCCGCAACGAAGTCGCCGTTACCGCCCTCTCCCTCGACCGGAGCGTAGAGGTCCTTAAACCCTCCGTATCCTTCCTTGACATCGCCTTGACCGATAACGATCAGGCTTGGGCGGTTTAGCTTGGAAAGCCCACACCATGTCCGATAAACTTCCGACCGAGCTTTTGGTGTCCGCGCAAATACGCAGAGCGGCTTTGGAAGGCATACCTATCGTCGTACGCAATCGTGGTGACAACGTTAGCGGAGTCATTCTTCTGAAAATCGACAGGCTCGACGGCACATCGACGGTTCTGACCCAAATCCGCATCGACGATGAAATGGTATGGAGCCCCGCCAGCGGCCAAAACCCCATGCCCAACGAAAACGCTGAACGTTATATCGAAAGCCAACTTAATATGGACCCGGACATGTGGGTCATCGAAATCGAAGATCGGAAAGGCCGGCACTGGTTCCCGGAAAGGATATTTACCCTCTGAACGCGGCCCGCCTTTCAAGGCCAAGCACCACTCCCCAAAAGCTTTATACGGATCGACAAAAATCCCAACTTTTTCGACAAAACTCGAAAAGACGCTTTGTTTCACGGCAACAATATGTTGCTAATATAAAATTATAATAAGCAGAATAAATAAGAACCTTCCCGTCTCCGATAACGTCTTTACAAGCACATCCGTTCAGATAGGATGCCGACGTTAACCCTTACAGAACGATACGTTCTACCATGTTAGCCGGTTTCAAATCTAACGCCCGATGGGTATGTCTTCGCTTCAAGAAGTTTGTTGAAACGGGAGCTGTTGTTGATGACGGCGATGGGTTAAGCGGGGTCGGCTCAAGAAATCCGTCGCATATTTACCATCTTTTTCTTCGCTCGCGCGGATGGGATCCTGAATCGCATATTTGACAATAATTTTCCCGTCTCTTTTTGCCAGCGCGAATTACAAGCGCAAGCCGCAAGTTTAAACAAAAAAGTTTCCGACGATGTTCAAAACGCAAAAATGCGCCATAAAAGCGCAGAAGGCATGAGAGGCAGCGTCTGGAGAAAGATTCCTAGCCTTTTTTGTCGACGTTTTTATCCGACGGTTCGCACCATGAATAAGACGAAGGGCAAAGAAGGGAATTGAGCTTTTCCCCGTTCCGGCATCTTCCGTTGATCGCCTCCGCAAAGCCGCCGTTTTCCATATCCTTGACCGATTGCAGGCAGCACCGTTTGCCTGCGCTCATGACGGGATCGGATTCGCATTTGTGGCGAAGCTGCGCATAGTATTTGGCGTCATATAGAGACTCAGAAGCCAAAACTTTATTCGACCCCCCGCTTTCGCCATGGGCCAGAATAACGAGTATAAAAAAGACGTAAAAAGCTGCTCTTTTCTTCATCAAGACATCCTGTAACCGCTTGATAAGGAGAACTTTCCCTTTACACGATAACCATCTAGAATGCCATACCGTGATTCCAACCAATTGAAGTAAAGGACCTTTTCCATGGCCGAGGCTAACTCCAACGACAACTTGCCCATGTTTTACACGTCGCCGCGACCTCTCGATCGCGCCCGCGACTCTAAGCTTCATATCTCGCGCCCCAAACATTTCCGCTTTGCCGCCAATACGAACGCCATACCCATATTGGTGGACGAACTTCCCGTAGCGGCGGCGCATTATCCCATCATCTTCGCGGCCGGACCTCAACCCGTGCCGGCGGCCGTCGTGGGACTGCGCAACGATCAAAACATTTTTATCGACGCGGAAGGCAGGTGGCTTGAAGGCAGCTATCTGCCCGCCTATGTGCGCCGCTATCCCTTCATCTTGATGGACGATCCTCAACAAAAACAATTCGTTCTTTGCTTCGACGAAAACAGCGACATGATGGCCGAAGAAGGCGAATACGCGCTCTTCGACGGCGATCAGCCCAGCGACTTCACGAAAGGAGCGATGGAGTTTTGCGCTCAGTTGCGCCAACAGGGCGAAGCCACGGACGAATTCGTCAAGGCTTTGACCGAAAACGATCTCCTCGCGCAGAACGACGCGCAGCTGGAAATGCCCGACGGCGCGCGCGTGCAGCTTAGCGGCTTCATGGTCATCGATCCGGCCAAGTTCGACAAGCTTCCGGACAACATTTATCTCTCCTGGCGCAAAAAGGGATGGATCGGGTTGATCTACGCCATTCTTCTTTCTTCGCACCGTTGGCCGCATCTTGTGGCCTTGGCGCAGAAGAGGAAATGATCTCTTTTGCCCATCCCGCGAAAACGGGAATCCGGCGCTAGAGATTGCAGAGCCGTGAAAAATTGCATCAAGGTTTGTACTCAGGCCGTTTAGGAGCGAATCATGCCGGACGTTACCCAAACAGGACGAGGACACATGCCGTTGAATTCCCGTTTTCACGGGAATGACGCGCGTTTGCCTGTTCTCAATATATTATCTTTCCTGTTTTGCCTTTTCCTGTTTGCTTCTCCCGCTCTCGCCCAATCGGGTCAACACGGTCTCGCCCTCCACGGCGCGCCGAAAAACCCTAAAACGTTCAAGCATTTCGACTATGCCGATCCCGACGCGCCGAAAGGCGGCGAATTGCGGATGGCCGCCATCGGCACCTACGACACGCTGAATCCCTTTACGTTAAAAGGCATTTCCGCAGTCGGCGCGGGTCTTGTTTTCGAAACGCTCATGGCTTCTTCGCTCGACGAGCCTTTCAGCCAGTACGGCTGGGTCGCGGAAACGGTCACAATGGCTCCTGATCGCTCATGGGTGAGCTACACGCTTCGCCCCGAAGCCAGATTCCACGACGGCAAGCCCATCACTCCCGCAGACGTTGTGTTTTCCTTCGAAACCCTGCGGGACAAAGGACATCCCTCCTACCGCAGCTATTACAAGGACGTGGTCAAGGCCGAAAAGACAGGACCGCGCGAAGTGAAATTCACCTTTAAGCGCGCAGGCAATACGGAGCTTCCGCTTATCATGGGTCAATTGCCCGTTTTACCAAAGCATTATTGGGAGGGCAAAGATTTCACGGCCACGACCCTGGAGCCGCCCTTGGGCAGCGGGCCTTATAAAATCGAAAACTTCTCGCAGGGACGCTCAGTCGTCTATGGGCGCATGAACGATTGGTGGGCCAAAGATCTGCCCGTGAACAAGGGACGCTATAATTTCGATTTAATGCGTTACGACTATTATCGCGATGTTACGGTGGCTTTGGAGGCTTTTTTCGCAGGGCGTTACGACGTAAGGCTTGAAAACATCGCCAAGGAATGGGCCACGGCCTATACCACGGACGCCGTCAAGAATGGCCTGATCATCAAACAGGAAATCAAAAACGAGCTTCCTTCAGGAATGCAGGCTTTTATCTTCAACATCCGGCGTCCCGTCTTTCAGGACAAAAAAGTGCGCGAAGCCTTGGGCTATGCCTTCGATTTCGAGTGGTCGAACAAGAACTTCGCGTATGACGCCTATAAACGCACCGACAGCTATTTCGCAAACTCGGAACTGGCGGCGCGGGGCCTTCCCTCCCCCGAAGAATTGAAAATTCTCGAGCCGTATCGCGGCAAAATTCCCGACGAGGTTTTTACGACCGCGTTCAAGCCGCCCGTCACGGACGGAAGCGGGAACGCGCGCGAGAACCTCCGCAAGGCGGCCGAACTTCTGCGCGAGGCAGGCTGGACGCTTAAAAACGGCAAGCTTTACAACGCGAACGGCGAGCCTTTGCGTTTTGAAATCGTCGATCAATCGCCTTTGTTCGAGCGTTGGGTGCAGCCTTTTCTGCGCAACCTTGAGCGTCTCGGGGTGCAGGCTCGTTTGCGCATCGTGGACACGTCGCAATACCAGAACCTGATGGACAACTTCGATTTCGACATGACCATCCATGTCTTCCCGCAATCCCTTTCGCCAGGAAACGAACAGCGCGATTTCTGGAGTTCGCCGCAAGCGGACATGAAGGGCGGACGCAACCGCATAGGCATTAAAAATCCCGTTGTCGACGAATTGGTCGAAAAAATCATTCTCGCGAAAGACCGCGAAGAGCTGGTGACGCTATGCCGCGCGCTTGACCGCGTTTTGCTTTGGAATCACTACGTCATTCCGCACTGGTATATAGGCGGCTACCGTCTCGCCCACTGGAACAAGTTCGGCCAGCCGTCCATCGCGCCCAAATACGGCCTGAGCTTTCCGGAATCATGGTGGTTCGACGAATCCAGGGCAAAGGCTTTGGAAGCTTCGCGGCACAGAACGCGCTAAAGCCGAACAAAAAAAACGCGGCCCTTAAGAGCCGCGTTTTTTTCACCTTTTACTTTATTACGCTTCGACGGGCTGCGGGGTCTGTTCGGCCGCAAGTTTTTCCGCCGCCTTTTGCGCGTCAAGCTTCTCCGCCTCTAGGTCGCGTTGCGCCGCGATGCGCCGCAAGCGGGCCACCACGGATCCCGTTCCGACAGGCACAAGGCGGCCGACGATCACGTTTTCCTTGAGGCCTTCAAGCGTATCGACCTTGCCACTCACTGCGGCTTCCGTCAGGACGCGCGTCGTTTCCTGGAACGACGCGGCCGAGATGAACGAGCGTGTCTGCAAGCTGGCCTTCGTGATGCCCTGAAGCACCGCGCGGCCCTGCGATGGAATAAGGCTCTCCATGACAGCCTTGTTATTCATTTCGAGGAACTCATAACGGTCCACCTGCTCGCCCTGCAGGAAGGTGGTATCGCCCGGATCGACGATTTCAACCTTCTGGAGCATCTGGCGCGCGATCACTTCGATGTGCTTGTCGTTGATCTTCACGCCCTGCAGACGGTAGACGTCCTGAATCTCGTTGATGAGATATTCGGCCAAAGCCTCGACTCCCATAACGGCCAGAATATCGTGCGGAACCGGGTTGCCTTCGATCAAAAGATCGCCGCGTTCCACCATGTCGCCTTCCTGAACGGCCACGTGCTTGCCCTTCGGGATCAGGTATTCGCGCGGCTCCTGCGTTTCGTCCTGCGGACGCACGATGATGCGGCGCTTCGTCTTGTAATCCTTTCCGAACTCGACGCGGCCATCAACATCGGAGATGATCGCGAAGTCCTTGGGACGGCGGGCCTCGAACAACTCGGCAACGCGGGGAAGACCGCCTGTGATGTCGCGCGTCTTGGATCCTTCGCGCGGAATGCGCGCCAGAACGTCGCCCGCGCCTACCATTGAGCCGTTTTCGACGTTAAGAATAGCGTCGACGGGCAGGAAGTAACGCGCTTCAATGCCGCTCGAAAGCATTTGCGGCTCGCCCTTTTCGTCCAGAAGGACAATGCGCGGACGAAGCTCGGCACCGCGTGTCTGTTGCCTGAAGTCGATGACCTTTTTGGACGAAATGCCGGTGGCTTCATCCATGACCTCGCGCACAGAAACGCCTTCGATAAGATCGACAAAGCTGACCTTGCCCGCCCGTTCGGTTATGATCGGCATGGTGAAGGGATCCCATTCCGCGAGCTTTTGGCCCTTGGAGACCAAAGCGCCTTCGTCCGCAAGGAGTTTCGAGCCGTAAGGAACGCGATGTTTGGCCTTTTCGCGCCCTGCGTCGTCAACCAGAACGAGTTCGCAGTTGCGGCCCATAACGACAAGGCGTCCCGCGCTGTTGGTAACGACCGTCCTGTTGTTGATCACGAGCTTGGCGTCGAACGAGGCTTCAACGGAATTCTGTTCCGCTCCGCGCTGCGCCGCACCGCCTATGTGGAACGTGCGCATCGTCAGCTGCGTACCTGGCTCGCCAATGGACTGGGCCGCCATGACCCCGACAGCCTCGCCGACGTTCACGGGCGTTCCGCGGGCCAAATCGCGACCGTAGCACTTGGCGCAAACGCCGTTTTCCGTCTTACAGGTCAAAGGCGAGCGCGCAAGAATCTCGTCAATGCCCGCTTTCTCAATGGCATCGATTGATGCTTCCTCGATCATGTCGCCGGCCGCCACGATTACGGCGCCCGTAGAAGGGTCCGTAATGTCGAACGCGGACGTACGGCCAAGGATTCTCTCGCCCAACGGGGATACGACCTCGCCGCCCTGAATAACGGCTTTGATGCGCAGGCCTTCCGTCGTGCCGCAATCGACCTCGGTGATGATGGCGTCTTGCGCCACGTCGACCAGACGGCGCGTAAGGTATCCGGAGTTTGCCGTCTTGAGCGCCGTGTCCGCCAAACCCTTGCGGGCGCCGTGCGTCGAGTTAAAGTACTCGAGAACCGTCAAGCCTTCCTTAAAGTTGGAAATAATCGGCGTCTCGATGATCTCGCCCGAGGGCTTGGCCATCAGGCCGCGCATGCCGG
>CAZYPX010000019.1:0-23533 GCA_964649675.1 uncultured Rhodospirillaceae bacterium | reverse complement strand
CAAGTCTTCAGCCCATACGCCAATATTGAAGCCGACAAGCTGTTTTCGTGCGTTAAGAAATTAGCGCAGGATTCTTTGCATTTTTCGGATTGCACTTAATCATACCGCAATCTACGCAGGCTAATGACAACGGGGAGATTATGAAGAACCGGCGTTCCCGTTCATATACAGCCAAGCGGTGTAAAGCGCATAGGCGCCCAGCATCGCAAAGCCGCCGACACGGCCGATATGCCATCCCCGCAGCAAATAAACCGAAAGCCACGCGGCGACGCCCAGCATGATCCAGACATCATAGGCGGCAATCCGCGCCGCAACCGGAATCGGCGAGATCATGGCCGTGATGCCCAGAATGGCGAGAATATTGAAAATATTGCTGCCCAGAATGTTGCCGATGACCACATCGTTATGCCTGCGGTAAGCCGCCACGAGCGCCGTGGCCAGCTCGGGCAAGGAGGTTCCCACGGCAACGATGGTCAGGCCGATGACGGCTTCCGAAACGCCGACATCCCTCGCAATCGACACGGCGCCTTCCACCAACATGTACGCGCCGCCGACAAGAAGGGCCAGCCCCGCCAGACTGAATGATGAGGCTTTTAATAAGGTGAGCGGCGGCTTTCCTTCGATGTCTTCTTCAATGTGTTGGGCTTGGATCTTGCCGTTTTTTCTGTCCTGCCGGTAGGACCACGCGATATAGGCCAGCAAGGCGGCGAACATTAAAAAGCCCGCGCCGAACCCAACGCGCCCCGCAAAGGCAAGGCCACACAACGCCAAGCTCGACGCCAGCATAACAAGCGTATCCCGTTTGACAGCCTTACTGTCGATCAATATCGGACATAAAACCGCAGCGATTCCGACAATCAGCATCACGTTCGCAATATTGCTGCCCACGACGTTCCCGATGGCTATGTCGGACGCGCCTTTGAGCGCCGCGCCCACCGACACCGTCATTTCCGGCATGGACGTGCCAAAGCCGACAACAACCGCGCTGACCAGAAGATTCGAGAAGCCCAAATTCCGCGCCAAAGAGACCGCTCCTTTGATCAGGCCTTCGCCTCCCAGAAAAAGCAGCACCAAACCGCCGATGATCATAAAAACGTCCATTGTTCCCCTCTCTTGGGCATATATGCGCAAAAGCCCCGGAAAGGGCTTTTGGCCCCTTCGGCGGCTTTTTCCCGAAACGCCAACCACAGCCATGGTCTGCGGCAAGCTGCGTTCCTGTTTATGACATTTCCCGAAACCGCGACATCTTTTTTCTTGCACAGGCCTAAATCTTCGCCGCCGTTTATCCTGCCGCGTTTCCGCCGTATAATGCGTTCGGTTTCTTCATTGAAGGAGGCGGCCCCATGAAATCGTTCGCGATATTAGCCTTTTTTATCCTCGCCGTGTTGGGCCTTGGTTCGGCCATCGGTTCTCTAACGCAGCCTGGCGCATGGTACGCCCAACTCGTCAAGCCGTCTTTCAACCCGCCGAACTGGGTGTTCGGCCCCGTGTGGACGGCGCTTTACGTCATGATCGCCATCGCCGGCTACCGCACATGGATGCGCGAGCGGCAAGGCATGGCCATGAAGCTTTGGTTCGCGCAAATGTTTTTAAATTTTCTTTGGTCGCCGGTTTTTTTCGGCCTGCACAGCATCGGCGGCGCTTTTGCCGTTATCGTTGTGTTGCTGGGCACGCTTTTCGCCTTCATGCGGCATGCATGGCCCGAGGATAAAGCAGCGGCATGGCTCTTTGCCCCCTACGCAGCATGGGTTTCGTTCGCCGCTGTGCTCAACGCGTCGCTTTGGTGGCTAAACTCCGCGTAGGTCGCGTAATCCTTACGAATACATGGCGAAAAATCCCGTCTTGCCAGACGGTCTGCCTTTGACTAAGCCAAAGGCGGGGTAGGTTCTTGCCGGTTTATTCCAGACAGAAAGCTCATTTATGAAAATCTTTTCCGCCCTTTACAGCCGCACCATGGCGTGGTCGCGCCACCCTAAGGCTCCCTGGTTTTTGGGAGGGTTGAGCTTTGCCGAATCTTCGTTCTTTCCCATTCCGCCCGACGTCATGCTGGCCCCTATGTGCCTTGCCGCTCCGAAGCGAGCATGGTGGTTCGCGTTCCTGACCACGGCCGCCTCGGTTTTGGGTGGCATGCTGGGCTATGGCATCGGCTTTTTCGCCTTTTCGGCCATCGAGCCGCATTTGCGCGAAAGCCACTATTGGAACGCGTACCAGACCGCCGTGGAATGGTTCGGGGCCTATGGTTTTTGGGCCGTTTTGGCGGCCGGCTTTTCGCCCATACCCTATAAGGTTTTCACCATCGCAGGCGGCGCGCTCTCGATGCCTCTGGCCCCCTTCATTCTGGCCTCGGTTATCGGGCGCGGCGCTCGCTTTTATCTTGTCGCCAGCCTGATGGCGTGGGGCGGGCCTAAAATGGAGGCCGCCCTGCATAAGTACGTCGATCGCCTCGGATGGGCGACGGTCGCCCTTTTGGTTCTTGGCTTCCTGATTTTTAGATGATGCCGGAGAGACACTGGAAAGAGGGTTTTTAACCCTTTTTAAACTCTCGCCTTTTCGCCCTAAAAAATCGGCGTCGGGAAATCCGGATTTCGTTGAGCCCGCGCCAAAAATCCTTTAGATGGGAGGCGTTGAGGCGCTCACAACGCCCTAAGCTCAGGGAACGACCGACCGAACGGAATTTGCAACCATGCTCAACTGGACCCACAAAATCGCTCACGTGAAAGATACGCCGGAGTCGATTGCGCGCGGACTAGCCGTGGGGACTTTTTTTGCTTTCGCGTTCCTGTTCGGCCTGCAAATCATCCTGTCGCTCATCGTCAGCCATATCGTGCGCGGCAACAAAATCGTCGCCGCCACAGCGACGGCCATCACCAATCCTTTCACCTATATCCCGATTTACTCCTTCTGCTATTTCGTGGGCCACCTGATCATCGGCGGCCGAAACGGAGAGATGCCGAGCATCAGCCACGTGCGCGACCTCGAAAGCTTTTTCGCGCTCGGCCCGAAATTTTTCATCACCATGCTAACGGGAACGACCGTTGTCGGGATCATCTGCTCCGTCATCGTTTATTTTTCATCGGAAAAAATGTTTGAATGGCTGAAACGCTGGCATCAACGCCGTAAAGAAGAAAAACGATGACATTAGCTTACGTCCATGCCCTACCGCCACACGCCGCATGACATTCCCGACGTGATCCTGCTTTTGGGCACGGATGCGTCGGGCAAAGATCATGTGGCCAACGTGCTGGAACGCTTTATCCGCAAAAGGGGCGGCGATGTGGAAAAGCGCAAACGTTACTTTTCGGGCCGCCCGACAGACGAAGCTTCAAGCATCCACAAAAGCTTTTTCGATCATTTGCAAGAGCGCGTTTTCCTCGCGCTCTATCCGCGCATGGGCGCGTTGTTGCCACTTCTTATGAACGCGATGATCCGCTGGGACGTGGCGCGATTTAGCGCGCCGGACAAAAAACTGATCGTCGTGGGACACAACGCGTTGCGCGCGATGGCTTTTCATTGGGGGCACAGCGAGAGTTCGGCCGCAGCTTTTCATATACCAACATATTTGCGCGAGGCTTTTCACAAAGCGAATGAAAAAACGGGAGCGCATGCGATCGTTCTCGATGTCGATCATGCCGTTCGCCATGCGCGAATCGCCAGCCGTGTGCGTCGCCGCGTTGCCGACAGCTTTGACCGCTACATGATGCAAGACCCCGCGCGCAGCGAACGCATCGAAGCCTGCCTCGTCAGCGCCGCGCGGGAGCTCTTGAACGCCCAAACCATGATCAACAACGAATTGCTCGAGGAGGAAATTATGGCTTACGTGGTGGAAGATATTAAATGAAAACCAAGACATAAGCTGAAGATGACTTGTTTGCGCCAATGTCATAGCATGAGCGGATGGATTTTCTTCGCGGCCTTTACCGTTACCTGTTCGTCATGCCGTGGCGGGGGGTGGTGTACAACACATTCCGGAGATTCGATCCGGCACAGCGGTTCAAGCCGCCGTTGCCCCACCCCATCGACAATCAGTACGGTATCGACACCAGCGGCTCGATCTTTGGCGCGGCGTTACGCTCGTGCAACGCCGCCGCCGATCTTTACAGCACCGGCTATGCCGGATCTCAGCCCAGCATCGTGCGTCAGCTCTTAAGTCTCATTCCCAACCCTGAAAGTTTTGCTTTGGTCGATTTCGGGTGCGGCAAGGGGCGCGTGCTGGCCGTGGCCGGCGAGTTCCCTTTGCGCGAGGTTATGGGGATTGAGCTATCGCCCAAGCTGGCCGCCATCGCGCGCGACAATGCATCTATAATGGCGCAGCGTTTTCCCGAACGCACGCCTATCACGGTGATTGAAGGCGATGCGGCGCAAGCGTTGCTTCCCGAAGGCAACGTGATCGTTTACCTGTGCAACCCGTTTTTCAAAAAGTTGGTGAGGCGAGTCATGGCGAACATCGAAAACGCGCTGGCCGCCAATCCCGCCAAAAAGATTTTCGTGGTGTACGGCAACCCCGCGTACGGCGCCTTGTTCGACGCCTCGCCGCGTTTTTGCCGCTTCTTCGCCGCCAACATTTCCTATGACGCAACCGAGCAAGGCACGGGCACACAACTCTCCGACACCGACGACACCTATGTCATATGGCAAAGCGTGAACGAACCTCTCGCGCCGCCCCACGAAAATGCCGAAGCCCCCATCGTCCCCACGCATACGGGATGGAGGGTGAGGGTGGAAGAGTGAAAGATATTTCCTCTCCCTCAAAAAGGGGGGGGATTTATAGCCCTTCTACCGCCTCCCACAAAACCTCCAAATCCTCCGGACGGCTGAGGCTGTGGTTGCCGTCTTTGATCAGCGTGATGCGCACATCTTGCGATGCAACCGTTTCCGCGATTTTGAGCGCCGTTTCCCACGGCACTTCGGTGTCCTGCTGGCCCTGCAGCAGGCGCATCGGGCAATTCACCGCCAAAGGCTCGCGCAAGAGCAAATGGTTCCGCCCTTCGTCGATCAGCTTTTGCGTAATCGGTACGCGGCGATCCGGACCGCCGCTTTCGTCGTACGTTATGCCATCGCGCCTTAAATCCTCTTTTTGTTCGGGCGACAGATAACGCTCGATCAGATCCACCGTGAAATCCGGCGCGGCGGCGATGCCTATGAACCCCGCCACGCGCTCAGGCCGCGCCCGCGCCAGCAAAAGGCCGACCCACCCGCCCATGGATGAGCCCACCAGAACCTGCGACCCCTCGGTCACCCTATCGAACACAGCCAGGGCGTCCTCAAACCAGTCGCCGATCGTGCCGTCGGTAAACGCCCCGCTGGACTGGCCATGCCCCCTGTAATCGAAGCGCGTCAGGCCCCTGCCCGACACCGCGCAACGTTCCGCCAGAAAGGAAGCCTTGCTGCCTGTCATATCCGAAGCGTACCCTCCTAGGAAAAAAAGGGCGTTTTTCCTGCAAATATACTTGTTTCCAAGGACTTGTTGATAGACTAACGTCCTGTCCGGTAGAGTGAGAGCCTTCGTTTTTTCATTCATGATTCGACAAACCCACGTATGTTATCAGCCGCCTTGCAATTTAGCAGAAACGACCACGTCCACAACGCTTCACGGAAAGCGCCGCCGAGAGCTATCCGCTCCACCGTTTTGCACCTTGCGGCGGATCTGGACATCGACGCGAGCGCGCGCGAAGTCGTTGATTTGGCCATACAAACGCATCGAAGCGGCTGGAGACCCATCGTCGCTTCGGCCGGCGGCGCGCTTGTCATGGAGGCCGAGCGCGCGGCGGTGCGCCACACGAAAATGCCCCTGAACAAACGCCACATCTTCGCCCGCTGGCGCAGCCGCGTGCAACTTGAAGCGCTGTTCCAGCGCGAACGCCCCGGCATGATCCACGTTCACGGCCTTGATATCCTTCCCCATGCGCTTGGGCTGGCCAAGACGCACCATTTGCCCCTGCTGCTCGACGTGACGGATCCCGTCCCCACGACGCGCCGGAATATCCGGCTTTTGAAAACCGCCGCGCAACGCGGATGTTGGCTCCGCGTGCCTTCACGCCACATGGTTGATCACTTGCGGGAAGACCTGAAGCTTGAGTGCGAGCGCATACATCTTGTGCCGCCAGGCGTTGATCTTTTGTGGTTCGACGCTTCACGCGTATCGCCGGAACGTCTTCAAAAGTTGAGCGAGTTATGGCGGTTGCCCGAACAGGCGACCATTCTCGTCATGGCCACGCCTCTCGCGCCGGGCTATGGGCATCGCCAGCTTCTTGAAGCCTTGGCGCGCCTCAAACGCCCCGATGTCTTCACCGTTTTCGTCGGAAACGACCGCAAATCCCCGGGCATGCGCCAGGATATCGAGCGGCAAATTCTGGCCTTCGGGCTCGAAGGGCGCGTCGTCATGCCGGACCATTGCAGCGACTGGCCCGCCGCGTGCTGGCTTTCCACAATCGTCGCCGCCACGAACACGCTGCCCCGAGGGTACGCGATGGAACTACTTGCCGCTCAAGCCATCGGCCGTCCCGTCATCGTTACGGATTGCGGAGCGAACGCCGAGATGGTCAAGGGCGGGGAAACGGCGTGGATCGTGTCCCCGGACAACGTCGACATGCTGGCTCAGGCGCTGGATGAGGCCGTGCAGATGACCGGCGTTCAACGGATCGATCTGGCCAAACGCACGCGCCTATTCACAAGCGACTCGTTCCCGCAGGACAGGTGGTGCGCGGCCCTGACAGGACTTTACGGGACCATGCTCGGCCATGCCCCGTCGCCACGTACGGCGTGAGAGAGCGGCATGGCGGCCAAACCCCGATCGCGCCCGTCAAAAGAAAACCCCGAAAGCACGTGGTTCGGTTTTGAGCGCGTCGGCAAGGGCGAAAAAACGAAACGCGTCGAGCGCGTCTTCAGTTCCGTAGCTTCGCGTTACGACCTGATGAACGATTTGATGTCGGGGGGCCTGCACCGGCTGTGGAAGAACAGGCTCGTCGCGGCGATGAACCCGCGAGACGGTCAAAAGATTTTGGATGTGGCCGGAGGCACCGGCGACATCGCGTTACGCTGCGCGGAGCGATCAAAAGGACAAGCGCACGTCACCGTGTGCGACATCAATCCCTCCATGCTTAAGGAAGGCCGCGCCAAGGCGCTCGATCGGGGATGGCTCAAGGAAATCCTTTGGATCAACGGCAACGCCGAAGCCCTCCCCTTCCCCAACCGCAGTTTCGACACGGTTTGCATCGCCTTTGGCTTACGCAACGTCGCGAAAATCGACGCGGCGCTGAAAGAGTTTTTTCGCGTGCTGAAGCCCGGGGGGCGTTTTTTCTGCCTCGAATTCACGCCGGATGTCAGCCCGTGGTTGAAAGGTTTCCATGAAGCCTATTGCTTCAACGTTTTGCCGTGGCTTGGGCGGCACGTAGCCAATGACCGCGAAGCTTACCAATATCTCGCCGAAAGCATCCGGAAATTTCCGGAGCGACGCGCGTTAACCAAACGTATGGAAAAGGCAGGACTCGAAGGCATCACGTGCGTTAACCTTACGGGCGGCATCGCCGTCATTCATGCGGGCTGGCGTTATTAGATTGCCCATCGTATTATCCCCGATAATATAACTTTTTCCCGCTTTTTTGCTGTACGCATGATGGAATCAGATATTGCTTGTCGAATCCTTACAAGCTTCGACGAAATAGAAACAATCGCCGATGCTTGGCGCGATTTACAAAAACGTTCAGGTTTTTGCGTTTTCGGATGCTACGACTGGTTTCGCAGCTGGTGGCACACCATGGGGCAAGACAAAGGCCGCGAGCTTCATGTCGTAGCGGCCACGCGCAACGGTAGGCTTGCGGGCGTCTTACCCCTGTCCATCCGCAAGATTTTGGGCGTGCGCATCATGAAATATGCAGGCAACGAATTGTTTGACTATTGCGGCGCGCTGGCCGAAGACGCGCTCATCGTGCGCGCGCTGTGGGAAACGGCGCAGAACAGCAAGCTTTTCGATCTCGCCCTCATACGGGACGTAACCTCCTGCGCACATGATTTCGGAACGCTTGAATCCTTTGCCAAAAAAACGTCCGGAGAGGTTGCGCCCTTCATTAGCCTCGCATGGCCTTCGGGCGAGGCGTGGTTCGCCGCGCGCGATCGCAAGCAACGGCGCAATTTCAGGTGCAAGTTGCAACGCCTTGAGAAGGAAGGCCCCGTGTCCGTCGCGTTCCATCGTTCCGGCTCCGTGGCCAAAGAGACCATCGAAAAGATGCTTTTGCATAAAATCGCATGGTGCGCACGCAGCGGGAAAAACGGCATCTTTTCCAATCCGCTCGTCTTTCCCGCGTTCCAGCGCATGGCGGCGCTGGCCGCCGAAAGAGGCCATCTTTTCTTGGCCGTTCTCACATGCCGCGACATCGAGGTGGCCCATATCCTCGGCTTTATCAACCACGGAACGCTTCACTGTTATTTCATGAGTTACGCGCCCGAATGGGGCCATTGTTCGCCGGGTGTCGTTCTGCTTGAGAAAACGATCGGGTGGGCCATCGACAACGGCCTAAAAGAATTCGACTTTATGCGCGGGAACGAAGCATACAAGTTTCGCTATGCGACCGGAAAACGCGAGCTGTCCTTTTTCCGTTTCGCGCGCACGCCTTTGGGCCATGCAGGTTCGTTTCTGTACGGAATATACACTAACGCAGGGGCTCACCTTAAGGAGTTGACCGCCAAACTCCCGGGATCCTGTCTAACGACTATCACTTCGGTACGCCGCAAAAAATCGGCCATCACAAACAGGTTAAAGCTCCCTGTCTTGCTCAGTCCTCAGACGTGACTTCTTGGCCGTTCAGACGGTCCCTGAGCTGCTTTCCCGTTTTGAAAAAGGGCACACATTTGGCCCCGACATGCACCGTTTGTCCGGTGCGGGGATTGCGGCCCTGACGGGATTCGCGTCGTTTGATGGAAAAAGCGCCAAAGCCTCGAAGCTCAACGCGATTGCCCCGCGCCAAGGCATTTGAAACCTCGTCGAAGACCGTGTTAACGATCCGCTCGATATCCCTTTGCAAAAGATGAGGATATTTCTCAGCCAAACGCAAAATAAGATCGGATTTGGTCATCGGACGCCCCGCGAGCGGTTAAGGGAATGAGTCGGTCAAGGTTGCCAAAGCCTTAACGTCGAGTCAAGCGGCTCGTTCTATAACCCTTTGGGGCGCTTAACGTTTTTATTGCCTTTTTTACAAAGGGCTTTATGGCCTGCGCTTTAGCGTCTTGGAGCTATTCGCTTTTGTTTATAATATTCATGCTGGCGCGTTGTTTTTTCTTAAGCCACTCATGGACTTCCAGCAATTTCTTACGAATTTCGGCCACCGTCGTCGGCTTAACGATGTACGAAGTCGCCCCCATATTGATCGCCTTGATGATGTTCGTCATATCGGACTCGGCCGTCAGCATGATGATCGCCATATTATCGTATTCCGGCTTGCGGCGGACATACGATAGAACGCCGATGCCATTCACCGTGGGCATGTTCCAGTCAAGAAACACGACATTAAAAGGTTTTTTGACGAAATGCGCCTTTTCGATCAGATCGACCGCCTCGTTACCGTCCTTGCAGCATGAAATTTCGGTAATATTGAACTCCTGCAGAACGTTGCGCACATACTGTTGAACCAGCATGTGATCGTCGACAAGAAGAATTTTAAGTTGCGATATTTCAATCATCGTCAGGCTTATTAAGGACTTTGGAAGAATAAAAGTATGGCCACCAAGCGTTAACAAGTCCTTGACAGAAAAGAGCTCCATCATCCGCAGCCTCCGGCGGCCTTAGCCCCGCCCTCTAAAAAGAGCATAGGCGAAAAGCCCGCCGGCGGTTTGGATGACGTTTGAACTCCGGGCTTATTGCGATTCCTTGTCGGCCTTCTTTTTCTGGGCCCGCTTGATGGCCGCACCGAGAATATCGCCAAGCGAAGCGCCCGAATCCGAGGATCCGTATTCGGCCATCGCCTGCTTCTCTTCGTCGGCTTCGCGCGCCTTGATCGACAACGTGACCTTGTGGGCCGCCTTGTCGATGTTTGTGATCTTGGCGTCGACCTTTTCGCCGACGGCGAAGCGGTCGGGACGTTGTTCAGAGCGTTCCTTGGCCAGATCGTTGCGTTTGATGAAGCCGGTGAAACCGCCCGAGGTTTCGCCAAGGTTAACCTCGATGCCGTTGTCGGCGATCGCGCTCACGGTGCAGGTGACAACGTCGCCCTTCTTGAAGTTGACCACCACATTTTCGAACGGATCGCTGGTCAACTGCTTGATGCCAAGGCTGATGCGTTCCTTTTCAGCGTCGATGTCCAAAATCTTGACCTCGACGGTCTGACCCTTCTGGTAAGCCTGAATGGCTTCCTCGCCCGGCTTGTCCCACGAAATATCGGACATATGAACCATGCCGTCGATGTCGCCGGACAGACCCACGAAAAGGCCGAACTCGGTCGTATTGCGCACCTCGCCCGACAACGTGTCGCCAACCTTGTGCGTATCGCGGAACTTTTCCCAGGGATTTTCAGTGACTTGCTTGAGGCCGAGGCTGATGCGGCGCTTGGACAAATCGACGTCGAGCACCATGACTTCGACTTCCTGCGAGGTCGAGACGATCTTGCCCGGATGCACGTTCTTCTTCGTCCATGACATTTCCGAGACGTGGACGAGGCCTTCGATGCCTGGCTCCAGTTCGACGAACGCGCCGTAGTCAGTGATGTTCGTCACGCGGCCCTTGAGGCGCAGGTTGGCCGGATAACGAGCCACGACGCCTTCCCAAGGATCAGCTTCGAGCTGTTTCATGCCAAGGCTGATGCGCTGGGTTTCGGCGTTGAAGCGGATAACCTGAACGGTGACCTGCTGGCCGATTTGCAGCACTTCGGAAGGATGATTGACGCGCTTCCACGCAACATCGGTAACGTGCAGCAAACCGTCCACGCCACCCAAATCGACAAAAGCGCCGTAATCGGTGATGTTCTTGACGACGCCTTGCAGAATCTGGCCTTCCTTGAGGTTGGCGACCAGTTCCGAACGCGCTTCGGCGCGGCTTTCCTCAAGAACGGCACGGCGCGACACGACGATATTACCGCGCGCGCGATCCATTTTGAGAATCTGGAACGGCTGGGGCGTTCCCATAAGCGGCGTGATGTCGCGAACGGGACGGATATCGACCTGCGAGCCGGGCAAAAACGCCACGGCGCCGTCGAGATCGACCGTAAAGCCGCCCTTGACGCGGCCAAAGATGATGCCCGTGACACGTTCCTGCTTCTCGAAAGATTTTTCCAAAACGGTCCAGCTTTCTTCGCGCTTGGCTTTTTCGCGGGACAGCGAAGCCTCGCCGTTGCGGTCTTCCATGCGCTCGAGGAACACTTCGACCAGATCGCCCACTTTGACTTCAGGCGCCATGCCGGGAAGTGCGAATTCTTTCTTCGCCACGCGGCCTTCGGATTTCAGGCCGACATCAATCATGTAAAAGTCGCCATCATCGGCAACGACCTTGCCCTTGATGACGCTGCCTTCCATGCCTCCACGCTTGCCGAAGGAACCTTCGAGCAGTTCGGCGAAACTTTCACCGGCCGCATGCACGGGTTTGGGAAGCGGAATTTCGTTGCTTATAAAGCGCTTAACGTTTGAACTACGAGCCATGTGTGATTTCTCTTTCAGGCCTCGAAAGGCCAGGAACCTGCGCTGAAAGCGCCTCCGGCTCCGTCGCGGGGTGTGCCCGCCGCTTTCGTTTTTGCCCCGAAGGGCGTTTGATATTACGACTAAACCTGATCACTGGGGCAGAAAGCGAGGCCCAACCGTTTTCAAAGTCTATCCGCCGTCGGCACCATACCGACCACTCAAGTCGTCTTGAGCTTGTCCTTGACGATTGCCAAAGCCGCCGCGAAAGCCTGATCAGCATTCATACTCGTGGTGTCGAGGATGATGGCATCTTCAGCCGGTTTTGCCGGAGCCGTGGCCCTGCTCTGGTCGCGTTCGTCACGCGCACGCATATCCGCAAGAACTTCGGCCTCAGTAACATGTATGCCCCGCCCCTGCAACTCAAGAAAACGGCGGTTGGCGCGCGTTTCGACGCTGGCCGTGACGAAAATTTTAACCTTGGCCTCGGGTGCGATGATCGTCCCGATATCGCGCCCGTCGAGCACCGCACCTTTCCGCCCTTCCGGCGGATGGTGGGCGAAATCTTGCTGAAATTTTAAAAGGGCAGCCCTGATTTTCTCAACAGGCCCAACCTTGGAAGCCGCCTGAGCCGCCTCGTCGCCGCGCAGGGCAGGATCGTCGAGCCCCTTAACCAAGGCGTCAACATCAAGGGTTCTGGCAAAAACCGCAAGCCCGGCCATGTCGTCGAGCGATACACCAGTCTCTTTGGCCATCATGCCTGCCGCGCGGTACAAAAGGCCCGTGTCGAGATACGCATAGCCTAAGTGAGCCGCCAGCCGCTTGGCCAACGTGCCCTTTCCGCTGGCCGACAAGCCGTCAATGGCGATGGTGGTGGAGAGCGGAGCAGCCAAATCCCTACGCCGCTTTTTCGGCCTGTTTTTTCTGCAGGGCTTTGCGGATTTTGAGCGCGTCTTCGGAAAGACGGCTGGGGCGCGAGCCGAGCAGCCACGCGTCGATGCCGCCGTTGTGCTCAATCGTGCGGATGCCGTTGGCCGTCAGGCGCAACGTGACCTTTTTGCCCAAAATCTCAGAAGGAAACGAGCACACCTGAAGGTTCGGCTGCCAGCGGCGGCGCGTTTTGTTGTTGGCGTGGCTGACCTTGTTGCCGAACTTCGGCTTTTTGCCGGTCACTGTACATACACGAGCCATTTGAACCTCCTGACGGCCCGGCGCGACGCCTGGGCCTTCCTTTCATCCTGTTTTATGGTATTCGCCGCGCCTTATCCGGCGTCTGGCGTTCACGGGGCGCAAACCGCGCCCGATCTCTTCCAAGCGGGGCTTTATAGGGGCAAGCCCGAACCCAAGTCAAGGCTTGGGTTCGGGCGAACGCGACCGTTAACCCTGTTTTCCTTCCATTGTGTCCAGCATGAACTGGGGCAGTCCGAACGCGCCCGCGTGAATTCCGGCGTTATAGTAGCGCGTCGCGAGCCCTGCGGCGGCGAAACGTTTGGCGATCGCCTCTTCCGGCTGTCGGCGCAACGCCACATTGTCGGACGCCCAGCCGAAAGCCATGAATCCGCCGTAATACGTCGGAACGGGCGCGACGTAGAACCACGCGTCCTTGAAAATAGGCTTGAGGCGCTTGTGCGTGTTGAACAGTTCGTCGGGCTGGAAAAACGGAACGCCGTTTTGCGTGACAATAACGCCGCCGGACGCGAGGCACGCGTGGCAATCGGTATAGAATTCACTCGTGAACAGCACCGCGCCCGGACCCACAGGATCGGTCGAGTCGACGATGATGACGTCGTATTTGTCTTTCGTCTCTTTGACGAACTTGCACCCGTCCTCGATCACCAGATCCGCGCGAGGATCGTCGAACGCGCCCGCCGAGATTTCGGGCAACCACTGGATAGACATGTCCACCACGCTGCGGTCGATTTCCACCATCGTGATTTTTTCGACGCTTTTATGTTCCAGACACCGGCGCAACATGCCGCCGTCGCCGCCGCCGATGATGAGGATTTTCTTCGCTGCGCCATGCGCCATGATCGGAACATGCGTGAGCATTTCGTGATAGACGAACTCGTCGGCGGTCGTAGTCTGAATCACCCCGTCAAGCGCCATGATCTTGCCCATGGCGCTGTTCTCAAAAATCACGAGATGCTGTATGCCCGTGCCGCTTTCGAACAACACGCGATCGATCCTGAAACGCTGGCCGAAGTCGTCGTAAAGCGTCTCGTTATAGAAATTCCTCTTGTCCATACAGCTCTCCATGCGAAGGGGTGAAAGCGTTCCTTGGGCCGCGCCGGAAAATCCCGCCGATAAAAAGCGGGCCTTCGACCGGATGCCTGAACTAGGGTCTGCGCGGGTTTACGTCAATAGTCTCTTGTATGTAGCGAGGCAAAACAAAAGCCGCACCGAAAAGCGCGGGCGTTACATATTTAAGATCCGCGACTCCCGCCGCGGCCAACCTTTGGGCTATTGTGTTCTCGTCCGTTTGCCTGAGGGCCGGGTTGTCACTGGCCATGGCGAAAGCGCCGGGACCCGCGACAAAGGAAGGAATATCAGCCAGATAAAAGGCAACATCGGCAAAATGCCGCTTCAGGCCGACGTTTAGCAGACGGGCCGTTTCAGGCAGCAAAAAAGGAACGCCCGCCTGCGCCGCCAAGGCCCCGCCCGGGGTCAGGCTGCGCTTGCAGTTGCCATAAAACTCTGGCGCAAACAGGCGTTGCGCGGGGCCAACAGGATCGGAAGAATCGATGATGATAACGTCAAAAAGCTCCTTGTTTTCGGCCATGTATGCATAGGCGTCCCCGACGACCACTTTGGCGCGCGGATCCTCGAAAGCGTTACCGCATATTTCCGGAAGATGGCGTTGCGCCAATTCGATGACCCGCTTGTCGATCTCGACCATCACGGCTTCACGCACATAGGGATACTTCATCACCTGACGCAAAACGCCGCCGTCGCCGGCGCCGATGATCAGCACGCGCCGCGCCGCGCCATGCGCCAGCATCGGAAAGTGAACGATGGTTTCGTGATAGATAAACTCGTCGTTTTCGGTCGTCTGGATAACCTTGTCGAGCGCCAAGACCTTGCCGAACACCGGATTGTTGAAAATCACGACGTCCTGAAAACCCGTGGTTTCCTCACATATTATGTCTTCGCAAAGGAGTTTTTGTATTAGACCGGGCGACGAGTTACCGTCCTCGGTATAATACTTAACCATCCGCGCTCTCCACCATGCCGCGCTTCAATTCCGTCAACTGGATGTTGCTGGGACGGAAAGCTTCGCGCAGCACGGCCACCGAACGCTCCGGACGCGCCTCGCCGCACATGAAGGCGTCGATCGCCGCGTAGCCGCGTTCAGGCCACGTGTGAATGCTGATGTGCGATTCCGCAAGAACCGCCACGCCGGAAATTCCGCCGTTCGGCTCGAACGTATGCAAATCTATGTTGAGAAGCGTCGCGCCCGCGACGCGCGCCGAACGCGCCAAGGCATCCTTGATGAGCTGCAGATCGGCCAAGAGAGGCCCCTCGACACCGTACAGGTCGATAATCATGTGGCGGCCGGCAAACATATTGCCGAACTCGTCCTTGATAAAATGATCTTTTTGAAGGGCGTCTTCCAACGCCGCAGCAGCTTTCGTATAATCCAATTCGGACCGTTTCGGCGTAGCGCTCACAGGGGCAAGCCCCCGGCCAGATCGACCATTCCTATCCCGAATTGGAAGAGAGCGTATTGTCATCGTCTCCTCCACCGGCAACAAAAACAGTGGTTAAGCCCACTCCGCCGCACCCCGGTACCCGCACGCTGCCTGACCGGACTTTGAACGAACTTTGCAAACACCATAATGTTAAACCAAATGCAAGAAAAAATCATTATTTGCACCCGCATTTTTCATGCATGCCTCATTGCGGTCACAAAAGACCGGGCACGTTAAAGTTAATTAGCTGGCCGTTCGGCTCAAAACCCCGCCATGATGTTGACGACACCAGCAACGATAGCGAACCTGGCGGCGTAGACAGGTTTGGGGTAGCGGAACCGCTCTGAGAACATCTTGAGCTTCCTGTTTTTGGCGAGGACCTGTTCACCCCGCACACGGAAACGGCTCAGGGCGTGGTGATCCCTGATAGTCGGCATCATGAACCACCCAGCGTCAGCCGGAAGTGGTTCAATTTTGCGTTACAGCTTTTGACGTTCTTGGAAGAAATGGTCACAATGGAGCCAAACTCAAGGGAAAGAAAATTGTGTTTGCGGCTTTGTTGGGGTTGTCGTTTTTAAGCGTTGAAAAAGATCCAAAACCATTATGCCGATCAAGCGAGGATGCATCATGCGCATAGCCAAATTTACGGCAATTGGCTTGCTTTTGGCGGCTCTGCTCACGGTGGCTCTTGTTTGGCAGGGGACGCGCGGATCGATTGGCGCGTTGCCCTCCCCGTCGATCGTCGTGTCGGAGCGACGTTCGGCAAAAGATTTCTTGCGCGACCGACATGTTGAGCATGTTGTTCTCGTCAGCGAAACTCTGGGCGAAATCGGTTTTACGGTCAGCTTGCCGCTCCCAACGCCGAACAAGAAAATGCCGATCGTTTTCGTGTTTGGCGGCGCGCGATCCGGTGAGGTTAACATACGTCCGATCGAAGCCCCAGGGCCGAACGTTATCGTCGGTTATGATTGGCCGATGCCCGTGTATTTTCCCGATGGCATGGCGCTACTTAACGATGCCCCTTTCCTTTACAAGCGCCTTATGGCTATCCCCGCGCAAGCGACCACCATTCTACATTGGTTGTCGCAACAACCGTGGACTGACGCCGAGCGCATAAGCCTTTTGGGCTATTCGTTGGGGGCGCTTGCCGTTCCTGCCGTTCAACGCATGGCTCAAGAGGACGGAATAAACATCCGCTCGACCATACTGGCTTATGGTGGAGCTCCGCTGTACGAGCTGTTTCGGGCAAACCCCCATGTGAGGCCTCCATGGGCGCGCAAGATTATGGCCCTTGTAATCGGGACGGCGCTCCGCCCCATGGAGCCCTTAGGCCATTTGCCGTTTTTAAGAGGGCGTTTTCTTGTTTTGGAGGGACAGGACGATGAACTTATACCTGCATTGGCGCGCCGCCGTTTTCAAGAAGCTGTGCCCGAGCCTAAGACTTTAGTCGTTTTACCAGGCGACCATATGGGGCTTGGCCAGGGAAAAGAGGCTTTGCTGAGGCAGATCGTGGACACGAGCCGTTTCTGGTTAAAGGAAACGGGCGCAGTGGATACCACTGAACCCTAGGTCATCGATGTTATAGAGACGCTCTATCATCAGCGGCGCGTTACGGATCCGGGGTAGCCCTACGTTCTTCAAGCCCTCTCTCGCAACACAAAATTCCTTGAAGCACCAGCTGTTTTATCCTTTGCATGGCAGGGCGGGATATGGGAATCTCCAGCCCGCCTTATGTGTTGTTTTTCAAGCAGGAATCCCATGCCCAAAGCCAAAGAAGTCCGCCTCGCCGACTACGCCCCGCCCGCTTACCTCGTCGATAAAGTACATCTCGACATCGACATTCAGGACAAATTCACCCGGGTGCGCTCGCGCCTTAACATCCGGCGCAATCCGGAATCCAAAAACAAAAAAGCGCCGCTCGTTCTTGACGGGGAAGCGCAAAAGCTGATCGCCGTCACGCTGAACGGCAAAAAGCTTTCGCCGAAAGATTACAAACTAACGCCGCACACGCTGACTTTGAGCGCCCCCGACAAAGCCGTGCTCGAAATCGAAAGCGCGAACGAACCGCAAAGCAACACCGCCCTTTCAGGCCTTTACGCCGCAGGCCCCCTGCTCTGCACGCAATGCGAGTCCGAAGGGTTCCGCCGCATCACCTATTATCCCGACCGCCCCGACGTTCTGGCGAAATTCACCGTCACGATCCACGCGGACAAAAAGCGTTACCCCGTTCTTTTGGCCAACGGTAATCGCGTTAAAACGGGAAATGAACCGAAAGGCCGCCACTTTGTCGTGTGGGAAGACCCTTTCCCCAAACCTTGTTATCTTTTCGCTCTTGTGGCGGGCAAACTCGACAAAGTGACAAGCTCTTTCGTCACCAAGAGCAAGCGCAAGGTCAAGATCGAAATCTACGTCGAACCGGGCAAAACGCCCGAAACCGCCTTTGCGATGACCGCACTGAAAAAAGCGATGAAGTGGGACGAGGACGTATTCGGCCTCGAATACGATCTCGACCTGTTCATGATCGTTGCCGTAAGCTTCTTCAACTACGGCGCGATGGAAAACAAAGGCCTCAACATCTTCAACGACTCCTGCGCGCTTGGTCGCGCCGAGACCGCAACGGACGGCGACATTGCCTTCATCGAGCGGGTCGTAGGCCACGAATATTTCCACAACTGGACCGGCGACCGCATCACGTGCCGCGACTGGTTCCAGCTCAGCCTCAAGGAGGGCCTCACCGTCTTCCGTGAGCAGGAATTCTGCGCAGACATGAACAATCCCGACATCGAACGCCTTATAACGGCGCGCGATCTGCGTAGCCGCCAGTTCCAAGAAGATGCGGGCGCGATGGCGCATCCCATCCGCCCCGCAGGCTACAAGGCCATCGACAATTTCTACACGCGCACGGTGTACGGCAAGGGAGCGGAGGTCGTGCGCATGATCCAGACGCTTGCGGGCAAGCAAGGATTCCGCAAGGGCATGAATCTTTACGTCAAGCGCCACGACGGGCAGGCCGCGACGTGCGATGATTTCATCGCCGCCATGGCCGACGCCAACAAACGCGATTTCAGCCAGTTCATGCTGTGGTACTCTCAGGCGGGCACGCCCGTTCTGGACGTTACATCGTCCTATGACGCCAAGAAAAGAACCTATCGTCTTCGCGTAAAGCAAACGACACCACCAACGCCCGGCCAGCCGAAGAAGAAACCGATGCACATGCCGCTCGCCTTCGGCCTGCTTGACCCCAAGGGCCGCGACATGATCGGCACGCAAGTTCTTGAACTTAAAAAGCCTGTGGAAGCGTTTGTCTTCAAGAATATCGGCTCGAAACCGGTTCCTTCGCTTTTAAGGGGTTTTTCGGCTCCCGTACGTTTAAACTACGCTTACACGGAAAGCGATCTGCTCTTCCTGATGGCGCATGACAGCGACGGCTTTAGCCGCTGGGATTCCGCACAAAAGCTTTTTATTAAATACCTCGTGTCCGGCAAGCCCGCGCCCAAAGCTTTTATCGAATCCCTGCGCGCCGTACTGCTTAACGACAAAATCGACGCGGCGACCAAAGCCATGACGCTTATGCTGCCCGGCGAAGTCGAGCACAGCCTCGCCCTGACCGCTTCGGGTCGCCTGATCGATCCGGTCAAACTTTACGAATCGCGTCAGTGTTTCATCCGGCCTATCGCCGAATCCTTGGCTGACGATATGTGGCGCACGTTCGAGTCGCTTAGCAAAACGCTAAGCGAAAGCGCTTCGGACGGCGTCGCCCGCGGCAAGCGCAGCCTGAAACATCTATGCCTGAACTATCTGGCCAAGGCCGCGCCGCACGATGCGCTTCCCCTATGCGCCGCTTTGGTCGCGCAATCGCGCAACATGACGGATAAAATCGCGGGGCTGTCGATTCTGGCCGACACAACGTCGCCCCTGCGCGACAACATGTTCAAATTGTTCGAGTCAAAATACAAAGGCCAGCCGCTCATCATGGATCGCTGGCTCATCGCGCAAGCGGGCGGACGTCGGCACGGTGTGCTGAAAGACGTGAAGCGCCTGATGAAGTATCCGGATTTCGATATCAAAAACCCGAACCGTGTGCGTTCGCTTATCGGCGTTTTCGCGGCGAATCCCCTTGGCTTCCATGCCGCCGACGGAAGCGGCTACCGCTTTATCGGGGACATGATCGTCAAGCTCGACAAGCTCAACCCGCACGTGTCATCAGCGCTGGCGAAAAACTTTTTACGATGGAAAGACTATGACAAAAAGCGTCAAAGCATGATGACGGCGGAGCTGAAGAAAGCGGCCAAGCACAAGGATCTTTCGACCGCCTGCAGCGAAGTCATCGAGAAAAGCCTGAAGGGCTAGAACGAAACGCGCGGCTTAAAAACCTTCGCGCTCTTTGCGCTTGCGCTCGACCTTGCGGGCGCGGCGAACGGCTTCCGCCTTTTCGCGGGCCCGTTTCTCCGAGGGTTTTTCGTAATTGCGGCGCAGCTTCATTTCGCGAAACACGCCTTCGCGCTGTAATTTCTTTTTCAAGACGCGAAGCGCCTGATCGACATTGTTGTCACGCACCAAAACTTGCACGAAAAACGCCCCTCCTTCAGGGATAAAGAGTTGAACCCGGAATCATTAAGAGCGGGAGCAATAGCACAATCAATGATTTAGGGCCAAGCGTTTCTTTCGCGTCACGAAACGACCGGAATTACAGGCATCGCCCCCTGATTAACCGCCTGAAAATTTTATGTTTTCTGCCTTCAAAAGGCGTTTTTTCATGACCAGACCCCCCGCATAGCCGCCCAGACCGCCGCCGCTTGCTATCACGCGATGGCACGGAACGAGAATCGGCACGGGATTCGCGCCCAGCGCGCTGCCGACCGCCCTCACCGCCTTCGGTTTTTTGATTTTGCGCGCGAGTTCAGCATAGCTCACGGACTTTCCCGACGAAAGGCCGAGCAACGCCTTCCACACGCTTTGCTGAAACGGCGTTCCGTACAAACACACTTTCACTGCCTTTATTGCGGATTTTCCAAAAACACCCTTCACCGTTTTTTCGGCGGTTTTTTTGTCTTCGCAAAACTCCGTTGTCTTCCACGCGCGCTCCCATGCCTTGACGACAGCCGACGGTTTTTTCTTGCCAAGAAAATGGAGTTGGCACAACGCGTCCGTTTCCGTCACGCCTATCAGCATAGGCCCATAGGGGGTCTTCGCCACGCCCCAACATACGCAACACGGCGGCTTGCGGGGAAAGGTCACGTTCAACTTCTTGGCCATAACCGCATCCTTCATTTTCAGCGCGTTTTCAGGTTATGATAGCACGCTTTTCAGCAAGGACTCGTATAAACATGACCCCAGCGAACGTCGACGAATTTTTCCGCCGCTTGAAAAAGGAGCGGCCCAAGCCGCAAATCGAGTTGAACTACTCTAACGCCTACACCCTGCTCGTGGCCACGGTGCTCGCCGCGCAATCGACCGACAAAGGCGTGAACAAGGCGACGGAGCCGCTTTTTAAAATCGCCGACACGCCTCAAAAGATGCTGAAGCTCGGCGAGGAGAAACTCAAAGAGTATATCAAGAGCACGGGCTTCTTTAACGCCAAGGCGAAAAGCGTCATGGCTCTGTCGCGCGATCTTGCCGACAAGTTCGGCGGCGAGGTTCCACAAACGCGCGAAGAACTCGTCACGCTCGCGGGCGTCGGCCCAAAAACGGCGAACGTCATCCTCAACACCATCTTTCACAAACCCGTGATCGCTGTGGACACACACGTGTTCCGCGTCGCGAACCGCACGGGCCTCGCCCACGCCGATACGCCGGAAAAAATCGAAGAAAAACTGATGAAGGTCGTGCCGGAAAAATGGCTCATGAACGCGCACCATTGGCTGGTGCTTCACGGACGATACACCTGCATCGCGCGTAAACCCAAATGCCCCACCTGCCCCGTGCGCGACCTGTGCGCGTACACAGACAAGACGCCGTAAAAAGAAAATCGACGGGCGGCTCTCAAAAAAGCGGCGCGTTTTTCCAAACGCGCCGCTTGATTGACGAAAGCCTTGCTTTACCGTCAGCCGTTGCTGATGCGGCGTTGCAGTCCTGCCGCCTCTTCGTCTTCTTCGACGAGCGACGTGAACTTCGCCGCGCGCGCAAAGCCGCCCTTTTGTTGCTGTTGGGATCCTTCGCCTGCGACTTGCATTTCGCCGATGATCTGGCCGCCCGCGTTGACTTCGAGTTCGCCGTATTTGATGATGCCGCTGACGCGTCCCGTGCCGCGCACCGTCAAACGTCCGTGCACCGTGAGTTCGCCATCGTAACGGCCCGCGATGTCGGCGTTTTCAATCTCGACACTGCCGCGGAACTGGCCGCTTTCCGTGATTTCAAGCATTTTGCCGTCGGTCAATTTCGCTTCAACCTTGCCTTCAACGACCAAAACATCACATGCGGTTATTTCACCCGAAAGAGACAGACCTTTGCCGACGATAAGTTTGCGCTCGCCATGCTCACCGATGCGCTCTGAACGGCGGCTGTTGCCGTGGGGCAAATCTATAGAGCGCCGCGTTGTCGCAGGAACGGGGCTGTTCTGCGCTGAGGCGCGCGTTGTCGCCTCGGCGGCTGGAGCGGCAGCGCGTCCGGCTACGGGGCTTTGCGTAGGGTTTTCTTGTGACATGGCTTCTGGGGAATCCTTTCGTCCGAACATGCGTTTCTCCTCCGAAACGATTGAGCTAAGAGATGCACGAGCGCAGCGATTCGGTCAACAACCGTAGCAATGGCTTTTCAAAATAAAATGGCGCACGCCGCACGTTTCTGGCTCTACCATGCGCCCTTGAGATCGGCAAGCGTTTTACCGCCGCCCACCCAAGGAAGTTCTGGAAAACTTGAATCGCTTCACGGAATCAAGCGATTACATCATGCGAAATTCCGAGCGCTTTTTCGCGCCCTATGCTACCAAGCACATCTTAAGCTTGCTCCGTTTGCAAAAAACGAATCACGGGTGTTTTCATGAGTCTTCGCCTTGACGAAATTGCTTCTTCAACATCGACCTATGATGTTTGCGCCATCGGGAACGCCATTGTGGACATCATCGCGGAATGCGACGAAAATTTTCTTGCGTCCCACCACATCGCCAAGGGGGTCATGACGCTTGTCGATGAAGCGCGCGCGGACTACCTCTACAGCCGCATCGGCCCCGCTATTGAGATGTCGGGCGGATCCGCCGCTAACACCGTGGCGGTTATAGCAACTTTGGGGGGCACGCCCGCCTATATAGGCAAGCTCCGCAACGACCAGCTCGGCGCGATCTTTCGTCACGACCTCCGCGCCCTCGGGGTGCATTTTGCCACGCCGCCTATGACCGATGGCCCCACAAGCGCCCGCTGTCTCATTCTCGTGACGCCTGACGCCCAGAGAAGCATGAGTACTTATCTCGGCGCGTGCGTTGAATTGACCGAAAATGATGTCGACGAATCCATCCTTCGCCAAAGCAAGATCACATATCTTGAAGGATACTTGTTCGACAAGCCTTCAGCCCAAGCGGCCATGATACACGCCGCCCGCCTCGCCCATGCGGCAGGACGGCATACCGCGTTGACATTATCAGACCCGTTTTGCGTCGACCGGCATCGCAAGGCTTTTCGCTCCTTCGTTAAAAACGATGTCGATATCGTCTTTGCGAACGAACATGAGTTGATGTCGCTTTATCAAACGCCATCGTTCGAAGAAGCTATGGCCAAAGCCGTTACGGAATGCCCCCTTGTTGTCGGGACGCGTAGCGAATCCGGTTCACTCATCGCGCACAACAAAGACCTTGTAAAAGTTGCGGCCGAACCCGTGGACAAAGTGCTCGATACGACGGGCGCAGGTGATTCGTACGCCGCCGGCTTTCTCTACGGACTGACAAAAGGTTGGGAATTAGCCGCATGCGGGCGTCTGGGCGCCGTTTGCGCAGCTGAAATTATTACGCATTACGGCCCCCGCCCGCAGCGTTCTCTAAAGGACTTTGTTCGCCAGAAGGGGCTGAAAATCTAGGTTTTTCGGGGCTTATAATTCTATCCACAGAAAATTAAATTTTTCTATAGACACGCTTTAAAAAACGAGATAGTTTTACAGAACTGGCGATCAAAAACCGTTTGCCGGTAGCTATCACATTGACACTGCGGCATGTCTGGTCGTCAAAGCCTAGCTTTAGGATGTTTTGACGCTCGTGATAATGTCGCTTTTTCATTGAGAAAAGCGGGTGATTTTAGAAGTCGCCTCCTACTACGTTCTTGGACATC